>JAWWBH010000279.1:0-3590 GCA_033721075.1 Christiangramia sp.
ACAACAATTATCGCGAATAATATGATTATCTCCAGGCTCATAATTAATATTAAACTACTAAAAATAGTTCTTTGTCATACAGGCTAATAAGCTTTCAGAAATATTTATGATCTTAAGTAAATGCTCGTTTCAAGAATTTCTACTAAATTTCATAGATAACTCATTAAACTGCAAATAATGAGCAGAGGATTTGTAAAGGAAGGTGACCAGGAGGAACCGCCAATGATTCCACCCAGAGCGGCTCTGCCTGCAGGTGTTACAAATTATGTTACGCCCAAAGGCCTGGAACAGCTGAGGGCTGAATTGTCACAGCTGGAATCTGAGCGTATGAAGATCCAGGCTGAAAATGATTCTGAAAAGAGAAGAGCGCAGGCCCTGATTGATGGCAAGATAAATTTACTAACCGAAAGATTGAATACAGCCAGGCTCTTAAAACCAGGTGATCAGCCTGAGGATGAAGTAAGATTTGGTGCAAAGGTTCAGCTGGAATATATAGATTCAGGCCAGATTCAGGAATTTCAGATCGTTGGAGTGGATGAAGCCGATATTAAAAAGAAGAAGATCGCTTTTGTTGCTCCACTGGCCAGGGCAATTACCGGTAAAAAACTCGATGAAATAGCTGAATTTACAATGGGAAGCGAGACCAGACGATTAAAGATCCTGGATATAAGCTACGAAATTATTTAATTTCTAGTGCCTCAAGGCTAAACTCAAGATCATCCACAATATCACCATACTCATTTTTCTTAATTTCAAAACTTTTACTGGAAGGTGTTGCCTGTAAGTTAAGGCTTTCTAATTGTGCTTTATCAATTTGGATAGTATAACGCCCCGGTTTTAATCCCAGGTAATTGAAATATCCGTCTCCTTCAGTCAGGATACTTTTTACCTTTTCTCCAATTTCATTAAAAATATTAACCATAAGCCTTCCCTGGCCATGTGTGCCATTTTTATCCTTTATATATACGAAACCTGAAACTTCTCCCATCACCCTTACCGGAATATATACGGCCTTGTACTGGTTGGGGACTGTTTCCAGGGATATCCTGGGGTTTTCAATCTTCCAGGCAATATTGTCCAGACTGGTAGGTTCAACTTCCAGAAGAAGGTCTATATACGGCTGTAAATCATCTAATCTCAATATCGTCTTATCTTTATTATAGGTGAGTCTTCCCGGATTGGATTTAAGTTCAAGACCCGGTACACCAGGTTCCATTGGATCCTGTTTTCCATTCTCATTTAAATCCAGAAATGGAATAAGGGTGATGCCGCCACGCGCAACTGAGGGCCGGTTACTGAATCCCAGATCATCCATATTATCATCATATCGCAGGCTCCCACGTGCAGACTGAATAAATGAAGAATTCCTGTTACCTATTCTAGAGGTCAGGGCGGTCTGAGCGAAATTAAAACTATATCTAAGACCTATTTCGAAGGTATATGCATTTCTCAGAAAATTATTTTCATAGGACAGGTTAAGAAAACCACGGTCAAAAATCACTCTTTCCAGTTCAAGGTTAATATTCCTCAAAGCCTTATCACTCAGATCATACTGGATTTGAGGAGAAAACAGCACCTGGTAGGGCAACCTGTAGGTCTGTGCGATACTGCTGTATATCGTTGGGTCTTTAACCCGGTCATTATATATCGCGTAGGTGGTAAGGTTGGTACTTACCCCGAATAGAACACCAGACAATAATAGTTGGGCTGTTGTAAATTCGGTAGTAGGAAGAATGATCTGGTTTATGCTAAATCTGGTAAATGCAGAAAAGGCCCTGCTCCTTATAGGAGATGAAAAACTAAATTCGCGTTCTTCAAGGTAATTATAATTTATAGCCGTTTGATCTTCATGATATTTGATATAGTTTAGATCGAACTGCATGCTGGATGGCGTGCGATAACTTAAAAGCCCTTCAGCCTTTACACCATAATTATATTCAGCTGAAAGTAAAAGATTGGAGGCAAGCCTTACCGAGGTATTAACAAAAGGCATTACTTCTCCGCTGGTTACTTCTGAAAGATACTCCACACCACCTCCAAAAGTGATACTATTGGAAAGTCCGTAATTAAGGGCAAATCTCGAGAATCTGCGATTATCTTCATCTTCTACCATTCCGGCGCTTAAAGTATACTGAAGCTCCTTTTCTGGAATAAAGGTGTAAGGAACGTTGATCACCTTGGCTTCAGTTCGTTCTTCACCATAAGGACCATAGAAGCGGAGGTCTACATTTGTATTCCCGTACATTAATGGAACTTCAAAACTGTAAAAACCTGAGGCATCGGCCTGGGTATAATCCACCAGTATGTTGTTAACATAGAGTTCTACGGTCCACCTGGGTTCAGTATAATCATTCAGGATATAAGTCCCGTAAGATCTTTGGTTCAGTAAAGGTGTATTGCTAAACTGTACTCCCACAACTGGTGCAAAGAGTGAAGAAGTGGCCCCGGTAAAGATCTTTCCGGCTGTGACCTGCTTAAAAAGTTTACTGTCGTTGTTAACATACCTCCACTGATAGAACTGATTTCTTGAAGTAAATGGCAGCCTGTTAGAATAATTTAAAAGAACATTGGTCTCCCCTCCAGCGATCATGGTTCCCAATCCAAGGTTAAACCTGTTATCTTCCAATCCGTTGGTCTGCTGGGTGGTGATCACGCCCCAGTCCAGCATTCCTCCTTTGAAGAACGGATATTCCCTTTCTATTACCGTATCCGGTTCAATAATTCCTTTAACCTCCTGAAGATTACGTCTCAGCTCTTCCTGCCTTAATTCTTTGAAAACAGGCAGATCCAGGTCTGTCTTAAGATCTAAAGTAAGCCGTCTAAAGCTGAAGCTTACTTCCAAGCCGAAGATCTTTCCGAAGAGTGCGGATCTTAAATAAAGCGTGGTAGGGGTTTTTATTAAGTCGTTATCTGAAATAGGGTAGGATTGGTCTTTGTATATTATTTGATCGTTTCCCGGGTCTATTCTGTATTCAGCATCGGGAGAAATTATAAATCCGGTGATTATAGTTCCTGATGGGTTATATTCATTCTTTACTTTAAAAGCATCGAATAGATCGGTCACAGAAATATAAGCCGATTGCTCTTTAATGGCTATTGGCATCTCAATAACTCCAATCCTGGGAGCAGAAAGATCTACAATCAGCTCGTCATAATCATTATCATTCCTTTCCTGGGCATCAGCAATAAACCCATGAAAGAACATAAGCACCAGACCGATACCGAAAAAATATTGTGTATATCTGTCTTTAAAAATAAAGCTCATTTAGCCGGGAGGTATTCTTTATTGCTGGTTGAAAGTTATGTTTATGGTACCGCTATAATTGCCAGGACCATTAGCCGAAGAACTGCCTAGAATTAGTGTACCTCCTAAATAAACTGAATTTGGAATGGCCGGGCTTTGTGTGCTTATAAAAGTTTTTCCTGTGCTATAACTATTTATTTCAAGCGTGATCTTCTGGCCGCTAGTACCAGTGAGTTCAAATGAGGGTGGATGTGTAACAGTTATAATAGTACCGGGATTAGCATACACATCATACAGAGCCGGGGAGACGGTGCCATTGTTAAGTAAAGTTATGTCACCTGTCCAT
>JAWWBH010000280.1:0-3540 GCA_033721075.1 Christiangramia sp.
CTCAAGACTGCCATAAATGTTTTCGAGACCGAAGAATTTGGGCCCGTTTATTACTGAAGTTTCCAGAGCCTGTGCAGGAGTTAGACCGGCATTTACCAGTTCTTCCAGTTCAGCATGCAGGGATTCGCCGGAATACACAAAAGAATTAAAGGCACCTGAATCTGATCCCGCCAGGATATTTACACCTGCTTTGTACATTGGTACTATCATAGAAGCACTTAATTTTTCCATCTTCTCTCTCATTTTACTTCCGGAAGCTTTCGCTCTTTTCGCACTTTCTATCCTTCCCTCATAGGTTTTCTGTATCCCTTTCCCAACATACTGAAGAAGAGAATCTTTAGTATGATCTGTTTCCAGGAGGTTTGCCAGCGTTTTCCCGATATGAAGGGTGGGAGTGATACTCACATTTTCTAAGGACATTTTTCTAAAAACTTCCTGTGCCAGTTCAGGATCATATGAATCGATAAGCGGTTCCATCATTCTGTAACCAAGATCGGTTTCGGCAAGACTGTCGGCCAGGGGAGAAGCAGCTTTGACGGTATAGTACATATGTTCAATTCCATCAAGCCCATGATCAATTGCAGTGGTAAAGTCGGCCTGTAGAGGCATGTGACCAGTGGTCTTCATATTTCTTCCTTCTGCCTCTTCTATGATCCCGTAAAAAATTTCTGGTTTCAAACTACCATCATACATTTTTACAAAATCTACGTTCAGCCTTTCCAGGGAATCCAGTGCTTTTTTAATATCGGCTTGCTCAACTACTTTAATAGAGCCTTCCCAGGCAGGATTCTCTCCGTCCAGTTTTGGGCCACTGGTAAATATTCGAGGACCCGCCATACTTCCTTCCGCAATACCTTTTTTCCAGTCAAGAACGGCGGGTGTTATATCGCCGCCAGCATCTCTTATCGTGGTCACCCCAAAGGCCAGAAATAATGATAAAAGATCCTTATTCTCATCAACCAGGCTGTCGCCTCCTCTAAAATGTACATGCATATCCCAAAGTCCGGGCATTACGTAATTATTTTCCGCATCCAGTATCTCGTTGTATTCATACTTTTCAATTTCTTCCATATTCCCCACCATTTGAATGGTGTCATTGCTAATAGCGAGAAATCTGTTTTCAAGGATCTTGTCCTTTTCTACATCCACTATATTTGCGTTGGTTATAAGCAGGTCAAAACTTCGTTTATCTTCCTCCTTTTTACATGAAAAAAGAAGCAAAGAGATAATGCAGGTGAATATTAAATTCTTCATTTGAGGTAATTTAGTGATAAGCCATTCCTAAATATGCTACCCAGTGAGTAGGTTTAGAGGGTGCCGTAGTACCCATTCCAAGATCTTTTACAGGAATATGCTCATTTCTGAGGCTGGAACGGTAATCGATCATTTTCCCTTGCAGATCTTCATTTTTGATAAGCCTGTTCAGCTTATTGGCGAAAAGCAATCCAAAGGGTACCGAGTATCTTCCGCACCAGGTCCATTTATATTCTTTATAGTCATCTTCCTGAACAGTATATTTATTGAAAGCTTTAATTTTCTCTTCTGAAAGTCGATCATTAAGGGTCTCGTCAATTATCCTGAGATCTTTCTGGTGAGCTTTTTCGTTGCCGGTTTCATCTGTGCCAAAGGGAGCCAGGTCGCTTCCTCCCCAGTCCTCGCTTCCATAATGAATGGCATCGTTGGAGATCACCACGGCAATATCTTCGCCATAACTAAGGCCATCTTTCTGCATAATTTCAGATAAAGCTTTGGCTAGCATGTCTGAAAATCTATGCATATCCTCAAACCTCATATATGGCACAAGTAAGGGAAGTATTTTAATATTTTGGTTCTGATGCTGAAGAAATGGAACTATTGCCTCCAGGGAATGTTCCAGCTGCATCATATCGTTATGAATCACATAGGACTCACCAGGAATTTTTTCGAGAAGTCTGTCCCTTAAAGGAGAGATCTCAACCTTGTCGTAAGGGGCCTCCCAGGCCTCATAGGATCCAAATATCAGCTTATCCTGTAGTTCATAGTTCCTCGCACGGTGAGCCACACCAATGAGTAATACCGTATTTGCTTTTATTCCGGAAAGAGTTTTGGCATATAGACCGGCTGTATAGCTATAATCGTCATGCGGACTTATTACAGTTTTGTGGACTTCCTTACGCGGTATTTTATCTGCATCATCTATACGCGAGATTATGCTGTCCATCTGCCAGTCATGTTTGGCGAATCCTATGGAATCATGGAATTCTCTTATTTGATATTCCGAAGATTGTTGAGCGGAAAGGCTAAAGCAGATAAAGATCAGAAGTACGCAGATTTTTAATTTCATTAAAATGGGGTTTTTCAGGATGCTGCTTTTTTATGAAGCATTCTAAAATATCAATTTATTCCCAATTAGTTGGAGAAAACCGATTATTTCAGCCATATGGCCCAGTTCTGAAACACTTTCTTTATTTTTAGCTAAAATTTTATCAAATGAAGAAATTAATAGGTTTAATAAGTCTTATTGTTTTGTTGTCAAGCTGTGAATCGTCAAAGGAAGAGGCAGATCTGCTGGTTTTCAATGCCAATATTTATACCGTGAATGATGCTTTTCAAAAAGCAGAGGCATTTGCAGTAAAAGACGGTAAATTCCTCGAAATTGGAACCTCAGAAACTTTAAAAGAAAAGTATGAATTTTCTGAAGAGATCGATGCAGAGGGAAATGCGGTATATCCGGGTTTAATCGATGCTCATGCTCATTTCCACGGTCTTGGGATGCAACAGCAACGGGTTGACCTTGCCGGCACTAAAAGCTTCAAGGAAGTTGTTGCCCGTATAGTGGAGTTTCAACAAAAAAATAAAACCGATTATATTACAGGGCGAGGCTGGGATCAGAATGACTGGGAGGTTAAGGAATTCCCGGTTAAGGATACTCTGGACGAGCTCTTTCCCGATACGCCGGTGGCGATCACAAGAATCGATGGCCATGCCATGTTGGTAAATCAGGCCGCACTTGATCGCGCTAACATTACTACAAGCACTAAGTTCGAAGGCGGAGATATCGAACAGAAGAATGGAAAACTAACAGGAATACTGGTGGATAATCCTATGGATATTATCACTGAATCCATGGATGCTGCAGATGTTGCTACACATACTGAAGCATTGCTTGATGCCCAGGAGATCTGTTTTGGTTACGGCCTTACTACTGTTGATGATGCCGGAATAGACAGAGAGGTTATAGAGCTGATAGATAGTCTTAACAAGTCAGGAGAATTGAAGATCAGGATCTATGCAATGGTGAGCAATACCAAAGAGAATCTTGATTATTACCTTGATAAAGGCCCATATAAGACGGATAGGCTGAATGTACGATCAGTGAAATTCTACGGAGACGGCGCGCTTGGATCAAGAGGTGCAACTTTAAAAGCTGAATACTCCGACAGGCCGGGGCATTTCGGAGCCTTATTATCTCCCGTTTCAGAATTTAAAGAAACTGCTGAAAGGATCTCTAAATCTGAATTTCAAATGAACACTCATGCCATTGGTGATTCTGCCAACTTC
>JAWWBH010000281.1:0-3519 GCA_033721075.1 Christiangramia sp.
AACATGCAAATACCTGGGAAGGTGAATTTCCTACCGAAAATACTAAAGCTGATGGATATGAAAATAAGGCTCCGGTAAAATCATATCCCCCAAATGAATTTGGGTTGTATGACACCACAGGAAATGTTTGGGAATATACCCAGGACTGGTATAATACCGGGTATTACAGTAAATTAAAGGATGAAGGTCTTGTAATTAACCCCCAGGGGCCTGACAAACCATATAATCCCAATAATCCTCAAATCCCGGAGAAGGTAATTAAAGGGGGATCTTTTTTATGTGCGGCCTCTTATTGTGCGAGTTACAGGCCTTCTGCGAGGATGGCAAACGCCATGGACTCATCTCAGGAACATCTGGGTTTTAGAACGGTGGTAACTGAAGAAATGTTAAAAGAACAGCAAATGAAAAAATAATCAGGAAATCTCAAAATTAAAACCTTCTTTTAAGAGCTTTTGATAATTCTTATAATCAAATTTATAAAGGAAAGCTCCCCTTCGTGAGGTTGTTTTATCCTTTTCATCAAGTTTAATTAAAACCTTTAAGGATAAAACTTTTTTCCGGAAGTTTCTTGAATCCAGTTTTTTCCGGTATACTGCTTCATAAAGTCTTTGAAGTTGTGGAATAGTAAATTTTTCAGGTAAAAGTTCAAATCCTATTGGTTTATACCTGGCTTTTCTTTTAATTCTTTCAAGAGCATCTTTCACCATCTGATTATGATCAAGTACAAGTTCAGGCACTTCGTCAATATCATACCAGTCGGCACCATGCCTTTTCACCAGTTCCTTATCATACTCGCCAATACGGATAAGGGCATACTGAGCAATTGAAATGCATCTATATCCGGGATCCCTGTTTACCTTTCCATAGGATTTCAGTTCTTCCACAAAGACACCCTCCAGGCCCGTGATTTCTTTTAAAACCCTCTTGGCTGCCTCCTGGACATCTTCATCGATCCTGACAAAACTTCCAATCAATGACCAGGCTCCCAGTAAGGGTTTCACCCTTCTTTTAAAAATAAGTAGTTTTAAATTTCCTTCGTCGAATCCAAAAATCACACAGTCGGTAGCAACATACATCTTGTCCTCCTGTGTGTAAAAGTCGTTTTCTTTCCTCATGAACTGTTTGGTAGTTTCGAAACTAAATATATAATTATTTTAACAAAACTATATATTTACGAAACACCAGAAGGAAAAAACAATAAATTCCATTACTTGGAAACACCTTAATAAAGTTAAACTATAAACTGAAATTCTCAGGCCGCAAAATCGTAACTAATTAATTAAGATACATCACTACCTTACCATTTTAACAAGGGTAGCCCAATATACCCACTTCATATCTCTAGTTTCAACGCCTTTTGACATTTTATTCTCTAAGTCGGGCGTCATACCTCCATCAAAACTCATTGATTTTAGATACTGTTCCCAGTTATCAAACATGTTAACGGTCATATGTGAGGCATACACCTCGGTTCCCTGCGGTATCAGGACTCTTAATAACTGCCAGTTACCCTTTACTCCCCCATCTACAAATTTTTGATGCCAGGGTTTGAAGGTGGTACTTTCAGCATTTTCATAGGCTTCATACTGGCCATCCCTGATTTTCATTAAATCGAGGGAAGCTATCATTCCCGGTTTCATTTCAAAATCATCTTCAGTACTATCTACAACCTCCAGGAAAAGTCTTACGGCAAGATCACGTGATCCTCCTGCCATATTCAAACGATTATCCAATTCTTCGTCACTTAAATCGGGATAGGCCATTCGTGCGCTTTCCATGATTCCGTCGCCTGCTCTCATCATCTTTAGCGGATCGTCAAATACCGTCACTGTTAAGTACTGATAGCCCTGATCTTCACCTCCAGGCAATAATTGCCAGAGGTCCCAGCCTACAATATCTCCGCTATTAACTCGCTGTTCATGGATCTTTTCCCAAAATTCCTCGGTTTCATAATAAAATGCTTCCTGATCGTTATCTACCTCCATAAATTCAAAAATGAGGTAGGTTTGTGTTTCCTCCTGAGCTAAACTGATGCTCCCTATTAGCATCGTACAAATTAAAATAAATAATCGTTTCATAATCTTCTGGTTTGGTTACATATAAATATACCAAAAAAATTACCTTAATTACCTGAAAAACAACACTATATGAATTAAAACAAAGAAATCATCAATAAATCAAGGAATATTCAGAATATATTGGAACAATCATCAGTTATAGAAAAACAGTAAATGAACTTCTGATTATTTCAGTACAAAACCTCAATAACAATGAGATCGAAAAAAACTTCAAAGGGAATCCAGAAGTCGGCTGTAAAACTGAAGCAATAGTTTTCTATACATTTAAAATTAAAAAGGGGAAAATACCCCTTCTTTTTAACCCCTATTAAAGATATTTTGCGTTCCTAAATCCCCCTATGACATCCAATAAATTTATAGATCATCCTGATGTTCAAAAGCTTGCTGAAGAAGCTGTTTCCATAAAGGTAAAGGGAACGGTATTTTCTGATATTATAGATGATAATGGCTATCAGTACGTAGATCTTGTTCAGGAAGGTGGCGGGGTGCTGGGTATTGCCCTGGTTGGTTATACCTACATTCTTGAAAAGGCCGGAATACGTTTTTACAGTCTTGCGGGAACCTCTGCAGGTTCTATCAATGCGTTACTTATGGCTGCACTTGGAAAACCCGGTGAAGCCACTTCCGAAAAAATAATAGATATCATAGGAAACAAGAACTTCTTCGATTTTGTTGATGGCCCTTCGGGTATTAAAAGATTGATTCAGAAAATGATCGAGAATAAAGGCAGTATTTTCTGGAATATCGTGTTTAATGCCTATAAGACCTTCCAACTCTTAAAAAATAAGCTTGGTATAAATCCGGGAGAGAATTTCGAAAAATGGCTTAGTAATATTTTACAATCCAATGGTGTCAAGGATCTCAATGCGCTAAAAGCACTCAGAGAGAATATTCCGGGCATTACACACCGTAACGATCCTGATTACAAGGCAAAGCCTCCGAAACTGGCCATAATTACTTCAGAAATCACCACCCACTCAAAAGTGGAATTTCCGAAAATGGCTGATCTTTACTGGAATAAGGCCGAAACTTTAGATCCTGCTAAATTTGTGAGAACCTCAATGTCGATTCCTTTATTCTATTATCCTTACGAAGTTCAAAATATACCCAATGCTGGTAAAATTGGTGACATGAAGTGGGATGAATATGTAAGCTATAACGGAAAGGTACCAGAAAATGTGAAATTCGTAGACGGAGGAATGCTGTCTAACTTTCCAATTAATACTTTTCATATAAAAGGAGTTCCTTCCCGCCCTACTTTTGGAGTTCGCTTAAGTACTTACAGGGAAAAATATTCTGATACCGATAAGTTCTCCAGCTTTTGTGGTTCAATGATAAGTACCATGAGACAAATCCATGATTATGATTTTATTCTGAAAAATCCTGATTACAAAAAGCTTATCTGTAAAATTGATGCCGATGAAAAGTTTAACTGGCTAAA
>JAWWBH010000282.1:0-3495 GCA_033721075.1 Christiangramia sp.
CTTATTTCAATCCTGAAGTTTATGAAGTAGATATTTATTCAGAAAGCTACGTGAACGGTATCGAAGGGAGTTATGCAGGACTCGATTATGTTGATGAGGTGAACTTTCCTTTTTTGCACAAGGAAGTAGACCAGGATGTGCTTTCCCCTTTTTTTGAAATTAAGGAAAAAACTCCCAATATTGTGATTATAGTGGTGGAAGGTCTTGGCAGGGCTTTTACCAATAAGGGGGCTTACCTGGGTAATTTCACTCCTTTTCTCGATTCACTTGCAACCCAGAGCCTTTACTGGCCAAATTTTCTGAGCAATGGAGGCCGTACCTTCGCAGCTTTACCATCACTACTGGGATCCCTGCCTTTTTCAGAAAATGGTTTTATGGAATTGGATGTAAATATGCCAAACCAGTTGTCCCTTTTGAACCTGCTTCAGAAAAACGGTTATAAAACGAATTTTTATTACGGAGGTAATTCTGAATTCGATGGGATGGCTGCATACCTTCATAAGAATACTATTGATCATATTATTGATGAGGATGATTTTTCAGAAAAGTACGAAAAGATACCAGCTAACCTGAGTGGTTTTACCTGGGGATATGCTGATAAGGAACTTTATAGAAACTATCTTGAAAATAAAAAACTTGAATCTGTAGATAGCCCCAAACTTGACATTTTGCTTACCATAAGCACGCATGATCCCTTCCTTACTGATGAGCCGGATAAATATGACCGCAAGTTCGAAGAAAGGATGCTAGAGCTGAACTTCGATGAAGATAAAAGAATGGACTACAGAAATTATCAAAAACAATATTCCAGTATCCTGTATGCTGATGATGCACTGGAGGATCTTATCAATTCCTATAAAGAAAGAAGTGATTTCAGCAATACTATATTTCTTATCACAGGAGATCACAGGATACCAGAGATCCCTATGGCATCCAAAATAGACAGATACCATGTGCCATTGATAATTTATTCTCCCTTGTTGAAGCGTAGTGGCGAATTCAGTTCTGTTTCATCCCATTTTGATATTGCTCCCAGCCTGATCTCCTTTCTGAAAAATAACCATGGGATAAATGCGCCTGATGTGAATGCTTTTTTGGGTCAGGGACTTGACACCACAAAACACTTTCAGAATGAACATTATATTCCCATGAAGCAAACCAAAACTGAATTGCGGGATTTTGTGATTGGTAAATATCACTTAAATGGAGATGATCTATACCTTCTTGGTCCTGATATGAGGGAGAAGCCGGTGACAGATATTTCAAAAAAAGAGGAATTAAAAAATGCTTTTGATCAGTTCAAATTGAAGAATTCTGAATTGATAAGAGGCAAAAAGATCATTCCTGATTCTATTCAGAAAAAATACCTTTCACGGTAGATTCTGCCTTTTCGAACTGTATTCTTCAAGAATATGGGTGAGCAGTGGTTTATAATATTTCCAGAAAAAACTTTTTCGTTCCATAATATTTCGTTCGTCATAGAACAAACCTTCAAAGAATCCAATGCCTTTAAAACAGGAGCTTTTCAGGCTCACGGGATTATCGGCAAAATCTCCAGAAAAGTAGAAGAAATCATAGTCCTCTCCTGAATGTTTTAGCACTGCAGGGAAAACTACGGGAATACCTTTCTCTTTCAGGAGGGAAAGGCCATTATCATTGGCATTTATCTGAAATGTGGAAACAGCCTCATTGATTTTCTCATCAGGGATAATCACATCGAACCAGAAGGGATATTTAATACGTTCAGGTAAGGAGTACGCTTTTCTGTAGTTTTCACGGGTATTGATATGAGGCATGGATTCAGTTAAATGTGTATCCTGTTCCAGGATCACCACCTCATCTTTATTATTGACAAAGGCAATTCCCTCTTTTTTAAAAGGCCAGGCACCACCATGGGTACTTTTATAATTTTTGATAAGCCATGACGGGATCTCGTTATTCTCCCGAATGTTGAGATTGTCAAAATATCGCGCTGTCCAGCCCGTCCATTTCATTTTGAACATTTCTTCAAAATTTTGCCTGTTTTTGAAAGTGGTAGGGGAGCCAATGGTATTGAACTCGGCAATGATAAGCTTGTTCTTCTCCTTCATCTGCTTTAAAAGGTAAATATCCTTATCACTAAGGCCACCATACAAAACTCCTGAACGCTCGTTTATGCCACCGTTTTTAAACCATTCATTATTGTAGATCCCATAGGTATCGGTAAAATAAACCAGTTCAGCATCATTACTTAAACGGTTAAGTTTGGGATAAGAGAATCTTTCCAGGCCTTTCAGTTGGAAATTCTCATCATCCTCTGGGAAGAATCCAAAATAATCACTGCTAACTTCATATGCTTTATCAGAAGTCTTAGTATATTTTTCGTGATTTAACACCCAGTTGAGAGAGCTATGCTCCTGTCCCTTTTTGGTGAGGACGGTCTTGTCTATTATCGCTATTACCAGCCTGGTATTGGGTGTGACCAGCCAGGCCAGCCACATAAAAAGTGGAACACTGATGAGAATGATTAGAAATCCCCAAAAAAGTTTCTTTCGCATTTCAGAACTTTTTGAAATATCCTACCCCCATAGTGAACTGGTTGCCACTGGTTTCTCTTGCATATTCCTGGTCTTCAAGACTCGCGTTAATAAAGAATATATTCGTGCTTTTGATGGAAACCCGGTAACCTATGGAGATATTATTGGATTTCAGCTTATAATTGCTCTGGTTGTCGTAAAGAATGTTATTAGTTTCATTATCAGGCGAAATACCGGTTCCAATTCCAAGACTCAGATAGTCATCCTCTCCTCCTAAATAATACCTTACATTAAGTGTATAGGACTGTGAAACATTTTCATTGTCGGGGGTAAGATAGGTTCGGGCATTTAACCAGAAATTACTAATATATTTTCCCAGAGAAGCCGTATAGATCCAGGTTTCATCATCAAAACTCAGCATTCTAAAGCCCAGTTCACCTTCAAATGCAGAAGGTAAATTTGCAAACAGGGAAGCGCCTGCGCGATAATCAGGAAAAATACTGCCGCTGCTGGATATCCCACCGCTAAGATATGCGTAGAAGGTATCAGAAATACTGGGATAGGCATCTATGACCACCTGTGTTCCATTCGAGCTGAATCGATTAGCATAGTTAAACCTGCCTATTATGGAACCTATTTTCGTACTTCTTGAATAATCAACGCTGGCCAAATGCCAGGGATCATCAAAGCGCTTATCAAAATAAACATATTGATAATCTACACCAATCTCATTCTTTGATGAAACATTTTTAATCGACTCACCCAGTGAGCGCGCTTCAGTGAGTTTAGGATTTACTTTTAGCAACTGGTTAAGGGTGGTGCTGGCTTCAGCATAACGCTTAAGATCTTTAAGGATCTTTGCCTTAAGCAGTAGAAGATCTTCAGAATTCTGATGCTTTTCCAGGCCATTGCTGACTATTACCAGGGCCTTTTCAGAGTTATCATTCCAGTATTCCAGGTTTCCATATGCCAGGGTAGC
>JAWWBH010000283.1:0-3470 GCA_033721075.1 Christiangramia sp.
AAATGCTTCAGGAGGTATGTGATGAGGTTTTTTTAAGTCTTCGAAAAGATCAGGAAGATGCAGTTAAGGCAAACTTCAGAACAATTGCTGATATGGACGAAGTTCGCGGGCCACAGAATGGAATGCAAAGCGCACATAAAACGCATCCGGAAGCTACGTGGCTGATAGTGGCTACAGATCTGCCTTTACTGAATAAAGAGGCTCTTTTAAAACTGGTTGCAGAAAGGGATAGACAAAAAGTTGCCACGGCTTATGCAGTTTCAGGCTCAGATCTTCCTGAACCTTTATGTGCTATCTGGGAACCCAGAAGTTTTGACCTGGCAAAGGAATTCATATCAGAAACCGGAAATACCTGTCCGCGTAAATTCCTTATCAATTCTGATATTAAGATCATTTATCCAGAAGATGATCTGGTCTTGATGAATGCCAACGATGAAAAGGATTATAAGGAAGTACAGAAAATATTAAGTGAAACTTGAATGAATCCCGATACATAAGGCAGACCAGGCTTCCTCAATTCGGAAAAGAAGGGCAGGAGAAGCTTTCAAAGGCCAGGGTTCTGGTTATAGGAGCCGGCGGCCTGGGAATCCCTGTTTTGCAATACCTGAATGCCATGGGTGTGGGAACCCTTGGGATCGTTGAAAATGATAAAGTAGACCTGAGCAATCTTCAGCGCCAGGTTATTTATTCTGAAAAAGATCTGGGAAGATCCAAGATCGAAGTCATCAGTGCGAAGTTAAAGGCTCAGAACTCCGAGACTAATATTATCACTTTTGAAACATTTTTTCACAGGGATAATGCCGAAGAAATCGCCACAGAATTTGACCTGATCATTGACTGTACAGACAATTTTGAAACCCGTTATCTTGTGAATGATATTTGCGTGATACAAAAAAGGCCCTTTGTTTATGGAGCTTTACATGGCTTTGAAGGCCAGGTGTCAGTATTCAACTACAATAATGGACCTACTTACAGATGTCTTTTCCCGAAAATGCCTGAGGCAGGCGAAATTCCCGATTGTAATGTCAATGGTGTTTTGGGAGTTCTTCCGGGGATTATAGGGACTTTTCAGGCTCTGGAAGCAGTAAAGCTCATAACGGGAATTGGCGAGGTGCTTTCAGGAAAATTATTGATCTATGATGGCCTGCGTCAAAGTATTCATCATATGAAATTCCGGAAGGATGCTAAAAACTCTGATATTTTGGAGCTTCAGGATTCGCATGAGATACCCTGTTCTATGGATTCTATTGAGGGTTCTGAATTTGAAAAAATAAGAGCATCAACAGAAATCCAGATCATTGATGTTCGAAGCCCCGAAGAATTTTCAGGTTTCAGCCTGGAGCAGTCGGTCAATATTCCGCTTGATCAGCTTCAAAATAATATTGCTTTTCTGGACAGGGAAAAGGAAATATATCTTATTTGTCAGTCGGGTATGAGAAGCCGGAAGGCGGTGGAAATTTTAAAAGAAAAAAAATTTACGAAGCTGAAAAATGTAGAAGGAGGGATAAACAGTATAAAGAAATATGTCATTGCCGGGAAGTGAATTGCTATTAATAAGTCTTGGATTTTTTGTGATCGCAATTCTGTATTCCTCGATAGGTTTTGGCGGCGGTTCAAGTTACCTGGCTATTCTTACCTTGTTCTTCACCAGCTTTTTTATAATTCGAAGTTCCGGTCTCATTTGCAATCTTGTGGTGGTTACAGGGAGTACCTTCCTGTACTGGAAAAATGGACATTTCAATCTTCGGAAATTCCTGCCCTTCATTATCACAAGTATTCCACTGGCCTTTGTTGGAGCATTGTTCAAACTTAGGGAACAGGTCTTTTTCAGTATTCTGGGGGTGGCTCTTATCCTGTCTGCCATTTTTTTGGCCTGGCAAACTTTGAAAAATCCGGAGACTTCAGAAGAGATCAGGGAATATCATCCTGGTTTAGCTTATATTATAGGAGGCGCCATTGGCTTGCTATCAGGAATGGTGGGAATAGGAGGTGGAATATTTCTCGCTCCGGTACTTAACCATTTAAAATGGGATAGGTCCATTAGCATCGCGGCTCTGGCAAGTTTCTTTATACTGGTAAATTCAGTTTCGGGATTAACGGGGCTGGCTGTAAACCAAACGCTGGAGGTTCCCCTGCCTGAGATATTGTTCCTTATGCTCGCTGTTTTTATTGGTGGCCAGATAGGAATAAGGCTAAGCATTAAAAGACTTACCAGTAAGGGAATAAAATTAATTACCGCGCTGATGGTCTTTATAGTGGGGGTCAGGGTGCTTATAGTGAACGGAATAGAAATTTTTTAGATCATGATAAGTTATACGGAAGCTCATAAAATAGTGATTGAAACAGCAAAGGATTTTGGTGAAACCCAGGTGCATATCATGGATAGTATTGGCCGCGTTCTGTCTGAGGATATCCTTGCCGACAGGGATTTTCCTCCGTTTAACCGATCTACAAAAGACGGGATCGCGGTGAATTCTGAACATGTAATAATAAACGACCCTTTAAAGATAGAAGACGTGTGTGCGGCCGGTGACCCCCAAAAGAAACTTCAGGATCCCGCTCATTGCCTGGAAATTATGACCGGTGCTGTGCTTCCTCTTAACTGTGATGCAGTTATCATGTATGAAGAAGTTGATATTGAGAATGGCAAAGCAAGGATAAGCAGTAGTCCAAAACCCGGACAGAATATTCATAGAAAAGGAAGTGATCAAAAGAAGGATGAGCTGATTCTTCAGAAAAGAGAATATATTTCGTCACAGAATATTGGTGTTCTTGCCAGTGTGGGGAAGGAAAGTCTCAGGGTGAAAAAACTTCCAAAGGTTGCGATTATTTCGACCGGGAATGAGCTCGTGCCTATAGATCAGGTTCCCGAGATTCACCAGATTAGGACTTCTAACTCTTATACTCTGCAGGCTCTTTTGAAGCAACTGAATATTGAAAGTGAATTAATGCATATTCCGGATGAAAAGAAAATCCTTGAAAAGCGAATCCGGGAAGCCCTTCAGAATTTCGATATTCTCGTCCTTAGCGGCGGAGTCTCAAAGGGAAAATATGATTACCTGCCGGAAATCTTCGAGAAACTAGCGGTTCAGAAGAAATTCCATAGGGTGGCCCAGCAGCCGGGTAAGCCATTCTGGTTTGGGATGCATCCGGACTATGAAACACATATTTTCGCCTTTCCGGGAAATCCTGTTAGTACTTATGTGAATTTTCATATTTATTTTAACGACTGGCTGGACGCTTGTTTGGGGCAGTCATCAAAAAAATATGAGATCAGGATAAATGATGAGGTAGAAAATCCTACCGATCTTACCAAGTTCCTTCTTGTTTCTGCCAATTATGAAAAAGCTGTTTTGACTGGATATCTGGTAAACGGGAACGGCTCGGGCGATCTTGTTAGTCTCAGCAAAGCATCCGGAGTAATAAAAGTCGATAAGCAAGCAGCTTTTAAAGCGGGTTCTGTTTTTAGT
>JAWWBH010000284.1:0-3430 GCA_033721075.1 Christiangramia sp.
CTGGCCCACAAAAGCCGCGATGGAACAGGTTTACAGCATGAACCTGTGGGGTGCTGGTGATGCCGAATTCTATTCAGGCACGGGATCCCATCATCCGCAGCTTATACGCCCGTATATCGAGGTGGTGGCCTCCTTTTTAAAATCATTTAAAAGGCCTCCTGCTGTATGCGACCTGGGGTGCGGGGATTTTAACGTAGGAAAGGAACTGTTACAATATTCGGCAAAATATACAGGAGTGGATATTGTTGAGCCGCTTATCGCCTATAACACTAAAAATTTCCGCCGGGAAAACCTGGAATTTCATTGCCTGGATATTGCGGCAGATCCCCTTCCTGCCGGGGATATTGCCATCCTGAGACAGGTGTTGCAGCATTTATCGAATGCCGAGGTAGCTACCATCCTGGAAAAACTGGGTGATTTTAAATATCTTATTTTAACCGAACATCTCCCCGAAGGGGATTTTGTGCCTAACAGGGATATTATTTCAGGACAGGGAACCAGGTTAAAAAAACAAAGCGGACTAGACATCTCGGCAGCACCATTCCATTTTAAAGCACTAGAGAAAAGAACACTGCTAAAGCTGAAGCCAGATAAGCAGAAAGGAATTATTGAAACCA
Source organism: Christiangramia sp. (assembly GCA_033721075.1). Taxonomy (GTDB): domain Bacteria; phylum Bacteroidota; class Bacteroidia; order Flavobacteriales; family Flavobacteriaceae; genus Christiangramia. The sequence continues at coordinate 618 of JAWWBH010000284.1, forward strand.
GTGTTTATAGAATACAGTAATACTTAGCTTTTTTTATACGGAAATACTACAAAGGATGTTTTGAGGGTCTCAATCGCTATACGATGTTGGCTTTAGTTTTTTGCGAACTCAATTAATTCATTAAAGTTTCCATTGTCAGCTTCTCTTAAAGAGCTAATATATTTTTTTCTGGTTTCATTAGCTCTGATCATATTTGATTGATGCCAAGAGAAAATCTCCTTTCCAAATATTGATTCCATAATTATGTCAGCCATCATTCTGGAATGTCTGCCATTTCCGTTGGGGAAGCAATGAATTGATACAATTCGATGTTTAAATCTGATTGCTATTTCTTCAGCCGGAAAAGTGTTATTATCTATCCAATATTTTGAATCGTCCAGTAAAATCTTTAACTCAATCCCAATTTGTGTCCATGGAATTCCAATGTTTTTTTCAGTTCTTCTAAATTCCCCAGCCCATTTCCAGACATCGCTATACATCTTTTTGTGTAAGTCTTTTATAAACTTTTCAGTTAAAATCTTTTCAGGTTTTAATTTTGTATGAATAGTCCATTCAACTGCTTTTTCGATATTAAGTTGCTCAAATTCGTCTAATTCGCCTTGAGTAGTTATTGACTTTATTTTCAGACCTTCCTTTTCATCTTCATCTAAAGGTGTTTGTCCATCTTTGTAATCAAATTCTAGTCCCATAATGATTTTCTCATCTCTCTCTTAATTTCATTAGCGAGCTCTTGTATGGTTTTGGCTAATTTTTCTTCTCCAATTCCTTGGTCCTCTAATTTCATATTTTGATTGGTCCGCATCACTATCTTATGGGCCAACTTTTCTGCTTTTACATTTATTAAATCCTCAATGGTACCATCTTTTGGGACCATTGCATAAACCAGTTTTAAATCCATCGCATTCGATACATCCTTTAAAGAGTTTAAGGTTATGGTACCATTAGCCTCACTTTCTTCAAGGTTCTTTACACCTTGTCTTGTAATATTCAGCTTGGTGCCGAGTTGGGCCATAGTCATATTCAGCGCGGTACGAATTGAATTTATCCATCCACGTTCTGGAACCAAGACCTTTTTTGTTTGAGCAAATGGTAACAGCTTTTGGTCCAGTTGTTCAATTAAAAGTGAATACTTATTTCTCATTTTTGTAAAGTTTTAACCTTACAAAATTATTTTTTTGTAAAGTTATTTATTTACAAACATACAAATAAGTCAATATATATGTTGACAAAAATAATAAAAAGTAAACCTGTTAGTTTACTTAAATACATTAAAGGTACCGGTCTCGCTTATCGCCAGTTGCCGGCAGGCAGGTTAGTATTTGTTATTGGTCAATTTAATTCTTTTCTTCCTAACGGTGCTGGCTAATAGCCATTATCCATTGTTCGTAAACGTTTATTCATCTTTATTAGATCCAAATAAATCTTCAATAACTTTGATTTCGTTTTCCGGTTTTTCCGATTTTTCCAGAAATTCAGCAAATTCGTTAGAAAATGATTGTTTCCGGAATTGCCACCATTCCTGGATTCCATTCAAATGAAAATAGGAAATAATCGTGTTTTTATTGCTGTTCCACAGCCAGGGTTCAAGGACCTTCATTTTGTTCTGGTAAAATAAATTTTCCCAAATTCGAAAAAGCTGGATATACATGAAATTGGAAGTTCGCTTATCATCTTCTCCTAATGCATTCCATGATTTTGTTCCTTTTTCAAATAATCTTCCTAAATCGTTATTTACTATAAGTTGATTTAAAAATTCTCTATTTGAATTCGCAAAAGAGTCGTAAAAATTAGAACGAACAGCCTGTGTGTTTTTTTTAATTTCTATTGCAAGAAAAATAACTGAAATTATTACACCAATTGAAGTCAATAAATTTATTCCTATCTCTAAATTCATAATCGTAATTTTATAAATGTTTGCCAACGATTTACATTAAAGCCAGTGTGCGGAGTAAGGGCAACGCTCCCGATAGCTATCGAAATGTTAGTTTAAGACCTGCACTTCTAGTGAAGATACTTATTTTCTTTCTAAGCCTGCCGGCCTGTTTGAATTAGTCTTTATTGCAATTATTCCCAATCCAGTGAGCGTATGTCTTTAAATATCCTTTTACAAAAAATGGTGGAGGAACACCTTTTCCTAACTTCCACTCGAGTAAGGAATGGTCACCTTTATCAAATTTCACAACTTTGACATTCTCATATCTTTTAAAATTGGAAATGGTTTCTGCCGGGGGATAGGACTGGTTATCATTTCCAATAAGAACCAGAATATCTGTATCGGTTTTTTCTAAATATTCCTTCGGATTAAAATTCATAATCTTATGCCACCATGGGTAATAGTAAAGTTCATCGGAGAAATCTTCGCCGGCCTCAAACCATGCCTTATCCCGTGATCTCATGATCCTTTCTTCAATTTGTTTACGCTTTAGCGAATCATTATCAAATGCCAGGATCTCCCGATAAAGACCTTTAGCTTCTTCAATATCCTGATCCTTGAAATTTTTTCTTTCCAGGCGATAGGTTAGCTCTCTTAAGGTTTGTTGAAATGGCGAGCTTCCGGAAGCCGATACCATCAAAATGAAATCTATTTTCTCTTTGGAGTCAACAATCAGGCTAACCCATTCACCCTCACTTACGGCGAAAAGGCCAACCCGATCAAAATTATTTTGAGATTTTATCTTTTTAATGGCCGCAATGGCATCATCAGCATAACCGCTATAACCAACTTCATAAGTTTCTCCCCCCGATTTCCCGCTGCCTCGTTTATCGTAAGTAAAACTGGCAATTCCCTTTCGGGCTAAATGCCGGGCATGAAA
>JAWWBH010000285.1:0-3424 GCA_033721075.1 Christiangramia sp.
GCCGGACTTTAGATCGAATCAAAGAAACTCTCTTCAAGATCTGGTGCTCTTTCTAGCAATTCATTAAAAAGCTTCTCTCTTCGTTTATCCGATCCCAGAATACCAATATATGGGAGCTCAAGATCCTTTAGCGAGATAAGGAATTTCAGGTCGGTCACATAACTATGGTTCATGAGCACCACAGCCATATTTTTATCGAATGTCAGTTCTGAAAGCTGTTCGGGAAAAAGGTGATAAAGATTGTTAATGCCGGGGAAATTATCCGGTTTTTTCGGGTCTTTTGGTGAATCCACCACATCCACTTCCCAGCCCATCATTGAGGCGAGGCTACATAATTGTACCGCATCATGTTCAGCACCAATGATAAGTAGCCTAAATAAAGGAGGCATTTCCTGTTCAAATACAGAACTCACTTCAGCCTCGTTCTGCAATCGCTCCCAAAAACTGATCTTTTCAGAATCCGGAATCAGTGCATGAGTCCCTAAGACAGCTCTAGTCTCGATATTCTTGTCATACTCTGAAATAAGCCTGAACGATTGCCTTGTTCGGAAAATTTCCTCAAAAATTTTATGAGTTTTCGTATCGATCTCAAAAGGCTCCAGGAGAATATAAAGAATCCCTTCGCACCCAAGCCGGTACCTTCCGTCATAGGTCATCATTTTCGGTTTGCCTGTTTCAAAGACTTCCTGGGCCTGATAGAAAACCTCTTTCTCTACACATCCTCCGCTTACGGCTCCTGTCATCTTACCTTCTTCAGAAATGAGCATGCGAACACCCGGTTTCCTGTAGGAGGAGCCTTCGAGTGCCACTACACTGGCAAGAACATTTCGAATATTCTTCTGCCCGTTAAGAAAAGCAACTTCTATTAGTTTCCTGAATTCATGCGTCATGATTTGAAGATAATTCAATTAAAAAAAACCTGCAAGAAATTTAAATTAGACCTCTGTAATAGTATGATTTCAGGTAGGGATGTCCTGTTCAGAATATCCTCAACTGCTAAAATTAGATATAAACACTTAGCTTTTACGAACAGTTTTCTTACATTTAAAATAAAACTGTAATGAAAATTCTTTTTTTCGGTATCACCAGGGATATTGTTGGAGAAACTATGGTTGATGCCAGGGATCTTAAAGAAATTGGTACCGTAGGTGAGCTGCGGGATCTGCTGAATGCAAAATATCCCCGGTTAAAGGACTTATCATCTCTAAATTTTGCGATAAACGAAGAATTAGCTGAAGACTCTGAAGCGATCTCGGTAAATGATGAAATTGCGTTAATTCCCCCGGTTAGTGGAGGTTAATATGGAAAGAATCATTGAACTTGTTGAAGATTTGGATCCGGGGAAGGTTTATGACGAACTTTCTCATCCCGGTAGCGGCGCTATTTGTGTGTTCTTTGGTGCGGTAAGGGAGGCTACTAAGAAAAGAAAGGTCTCACATCTCTTTTTTGAAGCCTATGAAAATATGGCGCTAAAGGAAATGAACAGGATCGCCGATGAGGTCGCAGAGAAATGGGATCTTAAAAAGGTGATCATCAAGCATGCTGTTGGAAATAAAAAAGTCCAGGAGCCTGTTGTGATCGTTGGTGCATCTTCGGCCCACCGGGATAGCAGCTTTGAGGCCTGCAGGTATCTCATTGATACCCTGAAGGAAAAAGTGCCAATCTGGAAAAAGGAATTTTTTGATGATGATGAAGTCTGGGTTAGCGCCCATCCCTAAAGTTGAATTAAATGCTGATAGATAACCATAATCGAAAAATAGATTACCTGCGTCTTGCGGTCACTGACAGATGTAACCTGAGATGTAACTACTGTATGCCTGCTGAAGGGATCAATTTTGCAGACAGTAAGGATCTTTTATCAATTAATGAGCTTTTCCGCCTAAGTAAGGTGCTGGTTGGTCAGGGCATCAGAAAGATAAGGATCACCGGTGGGGAACCCTTTATGAGGAAGGATCTTATGCAACTTCTTAGAAGGCTCAAAACACTGGATGAGCTTGATGAAATAAGTATCACCACGAACGCAACCTTAATCGAAAAACATATCCCTGAATTAAAAGCTTTGGGAATTACCAGGATCAATCTTAGCCTGGATGCTATTGAGGAAGCCACTTTCAATAAGATAAGCCGGAGGGAGCAGTTTGCGAATGTGTATCAAAATCTTTTAAAACTTATCCAGGAGGGCTTTGATGTTAAGGTGAATTTCATTGTTCTGGACAATCAGAACATTCAGGATATAATTCCAATTATAGAAAGACTTACCAAACATTATCAGGTTTCCGTAAGATTCCTGGAGGAAATGCCTTTTAATGGAGGCAGCAGGAGCTTTCAGAAGATCAAATGGAACCACAGTAAAATATATGAGTATATAGCTTCACATTACGGTGATATCAGTAAACTGGAATCTGAAAGGACATCCACTTCAGTGAACTACAGGATCAAAGGCTATAAGGGTAGTTTTGGGATCATCCCATCATTCACCCGTAATTTCTGCGGAAGCTGTAACCGGCTCCGGGTCACTGCAACCGGTGATGTGATCACCTGCCTTTACGCGACCGCATCAAAGAACCTGAGAGATATTTTGAGGGACTCACCGGAGGACAGGTCTGTGGAAAATGAGATCCTGGCAGCTATTTCAAACAGGGCAAAAAATGGTTTTGAGGCTGAGGAGAGAAGCACTGATATTTATTCAAATTCAATGACGAGCATAGGTGGATAAAAAACTAACACATATAGATTCTGCTGGAAATCCAAGAATGGTGGATGTCTCCCAAAAGGAAGTTACTTCCCGGTATGCAAGGGCATCAGGGAAAGTGATCTTTCCTTCTGAAATTTTTAATGATCTGCAGCAGCAGGATTTTCTAAGTAAAAAAGGGAGCGTAATTCAAACCGCGGTTATTGCGGGAATTCAGGCAGTAAAGAAAACTTCAGATATCATACCTCTCTGCCATCCGCTCAAACTTTCAAAGATAGGTATAGAGATAGAGCCGGGAGATGCTTGTCTCGAAATTAGCTGTGAGGTTAAATGTTCTGAAAGAACAGGAGTGGAGATGGAAGCACTTACCGGGGTTTCGGCAGCAGCGCTAACTATTTATGACATGACAAAGGCCCTGAGTCATGAGATCGTGATCTCAGATATTCAACTTGAGAAAAAGACCGGAGGAAAAAAGGATTATGGAAACTAAGTTATATGGCCTGGTACTGGCAGGAGGTAAAAGTTCCAGGATGGGAATGGATAAAGGTGATTTAAAATACCACGGAAAACCCCAGCGTGATCATTTGTATGAAATGCTTCAGGAGGTATGTGATGAGGTTTTTTTAAGTCTTCGAAAAGATCAGGAAGATGCAGTTAAGGCAAACTTCAGAACAATTGCTGATATGGACGAAGTTCGCGGGCCACAGAATGGAATGCAAAGCGCACATAAAA
>JAWWBH010000286.1:0-3402 GCA_033721075.1 Christiangramia sp.
GAAGGAGCAGAAAGCATATTTCAGTAGTTTAATCCTTTATTCTGTAGATGCCTTTAAAAGCTTCGTTTAATAGGTTTCCCTGAAGATCGTATACTTCCCATAGCTGGGTTACACTCCCGTCTGCATTTTTGGACCAGGTGATCTTGTTATAATAGTCCCCTTTTTCACTTTTTACAGGCTCACTTTTAAGGATCATTTTATGGGGTTGTGCCTTTCCTTTCAATTTCAGGATGTTACCGGAATTACTTATCCATAATTGGTTCCAGGTAGAGTTGGCGGGGTCATAATAATTAAAGCTTTTTCCAGAGCTTCCATTACTTCCTTCCCAGTTTTCACTAATAATGCAATTATCTTCCAGTTTTTCTATAAGGTTCTCTCCAATTTTTTCGCCATTTTCATTGAATACTTCCCAGTCTCCTATCCAAAAATCGAATTGACCATGAGCCGGGGTGCAACAGGCACATTCATTATTTTGTGATAACAGAGAAACCGGTGAAAATAGGAATAGAGATAATATAAGCAGCAGGTGTTTCATATTCAAGGTATAGGTTAGCTACTCAAGATAATTAATTATTGTTTACCTGGGATATTGGGGCTTTCAATCCCTTTTATTTTGATGTAAGCGAGGTGCTCTACTGAGTGAAGCAGTTCTCAAGGATTTAAAATAAGAGGTCTGCCGGATATGTTGGAATATAATTTTGGATCGTATTATACCACTATTTTCTTATTCTGCTTTTTTTTCCTTATCCTATTTTTTCTTTCCTTTTTCTGTTGTTTCTCCCTTTCCTCAAGCAGCTGGTATGCGAGATAGCCTCCGGCTATTAGGGCGCCGGCCCCAATTCCTGCTCTACCGCCTTTTAATGCCAGTTTTTTCCCGGCTTTAAAGATGAAACCTCTTACTACAAACTTTCCTGCTAATTTCAATATATGGGTGATATTCATAATCCTTTTCTATAATTCTAAATGTTTCTTGTGTTTATCTTAATATGTAAATTACGAAGGAGAAAGTGCGTTAAGATAATTTCAAATAACAGATTTTTAACTCATTTAAACTATGCTGGAGATATATTCGTTAAAATAATATATTCGCAATTAAAAAAATATGAAGTTGGAACGATCGGGCCTTTTTATAGGAGTGTTTATGACATTGTTTTTATGGTCATGTAACGGAGACGATAATCTCAATGGGGACGTTAGAACCTCAAAAACTGCTCATTTGTATGCTACTACCCATGAAGGACAGGTAAAGAGATACGATATCAATACCGGGGAGGTCACTATCTATAATACCGCGTCATCAGATGCCGAGGGAATTTACTTTTCTCCGGAAGATGATTCGTTTACCCTGGTTTCGAGATCTGGAGGTCAACTGGAAACCTATACAGGCTTAAGTACTTTTCAGTCGGGCATAACAGTAGACCTTGAGCCGGAATTCACAAGCAGTGCAGATCTTGAAAGTCCGCGTGATCTGGCTGTAAAGGGTAATTTTTATATTGTTTCAGACGATACAGATCTTGATGATGATGACCAGACTCCGGAAGGACGACTTTTTATCTACACAAAAGGAAGTTCAGGTTTTATCCTGAGAAATGTGGTTATAACGAAATTCAGGCTTTGGGGTGTTGAGTTTATAGGGGACGATCTTTATGCGGCCGTAGATGAGACCAATAAAATCGCGGTCTTTCGGAATTTTATATCCACTCATGCGCTCAATAGGATCGTAACGGCCGATAAGATTGTGGCATTCCAGGGACTTGTGCGTTCGCATGGTCTTCATTTTGAAGATGGGACCATGGTACTTTCAGATATTGGAGAGGCAGAGTCAAACAGCGATGGAGCCTTGCATGTGATCCAGGATTTTGAATCCAAATTCAATGCCGCTTCCACAGGAGGCTTTGTAAAAGCGGAAGATCAGTTAAGGATAGCAGGCAATAATGCCCTATTAGGGAACCCTGTAAATGTGATCTATGATTCTGCCTATAATGTGATTTTTGTTGCTGAAACCTTAAACGGAGGGGGACGTATCCTGGCTTTTAACGATGCCACTTCTATCGATGGCAACATCTCCCCAGATCTTAAATATAGTCTTTCGGGCGTTTCATCGCTTTTCTTTCATACGGAATAGGACGGGATAAGAAAACTCCAGTATTGCTGAAACAGGAATTTTAAAAATCTAAAAGCACTGCAAAATCAGGCTTTTCAGTGAAGTGCATATCCGGTTTTAATTCAAGTTTAACGGGCAGAAGAAAAATTTGATATACTTTTGCAGTTATAAACCAACAGATTTATGGCTAAGAATTTAGTGATTGTTGAGTCTCCTGCGAAGGCTAAAACCATAGAAAAATTTCTTGGAAAAGACTATAAGGTCGCTTCCAGCTTTGGGCATATCGCCGATTTGCCCACTAAGGAAATTGGAGTGGACACTGAAGGAGATTTTACACCTAAATATATCGTTTCCCGGGATAAAAAGGATGTAGTAAAGAAACTAAAAGGTCTTGCTAAGGATGCCGATATGGTATGGCTGGCTAGTGATGAAGACCGGGAAGGAGAAGCCATCGCTTGGCATCTTGCCGAGGAATTAAAGCTCAAGGATGAGAAAACAAAACGTATCGTATTTCACGAGATCACAAAATCTGCGATATTAAAAGCGATAGAGAACCCGCGAGGCATAGATTATAATCTTGTAAATGCACAGCAGGCAAGAAGAGTACTGGATAGGCTGGTGGGATATGAACTCTCTCCTGTACTATGGCGAAAAGTGAAAGGCGGGCTTTCTGCAGGCCGTGTACAATCTGTAGCGGTAAGACTTATTGTAGAAAGAGAGCGTGAGATCCAGGATTTTAAGCCCCAGGCTTCCTACCGAATAGATGCTGAATTCTCGACAGAAGATGGAAAGAGCTTTAAGGCCAGGATCCCGAAGAATTTTGATACCAAGGAAGAAGCTGAGAAATTTTTAAAGGATAACATCGATGCTAATTTCAAAGTAGCCGAGTTAACTACCAAACCAGCCAAAAAGAATCCGGCGCCACCATTTACAACTTCCACACTTCAACAGGAAGCTGCCAGAAAGCTCTATTTTTCGGTAAGTAAAACCATGACCATGGCGCAACGTTTGTACGAGGCCGGTCATATTACCTATATGAGGACAGATAGTGTGAACCTTTCAGAAGATGCAAGAAAGGGTGCTAAAAATGAGATCCTGAAAGCTTTTGGAGAAAAATATTCGAAATCCCGTCAGTTCAAAGGGAAATCCAAGGGGGCCCAGGAAGCTCACGAAGCTATAAGGCCTACAAATTTCCAGAAACATAGTATTTCAGCTGACCGTGATCAGCAAAGACTCTATGAGCTGATATGGAAAAGGGCGATCGCCTCACAAATGAGCGATGCCTTACTGGAAAGAAC
>JAWWBH010000287.1:0-3308 GCA_033721075.1 Christiangramia sp.
AAAGTAAGAGACGAATTTCAGCTTAATAATAGAAGCAAGTTCCTTCTCCAGCCTGTCTTTCACCTTCTGGCTGGCTTCAGGATAGCGTCTTGATAGATTGTGATCACAGAGATCCCGTAAGCGTTTGATATCTTCCTCTTCACTGTTGCCATATACTTTTAAATTTCTATTCTGATTCCTGCCAAACCCGAATTTCACATTACACCGGGAGACCAGTTTCTTAGTATTTTCCAGGATATGGGGAAAATCTTCAAATTCTTCCAGAATAGTTTCTGTGGGGATAAACCTATGCGAGTATGATCCCTGCTCGGTTTCAGGAAGCCTGCTTAAAAGTTCATTATTATCTATTGCCCTTAACAGGCGATGAGCATTATAATCTCTTCTACTCTCAAAACTCACTGTTTGGAGTAGCACGAGTTTATCCTTCAGGTTTTTATATTTTGAAAACTTCAGCTTTCGAAGGTTTTCTATGGAAACACCTATAAACTCATTTTCCCTAAAGGCTGTTTTATCCTGCGCAGCTACTTTCTCATAGGGATAAATGATAAAGCAATCAGGCAAAAGAGGTGCGTCAGGCTCAAATTTCTTTTGAACATGAATATGACCTGAAAGATGTTCATTCAGCTGGGCAAAACCTTTATTGTTTCCGGCAATCCCAACATATTGCTGGTCAACCCCATTCCTGAAATCAATCCCCACAAGGGGTTTAAATCCGCTTTCTTCAGTCATTTTAATAAAGCTGAGACATGCCGAGGTATTATTGATATCTGTAACTGCCAGGCAGTCTGCTTTGTTCTTTTCAGCCAATTCACAAAGCCGTTCCGGGGAAAAAGTCCCGTACCGAAGGGAATACCAGGTATGACAGTTCAAATAGATCATTGTTTACGATGTGCCAGCACAATGGGTGGTTGTCCATTAAAAGGATTACCCATCCTGCCGATGGTCTTTACTTCCATTCCCACAGCCCTTTTTACACTATGCTCCCCAAACCGCTGCCTGATCTTATCCAGGGAATTATACAGGCTGAGTATCTCTTCTGAATCTTCAAAAAGGTTTATCTGGTAATGACCAGCCACCAGCCCACTGAAACGAACCCCAATAAGCCGAATCAATAAACGTCTTGTATAAAGCTTTTCGAACAGCTCTTCCACCTTGGAAATAAGGATATGATCGGCACTGGTATAGGAGATCTTCGCCTGTTTGCTTTGGGTCTGAAAATCGGAATAGCGGATCTTCACAGTGACGACCGAAGCAAGTTTATTGCCTTTCCGAAGCTGATAGGCAAGGCTTTCTGCCATGGCAACAAGGGTGGCATGTAGTTTCACCATGTCTATGGTATCCCGGTTAAAGGTACGCTCGGTAGAAATGGATTTTCGCTCATGGAATGGAACGATTGGCGGGTCATCAATACCATGGGCACGTTTCCAGATGATACGGCCATTCTTTCCCAGAACGCTTTCCAGCATTTCCACAGGCATTTCCTGGATGGTCTTTATCTTTCGCACCCCAAGATTCAACAGAGACTGAAAAGTCTTGCTCCCTATCATGGGGATCTTATTCACTTCCAGCGGCGCCAGAAACCCCCGTTCTTCCCCTGCTTCGATATATTTTTCAGCATTGGGCTTGGCTTCCCCGGTAGCGATCTTGGAGACTATCTTATTCCGGGAAAGCCCAAAGGAAATGGGAAGTCCGCTTTCCCTGATGATGGTCTCGCGCAGTTCATGGGCAAATTTCTTCACCCCAAAAAAACGGTCCATTCCCGTAAGATCAGCATAAAACTCATCTACACTCGCTTTTTCAAATGTGGGCACCTGACTCCTGATAATGTCGGTCACCACTTCAGAATGCCGTATATAAACAGAAGCATCTCCCCTAATATAAGTCGCATGCGGGCATAACTTTCTTGCCATTTTCATCGCCATCCCCGAATGCACTCCGAATTTACGGGTCTCGTAGCTACAGGCAGCAACTACTCCACGATCGCTCAGCCCTCCCACGATAAGCGGCCGGTCTTTTAAACGGGAGTCTTTTAAGCGTTCAACAGAAACAAAAAACGTATCTAAATCGAGATGTAATATGGACTTAGTTTTATTCTTCATTTTGGATTATTTCCACTTTATTGGATATTTTCCAAATTTATAAAATCATTGAATCATTTTCAGGAATTGAATGTTAAAAAAAATGATAGAAAAAGGCCTCTCTACATTCCGGTTCGAATTGCTTCCACAGGATCGAGTTTGGAAGCCGAAATAGCAGGTATAATACCGGAAATAAGACCAATAATAGCCGAAACCAGGGTCCCGATAAGAATATTAAGCGGAGAAAGCACAAACTCGAAATCACCGGTAAATTGAGATGCGATGATCGAGACCAGCCAGACAATGAACAGTCCAACGAGACCTCCAATCACTGAAAGTATCACAGCCTCGAAGAGGAATTGAGAAAGAATGAATTTATTTTTTGCACCAAGAGATTTCTGGATCCCTATAAGGTGTGTTCGTTCCTTCACACTCACAAACATGATATTCGCGATCCCGAATCCGCCTACCAGCAGAGAGAAACCGCTAATTACGATTCCAATAATATTTAACTGACCGGTAATATTATCTATAAAATCGGCGAAGCCCTGAAGTTGATTAATAAAGAAATTGTTGATCTCCCCGGGTTTAACCCCTCTCATACTCCTCATTTCCTGTTCCAGTCTCGCAATGAACTCGTCGTTGTCTACCCCGTCTTCAGGTTTAAGCACGATCTGTGGAAATACAGTGCCTTTTGTGGTGCCATATACCCGTCGGGCAAAATTGGCAGGCACAAACACCTGGCTATCCCTTGAACCTCCAAACAAGGACTGACCCTGTTTCTTAAGTACACCTATCACCGTGGCCCTGCGTCCAAAAATCCGGATTTCCTTGCCTATGGGATCGCTCTCTCCAAAAAGATTATTGGCGATCTCATGTCCCAGCACGATCACTCCTGCCCCGGCAACAGCTTCAGGTTCACTGAAAAACCTTCCCTTTTCAAATTCAAAAGCTTCAATGTCGTAATATTCGTGTGTAACAGCCCCCACATCTACTCCTGTACTGGTCACATCGCGGTATTTAAGGGACGCCCCGCCGGGAACCCCGAGAGCAAAACTTATTGCCTCAATATCTGGCAGGGTCTTTTTTAAATTCTGGTATTCTTCATAAGTAACATCAGGAAACTGTTCCCTTTTCCAGCGTGGGATATCCGAAGGTCCAAAGTTGAACCGCATCAACACTACCGTGCTGTTATCTAAAGCACTAAGACTACCTGTAATATCCTTTTTC
>JAWWBH010000288.1:0-3301 GCA_033721075.1 Christiangramia sp.
AGCCTGTTGAAATTAAGGTTATTTCAGAAATTGGAGGAAATTTGCGATTAAGATCGTATTACCCCCTTTCCAGCGATGGACTTAAAAAAGCTTCCGGCGATAATCCGAATCCTCTTTTTGAACTTCCCGACACAAAAAAACCAATAATTTCTTCGGAAGCATCTCTAGATACTCCTGATTTAAAACCTGTTTTTGAATATGATCTAGCTACGGAAGCCGGAAAAGAATATATCATAAAGCCTGCGAATAATGACTAGCACAATACCAAACCCTATCAGTATTTGTGTACTTTTTGTGCTCTTTGTTGAAAATAATTTTTCACAGCAAAGGCCACATATAGCTCATTATATATCGGTTTTAATAGATTCTGAGACCTAACTAATAATTCTCTAATGAAAACAAGAATTCTAATTTTTTGTTCAGTGTTGTTTTTGGCTTTCACGGCCAATGCGCAGGATCCTAATTTTCATATTTATCTCGCCTTTGGCCAGTCGAATATGGAAGGACATGCGAAAATTGAACCCCAGGATACGGTAGCTATCAGTAATCGATTTAAGGTAATGGCAGCGGTAGACTGTCCTGATCTTGGCCGCGATAAGGGTCATTGGTACACGGCAAAACCACCATTATGTCGCTGCCACACCGGTCTTACTCCTACAGATTACTTTGGAAGGGAAATGGTAGAAACCCTGCCAGATAGCATTAAAATTGGCGTCATCAATGTAGCTGTGGGTGGGTGCAAAATTGAACTTTTTGATAAGGAGAATTTTCAGTCTTACGTAGAGAGCGCTCCCGGCTGGCTTCAGAATATGGTGAAGGAATATGATGGTAATCCATACGCCCGGCTGGTTGATATGGGGAAAATCGCTCAAAAGGGCGGGGTAATAAAGGGGATTTTATTGCACCAGGGTGAATCTAACACAGGTGATAAAGAATGGCCGAAAAAGGTGAAGGCTGTTTACGATAACCTCATCAAAGACCTGAACCTTGACCCGAAACAAGTGCCTTTGCTGGCAGGTGAAATGGTAAGCAAGGAAGAAGGCGGTGCCTGTGCCAGTATGAATGAAATTATCGCAAAACTGCCCGAAGTAATTCCGAATTCTTATGTGGTTTCTTCGGAAGGTTGCACGGCGGTGGCAGATCATTTGCATTTTACCGCAGAAGGTTATCGGAAACTAGGGCGTCGATACGCGAGGAAGATGCTTGAAGCAAAAGGCATCAAAGGCCTGGAAAGAGAAGCACCTGAAGGTTTTGATGTGGAAAGAAATGATATCCCGCATGGGAAAATAGACAGTATAAGTTATAAATCAAAAACAGTAGGTACTACCCGGAAAGCCCTTATTTATACTCCCCCAAACTATTCTAAAAGCAAGAAATATCCAGTGCTTTATTTGTTACACGGCATTGGAGGGGATGAAAAAGAATGGCTTCGCGGCGGGAAGCCACAGGTGATTTTGGACAATCTTTATGCGGAAGGCAAAGCAAATCCTATGATTGTGGTTATGCCGAATGGAAGGGCAATGAAAGATGATCGAGCCGTCGGCAATATTTTCGACAGTACCAAAGTAGCTGCCTTTGCCAATTTTGAGAATGACCTGCTGAAAGACTTAATTCCGTTTATAGAAAAGAATTACCCGGTACTAAAAAATCGTGAAAACAGGGCGATTGCCGGTCTTTCCATGGGCGGTGGCCAAACCCTGAATTTTGGATTGGGAAATTTGGATACCTTTTCCTGGGTGGGCTCCTTTTCGGCCGCACCAAATACCGAAACTCCACAGGAACTAGTTCCGAACCCCAAAATGGCCAGAAATAAACTGAACCTGTTATGGATTTCTTGTGGCGATAAGGACGGTTTAATCCCCTTCAGTCAGCGAACGCATGAATACCTGGTGAAAAAGGATGTGCCTCATATTTATTATATAGAACCGGGGGTACACGATTTCAAGGTTTGGAAAAACGGACTCTATATGTTTTCAAAAATGTTGTTTAAACCAGTAGATGAATCTAAATTTAATGATTACAGTTTGCTGGGAACCCCGGCATCCACTAACGTTGGAAGATCTGACTATCCGCAAATTCTGCCGAATGGCAGAGCGATATTTCAAATTAAGGCGCCAGAGGCCGATGATGTAAAGCTGGACCTGGTTCGTAAATACGATATGGAAAAAAATAAGGAAGGAATTTGGAAAGTAACTACTGATTCGCTTAGCGAAGGTTTCCACTATTATTCAATTCTTATTGACGATGTTCCGGTAGCTGATCCTAACAGTGAAACTTTCTACGGGATGGGAAGAATGGCCAGCGGTATTGAAATTCCGTTTAAAGGGGATGATTATTATGCCATGAAGGATGTTCCTCATGGTGATATTAGAAAAGAAGAATATTTCTCACCTGTTTTGAATGGCTGGAGAACCTTTTATGTCTATACCCCGCCGGGATACGACCAGAACACCAAAGAAGAATATCCAGTGCTTTATATCTATCATGGTGGCGGCGAGGATGAACGCGGCTGGGCGCAACAGGGAAAAACCAATTTGATTCTTGATAATCTTCTAGCCGAGGGAAAAGCTAAACCAATGCTGGTGATTATGCCAGATGGCAATATGCCGGTTTCTGCGTTCAATGAAAATGGTTTAAAAATGTTCGAGCAAGAATTATTAGACGGCCTTATTCCTTATGTTCAAAAAAAATATCGAGCTATTGATGATGCCGAAAGCCGTGCACTTGCCGGTTTATCTATGGGCGGTATCCAAACGCTCTATACGGGAGTTCAGAATACTGATCATTTTTCTTCCTTAGGTGTTTTTAGTTCTGGTTGGATTGGAAACGATAACGAGATCGCTAACGGCCAGTATGAGTTTATGGCAGAGAATTCAGATCGAATTAATCAGAATCTCGATCATTTCTGGATATCCATGGGTGGAAAGGAAGATATTGCTTACCAGAACTGCCAGAGAATGTTGGAAAAATTTGATGAGATGAATATCGATTATACCTATAGCGAATATCCGGGAGGCCATGCATGGCCAGTCTGGAGACATGATCTTTACAAATTTGCGCCATTATTATTCAATAACTAATTCGATGATTATGAGAAAAATATTTTTGTTTTTACTAATTGTTCTGGTTGGTCTTACGGGTTTCGCCCAGGAAAGTCAGGTGGAAATTAAAGAAGATTTTATACCATCTTCCAAGAATCAGCCGGGAAAGGAATTTCCGAAGGTTAATTCTGAAGGACGGGTGAGAGTTCGGATTGAAGCTCCTAAAGCGAATAAAGTGCAGTTGGATATTGGCGGAGTAA
>JAWWBH010000289.1:0-3237 GCA_033721075.1 Christiangramia sp.
AGCATTGGTGATATACATGTCCCCGGGAATGATGACAGTTATGAGGAGATAATCTTTACCGATATCAAGAAAAGATATTATAAGAAATGCATCGTAAAAGATGATCTGTTGGTAGGTGCCGTTTTAATGGGAGATAAAAATGAATTCGCCGAATTCAAGAGACTTATTGAAAGTAAGATCGAATTGTCAGACAGGAGGGACAGTCTGTTACGAGGTTCTGGAAATGATGAACCTGTGAAGGGAAAACTGGTATGTTCCTGCAGCCAGGTAGGTGCCGGAAATCTTGAAGAAGCTATCTCTAATGGCTGTACCGATTTTACGGAATTGTGTAAGCAAACCGGGGCCGGACTTGGATGTGGTAGTTGTAAAACGGAGGTGAAAGAAATATTAAACACATCAAAGGAACTGGTATGAAATGAGCATAAACAAATTTAATTTTTTGAATACCAACTGAAATAATTAAATTTTTTATGCGAAAGCGAAGCGGTTGATCGATGCAAAAAATTTTTATTTGTTTGATTAACAGTTGAATAAAAATTTTTAAATAGATGAAAAAGATGCTTCCAAGGTTAATAATAAAGGGCGGTGTACTGTCACCTGCAGAACTTAAAAATATTGCTGAAACTGCCGAAGATGCAGGTCTGAGCACGATCTCTTTTGGATCCAGGCAGGATATTCTTTTTCCCGACGCTATCGAAAAGGAAGCGATGGAAGGACTTAAAGAGCTCAATATCATTGAGCCTGTATCAAAGCCCGTGGAAAATATAGTTTCTTCATATGTTACTACCGATATTTTTCCCACCACAGCCTGGTTAACTGGTGACAGGTATCTTTATATTCTGGAGCAGATACGTTATGAACCATCGCTGAAGATTAATATTACGGAACCCAGGCAAAGACTGGTCCCTCTTTTTACCGGTCATTTGAATTTCATTGCTTCTAAGCATGAAGATTACTGGTACCTCTATGTTCGTTTACCGGAATGGGAAAAGACTGAAATGTATCCCGCGCTTATTTATAGCTGGGATATAGCAAAAGTAGGGGAGGCGATCGAAAATATTCTACAGGAAGAACCCGGGGATATTGAAATGATCTTTGACCTTGTGAATGACGCGGTGGATACCGATAACCGTACGGTAGATAAACCACTTGAAGTACCTTTCTATCCTTTTCCTTATTATGAAGGCATGAACCGAACCGGGACAGGTGAATACTGGCTTGGGCTTTACTGGAGAAATAACAGGTATGACCTTGAGTTTCTTAAAGCCATGTGTGATCTATGTGCTGAACAGAAAATTGGACGAATATGCATTACACCCTGGAAATCCTTTATTGTTAAGGGTATTCCACAGGAATCTAAACTTCAATGGGAAAAACTCCTGGGCAAATTCGGGATAAATGTAAGGCATTCCATGCTTGAGCTTAACTGGCATTTACCTGTTGCCAATGACGAGCTTTTAAAACTTAAGAAATACCTGGTTGCAAATTTCGATCAGAATGATATCAGTACCTACGGACTCACCTTCAGCATCGCGAATTATACGCGAAGAGTGTATTATTTTACTTCAATAGTCATTGAAAAGAATGCAATTCCTGAAGACCTTTCAGGATTTGAGATCAGGGACACTTTTAACTTGTTGTATGCGAAGGATTTTGACCCCAATACAAGAAAGTATATTACTCATGTACAGGATGTGGATCAGGTGGAATTACCCGGACTTTTAATGGAATTGAGCCAGATGTATTTTGCGCAATTAGGTCAGAAGAAAGAGGAAGAAAAATCAACAAATTCCAAAAAGGAGGTCGTTCAAACCGAAGTATATCAGTGCGAGGAATGTTTCACTATTTATGATGAAGCCTATGGTGATGTCACCCAGGATATTCAACCTGAAACTTCATTTAAAGATCTGCCTGAAGATTATAGCTGTCCGGTTTGTGAGGCTCCAAAAACGAGTTTCAAGAAGAAGGTATTTGAAAAGCAAAAGGAATAGGTTTTACAATGAGGTCATTTCGACGAAAGGAGAAATCTCATATTTATTGTAGATTCTTTAGCACAATTGTGGTTATGATCCCCTAAATGCACTTATGATTTAGGTTTTGGTTTTTCATCCTCCAATAGTGATCATACTTCGGTTATTGCTATGTTTCTTAGGATCGTTCAATTTCTCAAAACTATTCATCCCGGCACGTACCGCTTTCTTTTTATTCAGAGAGTTTGCTATAAGTTCATCTAAGTTCTCTCCTTCTCTCAAGGCAGATAGAAGATCGGTTTCATGATTGGAAAACAGGCAGTTCTTGATCTTGCCATTTGCTGTAAGTCTTATCCGGTTACAGCCATCGCAAAAGGGATTGCTTACCGAACTAATAATACCAAACCGGCCCTCAAATACTTTTATCCTGTAATTCCTGGAGGTGAAATTATTTTCATCTACTAGTTTCTCTATATGTTCGTTTCCGAAGAAATCTTCGGCTTTTCCAAGTATTTCTTCTTCGGTCACCAGTTTAGAGCGGTTCCATCGATTGCCGTCAAAAGGCATAAATTCAATGAATCTTACCGTAACAGGTAAGTTTCTTGTGAAAAGTATAAAGTCGGTGATCTCATCTTCATTGAAATCCTTCATCAATACCGCGTTTATTTTTACATTGAATCCTTCTCTGATGAGTAAATGAATATTTTCCCAGGCTTTTTTGAACTGATCCCTGCGGGTGATCATTTTGAACTTTTCAGGCAGTAAAGTATCCAGGCTTACATTGATGTCATTAAGCCCATACCTTCTGAAATCGTCAATATACCTGTCCGCAAGTACGGCATTGGTAGTAACGGATAGTTTTACAGGCAGAGCTGAAAGTCTTTTAAGGATATCTGAAAAGTCCTTTCTAACCAATGGTTCACCTCCTGTAAGCCGGATCTTATCTACACCATTCTTTACAAATACCTTTGCGATCTCAAGGATCTCATCGGCCTGCATCAGCTGATTCTTTGGTGTGAGTGGTACGCCATCGGCAGGCATACAATAAGCACAACGCAGGTTGCATTTTTCTATGAGCGAGATACGCAGATAGTTGTGTTGCCTGTTGAATTTATCGGTAAGTATTTTTGTCGTTTTAGTCATTGGAATCATGTTTTGCCCCTCTTAAGATCTTGAATACATGCAGTAAATGGGGAAAAACTGCATCCATAGATTCACTGGCACCTTTTGTGGATCCTGGTAGTCCAAGGATCAGCGAGTTGCCAAT
>JAWWBH010000290.1:0-3230 GCA_033721075.1 Christiangramia sp.
AAATCACATGCAGGTTACACCTCTGTAGGGTACCAATAATAAAGGCTTTACGTGAAATTCGGTACTGCTATTTTTCAACAGAAAACAAGCACCGAATTTAGCACCTATTTAATGAATTCATATGATATTTTTGATATGAAGGAAAATCAAAAAAGCCCGTAAACACAATGTTTACGGGCTTTGTGGCGGAGGAAGAGGGATTCGAACCCCCGGAGGTGTGACCCTCAACAGTTTTCAAGACTGCCGCATTCGACCACTCTGCCATTCCTCCATTAAGTCGCAGGATGCTTATGCCGTTCCTGCTTAGCGGATGCAAATATAATAAGCTTTTCTAATTTACAACAACTAATCTCTAAACTTTTTTACCACTTTTTCTTAGCCACTTCTGTATCAGGTTTTTTTGATAATTTTATAGCTTTAGAATTATTTTCTCGATAATCCTTGATCTATAACTTATGCTAAAACTTCTGCTTTCCGGTGCCTGCTTTCTTCTAATTTTCCTTTCTTTAAATGCTCAGAAAAAAGATTATCAAAAATTAATGGAACAGGACTGGGCACAGCTAAAATACTATCAGAAGGAAAACCAGGAGATTTTGAAGAATTTCAGCTATCCCAGTGTGGTCTTTATGGGCAATTCCATTACCGAAGGCTGGGCCCGTATGCATCCGGAATTTTTCAGGAAAAATAACTACCTGGGCAGAGGTATTGGCGGACAAACCACTCCGCAAATGCTTATTCGCTTCACTCCAGATGTATTAGACCTGAAGCCTAAAGCAGTGGTGATCCTTGCCGGCACCAATGATATTGCCGGGAATACCGGATTTTCCTCGGTAAAAATGATCACCGATAATATCAAAGCTATGGCCACACTTGCAGAATTGCAAAACATTAAGGTAATTCTAAGTTCGGTACTCCCGGTATATGACTATCCCTGGCGGCCCGGACTGGAACCCGTTTCTAAGATTGCAGAACTTAATTCCTGGCTGAAGCACTATGCGAAAGAAAACGGGCATATCTACCTGGATTATTTCAGCCATATGGCCAGAGAAGATGGGGGATTGAAAGAAGCCTATTCGGAAGACGGCGTTCATCCCAATGAAAAAGGATATGAGATAATGCAACCCTTGGTACAGGCAGCTATAAAAAAAGCTCTGGCAGAGTAAATGCTTTTTTATAGGATTTTTAAGCTTTCAGGTTCTGCTTTTTTAGCTTAAATCCGCTATATTGCCCGGCATTATCTTTAAAATTTAAACTTAAAATGAAAAAAATACTGGTACTGGCCATTTCGGCCATCCTTACAGCATGCAGTGCGCAAAATAAAAAGATCGAGAA
Organism: Christiangramia sp.; assembly: GCA_033721075.1. Taxonomy (GTDB): domain Bacteria; phylum Bacteroidota; class Bacteroidia; order Flavobacteriales; family Flavobacteriaceae; genus Christiangramia. The sequence continues at coordinate 1,333 of JAWWBH010000290.1, forward strand.
TGCAGATCCCATGGAATATGCAAATACGATCACTGCTTCAGAATTAAAAGAACATCTTTACATTTTTGCCAGTGATGAGTTCGAAGGTCGTGAGACAGGAGAACCGGGGCAGAAAAAAGCTGCCGAATACCTTAAAAAAGAATATAAGAAGCTGGATTTGCCATCCCCAATTGGCGGTGATGACTATTTCCAGGAGGTCCCAACAAGCTACTTTAAAAGAGGTAATATTAAGCCAACCGAAAATGTTGTGGCTTTCCTTAAAGGTTCAGAGAAACCAGAAGAGGTACTGGTGATCTCTTCTCACTATGACCATGTAGGAGTGGATGACCAGGGGAATATTTATAACGGTGCCGATGATGACGGATCGGGAACCGTTGGAATCCTGGAGATTGCTGAAGCCTTTGTGAAAGCAAGCAAGGATGGGTACACCCCAAAAAGATCCATTCTTTTCCTAAATGTAACAGGAGAGGAAAAAGGCCTTGTAGGTTCCAAGTATTATACAGACAACCCTATCTTTCCGCTGGAAAACACGGTAGCCAATCTTAATATAGATATGATAGGCCGCATAGATCCTCAGCATGCCGGAAATGATAATTATGTTTACCTCATTGGAAGTGATAAATTAAGTACAGACCTTCACCAGTTAAGTGAGGCCGTAAATGCGAGATATATGAATCTTGAGCTGGATTACACTTATAATGACGAGAACGATCCTAATCGTTTTTATTACCGAAGTGACCACTATAACTTCGCAAGGAACAATATCCCTATCATTTTCTATTTCAATGGTACACACGCCGATTACCATAAACCTACCGATACACCAGATAAGATCGAATATGAAGTGCTGGCTAAAAGAGCTAAACTTGTATTCCTAACGGCATGGGAGATCGCGAACAGGGATGCCAGGCTCGTAGTTGATAAGGCAACCGACACCATAGGGAAATAAACAGAATTTTCTATTGAAAAAAAATGGCCTCGTTTTGCGAGGCCTTTTTTATTAATTGATAATGGAAAATTGACAACTGTTTTCCGGTTGTGATGAAGGAAATAATTTCTTTTTAAGCAGGAAGGAATATGGTTTATATAAGATTTCTCAGTCGCTTACCTCCTTCGAAATGACTCACAGGATATTCTGGTTTCCTTAATTAAGTTCGTAATTCGTATCTCTAACTTCAAAATTCATTGAAAGATCGAATTGTCAATTGATTCTTAATTTTTGTCTTCAAGCAACGGTACAAATCGAAAAGCTCCAAATTCCTTTTTATCAAATTCCTTGGGAGATTTTCTAATAAATAAGGTCATGGTTTGAACCTGGGTCCCCACAGGAATCACCATCCTTCCTCCAACCTTAAGCTGACCCAACAGATCTTTGGGAACATCAGGAGCACCGGCAGTAACGATTATCTTATCAAAAGGTGCATAATCCGGGAGGCCTTTATATCCATCACCAAAACTGAGATATTTGGGCCTGTAGCCTATTTTAGAAAGAAAACTTTTGGTCTTTTTATAAAGCTCGCGCTGACGCTCAATACTATATACCTTCGCACCGAGTTCACAGAGCACCGCAGTTTGATAACCGCTTCCCGTTCCTATTTCAAGTACCTTATCCCCTTTCTTCACTTCAAGCAATTCAGTTTGGAATGCAACGGTATAGGGTTGAGAAATGGTTTGATCAGCAGCTATGGGAAATGCCTTATCCTGGTAGGCATGGTCCTCAAAGCTACTGTCCATAAACAGGTGGCGAGGGATCTTTCCTATGGCCGTAAGCACCTTATTATCGGTAATTCCCTTCTTTTTAATGGTCTTTACCAGCTGCTGCCTTTTGCCCTGATGTCTGTAGGTATCTTTCAACTCGGTTATGCTTTAATCAGGCTATAAAATTAGGGAAAGAAGCT
>JAWWBH010000291.1:0-3221 GCA_033721075.1 Christiangramia sp.
CCGGCGCCGGTTTCCGCGATAATTCGATTTTTTCCAAGTTTCTGGGCCATCAGGATCTGCCCGATGGTGTTATTTACTTTATGAGCGCCGGTATGGCAAAGATCTTCCCTTTTCAGGTAAACCTTTGTTCCATATTTTTCACTAAATCTTTTCGCATAATAGAGTGGAGTAGGGCGGCCTACATATTCTTTCAGAAGTTCTTTGAATTCTTTCTGAAAGGACTCTTCTTTCATAATGTCCAGATAGCGCGAACGCAATTCCTCGACATTGGGATATAACATTTCGGGAATGTAGGCACCGCCAAATTCCCCGTAATATCCTTTTTCATCAACCTGATAGCTCATTCTATGAATTTATCTGTTTTTTGAAATCTTTCAATTCCTTTAATTTTTTTAATCCCGGCTTAAGTTCAAATTTGCTGTTCACATCAACTGCATAAAGCAAGGCCGGTTTTCCTATTCTTAAAAAGTGATCTTTTAATTCGGCAATAGCACTCCCGTGTTCCGGCCCGATTCCTCCACTAAGAAAAAAAGGGGTGTTGGAAGGATATTCTTTAAGGACCTGCCAGTCGAAATCTTTTCCGGAACCTCCTCTTAATTCAGTTTTTGTATCGAACAGAAAATAATCAACTATTCCTTCATAGGGTTTTATCTCCTGAAAATCGAAATTTTCTCCAACCGAAAATACCTTGATCATTTCAGGCGTATTTCCCAGTTGCTGAAGTTCGGTTTTCAGATCTTTACAAAATCCTGCCGATTCATCCCCGTGAAGCTGAACGGCGTTTAGATTGTATTTTGAAACTTTTTGGAGGATCTCTTTAATCGAAGCATTCACGAAGACCCCTGTTTTCTTGATCTCGGCCGGAAGTTCAGGCAATTCTTCGTCAAAATAACGGGGAGATTTGTCATAAAAAATGAATCCCATGTAATCCGGCTGAAGTTCAGCCACCTGGATCATATTTCCTGGCTGGTTCATCCCGCAAACCTTAAGACTCAATCCTGAACTTTGTCCTGAAGCCGGAGTGATCAGGGTTTTTTCTTTCATGTTTTCTTCGTTCATTTTTATGCGATGGTTTTTAATTGGGTAATAAATTCCTTAGCTGATTTTCCCGGGTCATTCGTTTTCATAAAATTCTCACCAATCAAAAACCCTTCAAATCCATAATTTTTTAGATCGGCAATTGCTTCTGTATTGCTTATTCCGCTTTCCGAAACTTTCACGAAATCATTCGGAATTAGACCGGATAGCTTTTTCGAATTAGCGATATCTACCTCAAAGGTTTTCAGGTTACGGTTATTCACCCCAATCATATCTGCGTTCACTTTAAGGGATTTCTGTAATTCTTCTTCATTATGAATTTCCAGAAGCACATCCATACCAAGCTTTTTTGCCGAATCTGCAAGATAAGTCAATTGTTTTTCAGTTAAAACCGCAGCGATTAACAGGATGGCATCAGCACCATAGGCTTTAGCTTCTAAAACCTGGTATTCATCAATCATAAACTCCTTTCTCAGGATCGGAATATTTACTGAAGCCCTGGCGTAAATCAAATCTTCAAGTGAACCACCAAAATATTTCCCGTCGGTTAAAACTGAAATTCCTGAAGCTCCGGCATTTTCATAACCTGAAGTTACATCCTGAACATTCAGACTCTGGTTGATCACAGATTTAGAAGGAGACCTTCTTTTATGTTCCGCAATAATGCCTGATCCTGTTTTTAAATTATCGGCCAGAGAAATACATTTTCTGTCAAAAAGAACTGAGTTTTCCAGTTGAGAAACCGGGATCAGCGATTTCTTTAATTCAACTTCCTTAAACTTATCTGCTATGATCTTATCGAGAATATTCATCTAATTCAAATTTGACTTAATTCCTGTAATTTTTTGAAACTTTCAAATGCTTTTCCGGATTCCAGAGACTCTTTAGCGGACTGGAAGCCATCCTGCGGACTCAGATTCCTGGATGTCGCTATCGCCATTCCTGCGTTGGCACAAACTACATTATTCTGGGCTTCGGTTCCTTTACCTTTTAAAATATTGGTAAGAATCTCAGCGGAACTTTCAATAGAACCACCTCCGGCAATCTCTGATTGCTTTAGTTGCGACACTCCAAAGTCTGAAGCTTTTAGAATACGTTCAGAATTGTTGCTGATACTTTTAGTTTCACCCGTTAAAGAGATCTCATCATAACCGTCAAGAGCATGTAAAATTGTATAATTCTTATCGGTATTCTGGTAAAGATAGGCATACATACGGGCCAGTTCAAGGCTAAAAACACCGACTAACTGGTTTTTCGGAAAGGCTGGATTAACCATGGGGCCCAGCATATTAAAAAAAGTCTTTACCGCCAGACTTTTTCGAACCGGCGCGACATTTTTCATCGCAGGGTGAAATAATGGCGCATGGAGAATGCAGATATTAGCCTTATCAATACATTTTTCCAGAAAACCAGCATCATTATTGAATTTGATTCCGAGATATTCCATCACATTGGAACTTCCGCTTACCGATGAGACTCCGTAGTTTCCATGTTTAGCCACTTTAACTCCAGCTCCCGCAGTAACAAATGATGAGGTAGTGGAGATATTGAAAGTATCCTTGCCATCGCCACCGGTTCCGCAAAGGTCTACAGCTTCATAACCAGAAAGATCAACCTTGATGCATAATTCCAGAAGTGCATCGCGAAATCCTTCAAGTTCTTCAATGGTAATACTGCGCATCATATAGACCGTAAGAAAAGCTGCGATCTGGGTTTCGTTGTACTTTCCCTCTGAAATATTGAAAATCACCTGTTTGGCCTCTTCGCTGGTAATGGTCTCGTGGCTTATGAGCCTGTTTAATAGTTCTTTCATTTCCTAAATTTCGTGCTGAGGTTTGGCTTCTGTTTTTTCTTGTTTCCCTTCAGGATTGTGGCTTACCCAGTTCCTGATCATTTTTTTTCCTTCCGGAGTTAACACTGATTCAGGATGAAACTGAACTCCCCGAACATCGAAATCCTTATGTCTTAAAGACATGATCTCACCTTTTTCATCATAGCTGGTAGCCTGAAGGCCCGGAGGCAGATTTCTATCTACGACCCAGGAGTGATATCGCCCCACTTGCAGCTCCTTGTCGAGGCCTTCAAATATATATTCATCGTCCACAAAAAGCTCAATCTTAGTGGCTACCCCGTGATAAACATCATCAAGATTATTTAGAGTTCCACCGAATACTTCGCCAATC
>JAWWBH010000292.1:0-3180 GCA_033721075.1 Christiangramia sp.
AAAGAGCCGGTAAAATCTGCACCTAAACAGAGCACAGCTCAGCCGGTAAAATCAGAGCCTGTGATCGAAAAGGAAGTGGTTACCCAGGATATCGAGGAAGCTCCAGTCATTGAAAAAAAGAAAAAAGAACCAACTCCAGTTGAAACCAAACAACCAGAGCCTCCTAAAGTAGATCCAAAACCGGTGAAAAAACCCGATCCAAAACCAGATAAGTCTACCAATGATGCATTAAGCAGTATACTTAACGGGCCCGAAAAATCGGGAACAGCCACCAGTGGTGAAGGTAACGATAATGTTGCTGGAGATAAGGGAAGTCCCGATGGTGATCCTAATGCGAGTTCATACTATGGCCAGGGAGCAGGCCTGGATGGAGATGGTAATTATCGTCTTGGAGGTAGAAAAGCCCTGAATAAGGAAAAATTCGTACAGGATTGTAATGAATCAGGTATTGTAGTAGTCCGTATTGAGGTGAACAGAGAAGGAAGGGTTATAAACGCCACCCCGGGAGTAAAAGGAACTACTAATAATGCACCTTGTCTTACCGATCCCGCCAGGAGGGCCGCAATGGCTACCAGGTTCAATAGCGATTCTAATGCACCTTCAAGACAGGTAGGATCAATTATTTATAATTTCAAACTTTCCGAATAAGTGAAATCCTATAAAGAAACTGTTGAATGGATGTTTCAACAGTTGCCCATGTTTCAGCGAATTGGTAAAGATGCTTTTAAAAAGGACCTTTCTAATACACTTAAGCTGGCCGGGCATCTGGAGCATCCTGAAAATAAGTTTAAGACCATACATGTAGCCGGAACCAATGGGAAAGGTTCTGTGAGCCATATGCTGGCATCCGTTTTTCAAGCGGCCGGGTATAAAACGGGTCTTTATACATCTCCACATCTCAAGGATTTTAGAGAACGGATTCGAATTAATGGAGTGGTCATACCTCGTAAGAAGGTGGTCCATTTTATTGAAGAGAATCAAAGCTTTCTGAGTTATAACAGTTTGAGCTTTTTTGAAATGACAGTGGGGATGGCCTTCGATTTCTTTGCTAAAGAAAAAGTAGATATAGCTATCATTGAAGTAGGAATGGGAGGACGTCTTGATTCTACCAATATCATCAAACCGGAACTTTCAGTGATCACTAATATAGGATTGGATCATACAGCTTACCTTGGAGATAATCTTACTCAGATCGCAGGTGAAAAAGCCGGTATAATCAAACAAGGTATTCCAGTGGTAATTGGAGAGAAACAGAAAGAGACTACTCCTGTTTTTGAGGAAGCATCGAAAAGGATGAAGGCCGAGCTGTTCTATGCTCAGGATTTTAAGTTCCCAAAGTATTATACCGATCTAAAAGGAGAATATCAGAAAAAGAACCTCAGGACTGTTCTCACTTCTCTGAAAGTATTGAGGGAAAATGGCTGGAATATACCTGAAGAGGCTATTATGAATGGTCTAAGTAATGTAAAACTGCACACGGGATTACAGGGCCGATGGGATGTAATAAGGGAAAAGCCTAAGGTGATCTGCGATACAGCCCATAATGCAGAAGGACTTAAACTTGTTATGAAGCAGCTGGCTGGGGAGAAGTATCAGCATTTACATATGGTTCTGGGAGTAGTAAACGATAAGGACCTAACTAAAGTATTTCCCCTTCTTCCAAAAGAAGCTAATTTTTACTTCGCTAAACCCAATGTTCCAAGAGGTCTCGATGCTGAAGTTTTACAACGGGAAGCTGCAAAATTTGGTTTTGAAGGACAGGTTTTTTCATCAGTTCATGAAGCTTTTCTGGCTGCAGAAGAAGTTGCACTGGATGAAGATCTTATCTTTGTGGGAGGTAGTAATTTTACGGTCGCAGAGGTATTATAAGTGAAAAAGGCTGTTCAAATTTTCTAAATTCAAAAAATCGATTATCTTTATAATGCTCTGTAAATGAGCGTATTTTAATTTATTCCCTTATCTATCCTACTTCCCTACTGGCTATTTCCCAGGCTACATTATGATTTGACTTTTTAGCTATGATCTTTTTATTAACTAAAAAATCAACTAAAAATGAAAACAACTGTAAAACTACTTGCATTCGTACTGGTATTTGCTTTATGTGCGAATGTATTCAGTCAGGAATCAAATCAACAACAGGCTCAACAATTCAAGCCGGTGTACATTACAATGACGATGTCTCATTGGAGTGATGATCCGGATACCGATTATTCAGACTGGTTAGCCACCGAAAAGGAGTACTTCGATAAGGTGATCAACAAGAATGATCTCATTATGGATGCCGGAGTATATACGCATTATTTCACTCCGGATAATTCAGAGGTGGTATTTGTAACCGTTTATGAGAACTGGAGCGATATAGAAAAAGCCAATGAAGTAAATCAGAAACTTATTCAGGAAGCCTGGCCAGATGAAAAGAAAAGGCAGGCTTTCCTTCAGAAGCAGAATTCCTATTACAGTCCACAGCACAGTGACGAGATCTATCAGTCCCTGAATTATTATATTCCTATTAAGGAAAAGTCAGATAAACCACTCATCTATTATGTACGCAGTAGTGATCTATCCATGAATGGTCAGGGTTCTCCGGATAAATTCAGAGAGTTTCATGAAAAGGTGACAAGTAAGAATTCTAAATTGAAGGGATATTACACTCATCGTCATCTTTGGGGTTCCAACAGCCGTGAAATGAGTGAAGTCTTCGTATTCGAAAAGCTTGCTGATATAGAAGAATTCTTTGATGAAAATGATAAGCTGGTCGCAGAGACCTGGAAAGATGAAGCTGAAAGAGAAACTTTTATGAAAGAAATGGGGAAAAACTTCACCGGGAAACATGCCGATTATGTATATCGCAGTATTCCTGAGTTACAAAAACAAAACCAATAGGTTTTAGGAGGCAGTCTAAAGGGTGTTCAACGAAATCAATAGAGGTAATATTATAGCTTCAATGTTAAATTTGTTTTAGCCAAAAATTGAATTTAATTTGATTTTCAACCGTTTAGATTGCCTCTTTTTTATGGGTGTTAAAGGAGGGAAAAAATAACTTCATTTTTTTCTGAAATTGTTTTGTGTAATTCAAAATCTAGTCTATATTTGCATCCGCAATCACGCAAGGGCGCGTAGCTCAGTTGGTTCAGAGCACTTGGTTTACACCCAAGGGGTCAGGGGTTCGAATCCCTTCGC
>JAWWBH010000293.1:0-3163 GCA_033721075.1 Christiangramia sp.
AGTTCAACTGGATAGAATATCAGATTTCGGCTCTGAGGGTTGGGGGTTCGAATCCTCCCTGGGTCACAACAAAAGCCTGATCATTTTTTTGATCAGGCTTTTACTTTTAGTCTAAATCAATTCGACTGATCTCAAACTCCTGGATAGTAAGGTTGGCATTTGACCTGATCGTGAATTTGGTGTAGGGCTCATTCGGAAAGAATATTTCACTAATTACCGTAGCCCCATCATCATAGAATATTTCAATGGATGTCTTGTCCAGTATAAATTGAACTTTCAGGGTGTCAGACGTTAAAATTCTTGGAGCCGTAGAGATCTTTTGTGTGAACTTATCACTAAAGTCTGTGATTCCGGACTTTTTTCTATTAACATAGAACTGATGATCGGTTTTGTTCAAACCAAACTTCAGAGAATCATTTTTTGAATTGCTAAGAGCAAATTCCACTTTATTTGTTTTGTTCAATGGGATATTGAATGAGAATTCATTATTCATAAGATCTCCTTCTTCCGGAGTATAGGTATAAGTATTTCCAGGAGCCAGTTTATTTTCAGCAAAGATTACTGTTCTGTATTTATTCAGCTCCCTTACCGGTTTCGAGAAAACCCTGTATTTTCCATCCATCTTTTTCAGTTCTAATTCTCTCGCAAGAGTCATGGTACTTCGCCATTTTTCTGTAGGGACCTCCTGAGCATACATCCAGTTGGACATCCAGCCTATAAATAGGGTGCGGCCGTCCTTTTGCGGGATATTAGACCAGGTAACACCTGCATAATTATCCCTTCCGAAGTCGAGCCAGAAACTATGTTTTTCCCCGAGATCGGTCATATATGATTCCGGGGTGAAATTTTTCCCGTCAAAGTCACCAACAAAATACTGTGTCCCTGATCCGCCATTATATCCTCCCGGATTTAGACTTTGAATTAGTACCCATTTTATTTCTCCTGTACCATCAACCTTCATGGGGAAGAAATCGGGACATTCCCATACGCCATCATGAGCCCCGGTGCTTTCGCCAAATTCCGAGATCTTATTCCAGTCCTTCAAATTCTCAGAGGAATAGAAATAACTTCTATCCCTGGTAGCAAGAACCATGAGCCATTGATCGTTGATGGTATCCCTTATTACCTTAGGATCTCTAAAATCCTGTATTCCGGGGTTTGGGATCACAGGATTCTTTTTGTATTTGGTCCAGTTATAACCTTCATCCAGGCTATAGGCTATGGCTTGTGACTGGTAATCTTTACTGCCCTGTTTTTCACCTTCCGGATCATGGTAAGTATACATGGCTATTACAGGAGTCTTACCATCTTCACCAAAACCGCTGGTATTTTTCGAATCGACTACGGCGCTTCCGGAAAAAATATATCCTTTTTCATCTGGTTCCAGGGCAATTTCCTGCTCTTCCCAGGCGATCATATCCTTACTTGTTGCATGTCCCCAATGCATGGGCCCCCATACAATATCTTCAGGATAATATTGAAAATATAAATGATAGGTGCCATTTAAGTAGAACATTCCATTGGGATCGTTCATCCAGTTCCTTTCAGGGGTAAAGTGAAATGCAGGGCGGTATTCTTCAACAATATCTCTAATTGTATCCTTTTTGACCGGATTTTTATTTCCGTTTGTCTCCTTGTTCTTGCAGGAAATTAGGCTGGAAATACTGAAGAGGCTAAGAACGGAATATTTAATGAGCGTATTCATCGGTTATATTTATTTAAGGCCAGTTCTTCTGAAAGTTCTTCAAGGGATTTTCCTTTTGTCTCGGGCATGAGAAAGATCACGAAAAGCAATTGCAAGACCATCATAAATGCAAAAAATGCGAAAACCGTTCCTGCTCCAATAGTGGAGAATAAAAAAGGAATTAGCGATGGAATTATAGCGGCTAATAACCAGTGAGTTGAAGTCCCGAAAGCCTGTCCCGACGCTCTGATATTATTAGGAAAGATTTCTGCTATAAACACCCAGATCACGGCTCCCTGTCCTATGGCATGTGAAGCGATGAAAACAAAAAGGAAGATTGGAACATAATAACCTCCCCAATTGAAAAAGAAAGCGGCAGCCACCAGGGATAAGGATATAATATAGCCTACAGATCCTATATACATCAGTTTTTTTCTACCGAGACGATCAATTAAGAAAACTCCAAAAAGCGTGAAAATTAAATTAACCAGTCCAATTCCGATGCTGCTTAGCAATGCTGTACTTTGGCCCAGTCCTGCTTCCTCAAAAATGCGGGGAGCGTAATATAAAAACGCATTAATTCCTGATAATTGATTGAAAAATGCAATTAAGAACGCCAGAATTAACGGGAACCTGTATTTTTTCATAAATATATTCTCACCCCTAACCTCATTTTCAGACTGATGTTTTATTTCCGCTATTTTGTCCTTGACATTTACATTTGGATGAATATAGGCCAGGGTCTTTTCAGCTTTATCAAGTTTACCTTTAGAGATAAGCCAGCGCGGACTTTCAGGTATGGTAAGCACAAATATTAAATAAATAAAAGCTGGCAGGGCTTCAATTCCCAGCATCCACCGCCATGGTTCGCTTCCTGTATTTCTTAGTAAGTAATTAGAGAGAAATGCTATTAGTATTCCCAGGACAATATTGAACTGGTACAGGCCTACCAGTCTTCCCCGGTCTTTAGAAGGCGCTATTTCAGAGACATAGGCTGGAGCTGCAATTGTTGATGCTCCAACGCCAAGTCCGCCAATAAATCTAAAAGCTGCGAAAATATAGGGGCCATCTACCAGTGCAGATCCTATTGCAGAAACAAAATACAAGGCACCAATTATTAAAAGCGTGTTTTTTCGTCCCAGAGCGTTAGTAGGAATTCCACCAAAGATTGCACCGATTACGGTTCCCCAGAGGGCCATGGCCATTACAACCGATCCATGAATAGCGTCACTGGTTCCCCAGGCATCCTGTAATTGTTGATCGGCTCCAGAAATAACCACAGTGTCGAATCCAAAGAGAAAGCCAGCCAGGGCTGCGCATATAGACCAGAGTAGAATTTTGTTCATTAATTAGGAGTTGTTTAATGTTAGATGAATATAGATTTCTGAATATATGAATAATTGATAAATAATGCTATTTTTATCGTCAGTTGATAATAATATTGTTATTTATATGAAAAAATGAAAATAAATTGAATAT
>JAWWBH010000294.1:0-3157 GCA_033721075.1 Christiangramia sp.
GGGGAAAAGGCGATGGTGAATGGCGGTACCGGGGCCATAGGCTCCTCCCTCATCCAGCTGCTTAAATATTACGGACTGGAAGTCGTCGCGACAGGACCTGCTGAACATGTTGAAACTTTGCTTTCACTGGGAGCAAAAAGAGTGATAGACTATAAGACCCAGGACTTTACCCGGGACGAGGAGAAGTTCGATTACGTCTTTGATTCGGTAGGCAAAAGCACTTTCGGGGAATGTAAAAGGCTGCTGGTAAAGGACGGCATTTATATTTCTTCAGAACTAGGGCCTTATTCCCAGAACCCGTTCCTCGCGATCAGCACCACTTTTTCAGAAGGAAAGAAAGTAAGGTTCCCCCTTCCCGTGAATATCCCTGAAAGCCTTAAAATAATTTCAGAACTTATCGAAAGCGGGAATTACAGGCCGCTGATAGACAGGACTTATCCTATGGAACAGGTGAAAGAGGCCTTTGAATATGTGATGACAGGCAGGAAGATAGGGAATGTAATTCTCAGTATCAACCACTTCTGAACGAAATTGACGGCATTCTGCCTATCATAGCTTCTGAAATGTATTAAAATGATCTGCAAATTGACTAAATTTAATAGGATCATATAAGCCTAAACTTATGAAGGCAACAATCACTTCAATGGAACTAAAGAGTCCGCTTAATTTCTTCAACCTTTCCTTGCAGGCGAGAAAGATCATGCAGCAGCTTGAGAATAGCGGGAATCTTGACTTTAAAAAACGGGGAGCGGCGAAGAAACATAATACCATGACGCACTGGCACAAGGAAGAGAAAATGAAAAACCTTGCCAGGAGCGAGGCTCACCTGGAGGCTATGAAAAAGAGCTGTGAATAAGCCCGGGAAATAAGACCATTATCGTATACACTGAAGAGTTGCCTGGCTGGGAGGAGGCCAGGGAATTGCCTGGTAAGGGGGAGGTGGTCGTTTACCCCTAAATTCTGACATTATGGGAAGGATACATCTTTTTGAATTTGAGGACCAGGAATGGTTTCCCCGGTTTCTAAGGAGCTATGGAACAGATTACCTCAGGTTTCTGGAGGTTAAAATGAAGATCTTCCAGCCCGTTATTCCCATAATCGTAAAAGCACTGGATGCCGGAAATACTAAGGTGATCGTAGACCTGGGCTCCGGAAGCGGGGGTCCGCTTGTATGGCTCAATGACAAAATAAAGAAAAAAGTTCCGGGCCTGAAAATCATCCTTACCGACTATTATCCTAATCTCCCGGCCTTCTCGGGGATCTCAGAGACTGCAGATAATTTTTCCTATCATTCCGAGCCGGTCGATGCGCGTAACGTTCCCAAACAACTACCGGGGCTTAGAACACTTATCCTGACCTTCCATCATTTTAAAAGAAATGACGCCCGGAAGATTTTGCAGGATGCCATAGATAGTTCCCATCCAATTGCCATATTCGAAGGACAGGAGCGAAGTGTTTTCAGCCTGTTGGCCATGCTGTTTTCCCCGCTTACGGTGCTTTTCACAACGCCTTTTATCCGTCCGTTCAGGATTAAGAGGATCATATTCACCTATTTAATCCCAATAGTTCCGCTATTCGTTCTATGGGACGGGATCGTATCTTCCCTGAGAACCTATTCCATTAAGGAGATGAAGGCTTTGGTTAAGGAACTTCAAAATAATGATTTTGACTGGGAAACAGGAAGGCTGAGATCCGGCCCGGGAACCATACTTTATATGATTGGCCTTCCCAAAAATTGATTTAATATGTATTTTAGTTTCCTGGTGTGAAAATTTAAGAAATGGGAGATCATTATTCATATAGCGATGAAGAGCTGGAAGTGCAGTTCAGGAATTGTGAGTTTCCCGCTCCGCTGTTCAGTCATGAGGCTCATTTAAGGCTGGCCTGGATACACCTTACTAAATACGGGCCGGGGAGGGCCGTAAAAAATATCACCTGTGAGTTAAGGCGTTATGTCGCGTTCCTGGGTGCGGAAGATAAATACAATGAAACTCTTACGGTAGCCGCGGTCAAAGCCGTCTGGCATTTCATGCTGAGGTCTGAGACTTGTAATTTTAAGGATTTTATCGCTGAGAACCCGGGGCTGAAATACAATTTCAAGGACCTGATATCACAGCATTATTCCACCGATATCTTTAATTCCCCTACTGCTAAAAAGAAATTTCAGGAACCTGAATTGCTGCCATTTGATTAAAGCCATAAAACAAAAAAGTCCTGCTTCTGGCAGGACCTGGATAAATTAATTCTCAATTTTCTTATTGAACAGCCGGTACTTCCTGCTCAACTTCTGCAGCAGTTTCCAAAGAATCTGCTTCAACTTCCATTTCAACCTCAAGGCTGTCCTCAACCTCTGTAGTTACCTCTGTGGTAACCTCAGTGTTGATAGCAGTCTCTTTAGTTGTTTCTTCGGTAACTTCAGTATTCTCGTTACGGCAGGAAGTCACAGTAATCATTGCAAGTGCAAGAGCACCAAAAATCAGTTTTTTCATTTTTATGATTGGATTAAAAAACGGACGAATATAGATCAAATTCCGTTTCAAAAAACAAATCGAATAAAAAAATAAAAAAATTATTTCAAGCCCTTGTCAGACAGGGAAGGCGGGAGGTTTTTCGTGCCAAAGTCAGTAGGGCGACTGGTCATGATAAATTCCATTTCCCCTCCTTCATCAATCTCAGAATGACGAAACCAGGCCCGGTTTAATGGGCTTCCGTTAAGGAGTACCTTTTCTATATAAATATTTTCGTCTGAAAGGTTCTCAGCTTTTAAAATAAGCTCCTTGTCATTTCCAATGTCGAGTATGGCTTCCTTAAAATGAGGCGAGGTGATTATATACACATCCTGCCCCGCATTGGGATAAAAACCAAGGCTGTTGAATACCAGCCAGGCAGACATTGACCCTGCATCATCATTTCCCGGGATCCCATCTCTCTGCGCCGTATAATTTTCTTCGATTATTTCCCTTATGCGTTCATTGGTCCTATACTGATATCCGGCATAGGTATAAAGGGTGGGGGTGAAAAAACTTGGTTCGTTATCGACCTTGAAATGCTCATTTTCAAAAAAGATATCAAGTCTTTTTATGAATTCTTTCTTTCCACCTGTACTATCGATGAGCGAATTCACATCCTGCGGAACATAGAAGGAATATTCCCAGGA
>JAWWBH010000295.1:0-3151 GCA_033721075.1 Christiangramia sp.
AAGCGTTCCAAATCTTATTCGAAAAAGCACTACCCTGTTTGCACAGGTCTTCGTCGAACATCAGGTCATTACCCGCTGGAGAACTTAATAGCATTCCCACTCTAACACCATCAGCTCCATATTTATCTATCAAGCCTAAAGGATCAGGAGAATTCCCAAGTGACTTGGACATTTTACGCCTTTGTTTATCCCGAACAATACCTGTTAGATAAACATTCTTGAAGGGTCGCTCTCCCCGATATTCATATCCTGCCATGATCATCCTTGCAACCCAGAAGAAAAGGATCTCGGGAGCCGTTACAAGATCATTCGTAGGATAATAATACTGGATCTCTTCATTTTCAGGCTCAAGAATACCATTGAAGACACTCATTGGCCATAACCAGGAAGAAAACCAGGTATCAAGTGCATCCTTATCCCGCTTAAGACCGGAGGCCTGAAGGCTATCATTTCCAGTCGCCTTTCTGGCTTTTTCAAGGGCTTCATCAGCAGTTTCTGCTACGACAAAATCGTTTTTCCCTTCTCCATAATAGTAGGCAGGGATCTGATGACCCCACCATAACTGACGGGAGATATTCCAGTCTCTCACATTTTCCATCCAGTGGCGATAGGTATTCAGGAATTTCTCAGGAACCAGGTTAATTTCATTGCTCAAAACAGCGTCCAGAGCTGGCTTTGCCATTTCCTTCATCTTCAAAAACCACTGATCACTCAGCTTAGGTTCAATCACCGCTCCCGTACGTTCACTGGCACCAATTTTGTTTACATGATCCTCCGTTTTATCCAGAAAACCAGAAATTTCTAATTCTTCAACTATTTCAGCACGAACAACAAATCGGTCCTTTCCTTCATAATGCAGACCATACTTATTGAGGGTGGCATCATCATTAAAGATGTCAATTACATCAAGATCATGCTTATCCCCCAGATTTTTATCATTTTCATCATGTGCCGGGGTCACCTTTAGACAACCCGTACCAAATTCCATATCTACATATTCATCTTCAATGATAGGAATAGTTCGGTTACAGATAGGCACAATTGCTTTTTTACCCTTTAGATGTCTAAATCTTTCATCGTTAGGATTTATACAAATGGCAGTATCTCCTAATATAGTTTCCGGACGAGTTGTAGCAATCGTAAGGTATTCATCGCTACCTTCGATCTTATATTTAAGATAATACAGTTTCCCGTTTCTTTCTTCATAGATCACCTCTTCGTCAGACAAGGTTGTTTTGGCCTGGGGATCCCAGTTCACCATCCGGTATCCACGATAAATAAGACCTTTTTCATAAAGATCTACAAAAACCTTTATTACTGAAGCCGACATTTTCTCATCCATGGTGAATTTGGTGCGCTCCCAGTCGCATGACGCACCCAGCTTCTTTAACTGTTGAAGAATAATACCACCATGTTTATGGGTCCATTCCCAGGCATGGCGTAGAAATTCGTCACGGGTAAGATCCTTTTTATCGATCCCTTCAGCTTTGAGTTTAGCAACCACTTTAGCTTCAGTAGCGATAGAAGCATGGTCGGTTCCAGGAACCCAACAGGCATTATAACCTTTAAGTCTGGCTCTTCGCACCAAAACATCCTGGATGGTATTATTCAGCATATGCCCCATATGTAAAACCCCGGTAACATTAGGCGGGGGGATTACAATGGTATAAGGCTCCCTATCATCGACTTCAGAATGAAAATAATCGTTTTTCATCCAGTAGTCATACCACCTGTCTTCTACTTTTTTCGCATTGTATTGTGCCGCAATTGCCATTTCTTGGTCTGATTTTTGAAATAATGGCAAAAGTAATTATTAATAGAGGATTATGAAAGCTGCTGAAATGATTAAAATTTTTGAGATTTGAAGTATTTCGGCTTATCTTTACTTTTCCGCTTATAAAAAATCAGAATTATGAAAAAACTAATTGCAATCGCCATATTTGTATTTGCAGGCTTTGCCACAGCGCAGGCTCAGAAGACGGCAAAAATGGAATTCAAATCGGAAACCATTGATTATGGTGAGATAAAAAAGGGTAGTGACGGTGTAAGAGTATTCGAATTCACCAATACCGGAACCGCTCCATTGGTAATTGAAGACGTGAAATCCAGTTGCGGATGTACAGTCCCTAAAAAGCCGGAAGAACCCATTCTACCAGGAGAAAAAGGAAAGATTGAGGTTAAATACGACACTAAAAGAGTTGGCCCGATAAGAAAAACTGTAACTGTATATTCCAATGCTGAAGAACCAGTAAAAGCCCTGAAAATCAAGGGTACGGTTATCGATGAAGCTGACGACAGTTAGGATTAAAAAAATATTCTAATAAAGCCTTCCAGAGATGGGAGGCTTTTTTTTATAAAATGCGTTCTAACCTGAATTCTATTTCGATAGTTTTCCCACCTCGCAAGACCTCCATTTTTATACGCTTTCCTTCTTTGGAAGAAAATATCTCCGAAATTTTCTGAAGGTTATATTTATAAGCAGGACGACCATTTAGGGATATTAATTCATCACCTATTTTAAGCCCTGAAACCTCTGCGGGCGAATCAGGCCTTATTTCAGCTATTTCATAACTCGGTTCAAGAGTATAAATAACCTGTCTTGTTGTCTGGTAGACCCGGGTTCCTTCTTCTGAAGGATCTCTATCCTGGATCTGAAAAGTGTTTCCAGGAGCAGCGTTTTTCACTATCCGATAACCATTGTGCTTCACCACTACTCCACTCATATTATATTCAAAAGGATCATGAAAATAATTATTCGGCCTTAGCCTCAAATTTTTCCCGCTATAATCTATAACAGAATGGAATCTTTTCAGCACCTGGGCTCCCATGCTGCCATCCCGCTCTTGAAAAGAAGAAACCGCCTCCAGGGATAGACTGTCAGGATAGCTAACAGTAATATCTTCCATATCATATCTATCTAAAGAAAAGGTATGAATGCGACTACGGTACCCATACACACTACCGCTTATTCCAAAACCAAGAAAATCTTCAAAAGATTTTCCAGGCAAATGTATACCCTTTTCCTCATCAATAAATAACCATAAAGCATCACCAGATCCACTGTCCAGAAGAAGGTCCACCGATTGTTTTGGCCCGCCTTCTATGGAGACACTGGCCTCCACATAGGGCTTGTTCAAATAAAAGTTCAAAG
>JAWWBH010000296.1:0-3127 GCA_033721075.1 Christiangramia sp.
ATAGAAGGCTTATCTGAAAATGGTGATCATCCGGTGCAGAAAGCATGGCTGGAGCACGACGTTCCCCAGTGTGGCTATTGCCAGGCCGGGCAGATCATGTCGGCCAGCGCTTTACTAAAGCGGAATCCTCAACCCAGTGATGAGGAAATAGAGAGAGCAATGAACGGAAATATTTGCCGCTGCGGAACCTATACCCGTATTAAAGCTGCCATCAAAACAGCTTCAGATTCCCAGATCGCCTAATCGTCAGTTTAATTAAAGACCGGAAAAAATGAGTAAAGTAAGAACAGGAATAGGAAGAAGATCCTTTATCAAGAGCGTTTCCCTGGCCGGAGGCGGACTGGTAATCGGTTTTAACTGGCTGGCGTGTAAACGGGCTGAAGAAGCAGCCGGAAAAGAAGTGGCCATGCAAATGCCAGATGAATGGTTTGAAATAAACGGATATCTAAAAATTGGCGATAATGGAATTGTCACCATTTATTCACCAAACCCGGAAATAGGTCAGAATGTAAAAACTTCCATGCCCATGATCGTGGCTGAAGAACTGGATGTGGACTGGAATAATGTGATCGTGGAGCAGGCACCACTTAACACCGATATCTTCACCAGGCAGCTGGCAGGAGGAAGTCAGTCCATCAGGCAGGGCTGGGAATCACTAAGAATGGCAGGCGCTACTGCGAGGCAGATGTTGCTTACAGCCGCCGCCAATCAGTGGGAAGTACCTGTATCTGAACTAAGCGTAGAGAATGGAATCATTCAGCATAAGAATAGTGACAAAACCATTGGTTATGGTGAGATCGCCAAAGCCGCTGCACAGGTAGAAGTTCCCGAGGAAGTGGAACTTAAGGATAATGATGATTTTAAAATTATTGGTACCTCTCGAAAAAATGTAGATGCCAAAAAGATCGTGACCGGCCAGCCATTATATGGTCTGGATGTCATCCACGATGATATGCTTATTGCCATGGTAGTGCAACCACCGGCGTTTGGAATGCAATTCAAATCCATGGATGCTGAAAAAGTGAAGGATATGCCGGGAATTGTAGATGTCTTCACCATAGACACCTATCCCGAGGATATGGAGAAAGAATGGAGCGATGTCGCTGCATTTTCTAAACTGGTAGTACTGGTTGGCGAATCGACATGGCAGGTGATGCAGGCGAAAAAAGAATTAAAAGTGGAATGGGACCTTAATCCTGAACTCACTAAGGATATACAGATCATGGAAAAATCCCTTGGTATGGATGATGCCAGCGGATTAGAAAGCAGTAAATTTCATGCTTCCCTTATGGCTGAAATTGGTTCTAAAAAATCTGAAGTTGTGAGGCGTGACGGTGATCCTGAAAAAGCCTTCAAAAACGCTGCAAGGATTATAGAACGCAGTTATACCTGTCCTTTCCTGGCACATAATTGTATGGAACCCATGAACTTTTTCGCAAACGTCACCGAAGATAAGGCTGAATTGCTGGGTCCTATACAAACTCCGGAATATGCCGAAAAGAGCGTGAACAAACGTTTAGGTTTCGAGCTCGAGAATATCGATATTCAAATGACACGCATGGGAGGTGGTTTTGGCCGTAGACTCTATGGCCACTTTCTGGTAGAAGCCGCCGTGATCTCTCAGAAAATGGGAAGACCGATAAAACTGGTCTATACTCGTGAGGATGATATGACCAATGGAGTTTACCGTCCTGCTTATCATGTGAAATACCGAGCTGCACTGGACGGAAATAACAACCTTATCGGTTTTCATGTGAATGCCGGTGGTATACCTGAAAGTCCACTTTTTGCGAATCGTTTTCCTGCCGGAGCTATTGATAATTACCTTGCGGAAAGCTGGACCCAGAAGTCTAATATTTCAGTAGGTGCATTCAGGGCACCCAGATCTAATTTCATCGCAGGTGCTGAACAATCATTCCTGGATGAACTTGCCGAAGAAATGGGCAAGGATCCAATCCAGTTCCGTTTAGATATGCTGGAAAGGGCAAAAACCGACCCTGTGGGCGAAGATAATGATTATGACGCTTCACGTTATGCCGGCGTATTGAAACTGGTAAGGGATAAAGCCAATTGGGGCAAGGAAAGTTCAGAAATGAGCAGGGGAGTATCAGCCTATTATTGCCATAATTCCTATGTAGCACAGATCCTGGACATGAGTATAAAAGATAACGAGCCCATTATTGACAAAGTCACCTGTGCGGTGGATTGCGGCATAGTGGTGAATCCCGATGCAGCTATAAATATGGTCGAGGGAGGAACAATTGACGGAATTGGACACGCCATGTACAGCGAGATGAGCTTCGAGGATGGTGTCCCCCAGCATAAGAACTTTGATACTTACCGACTGATACGTCATAGTGAGGCCCCAAAGCTTATTGATGTTCATTTCGTAGAGAACGGAATAGATCCTACCGGACTTGGAGAACCACCATTCCCTCCTATCATCGGAGCGGTGGCCAATGCCCTTTATAAGGCTACAGGGAAGCGTTATTACGATCAGCCGTTCATGAAAGCCCAGTCGATATTAGGTTAAGCCTTATATATTCTAAAAAGAGGTAGTCTCAGAGGTCCTTATTTTGTCAAGCCGAACTTGTTTCAGCGTCTAATTGATAATGATTTTCAATTAGTTAAGATCCTGAAATAATTCCGATAGCTATCGGAACAGGATGAGGTTTTATAGACTTTTTAGACTGCCTCTTTCATTCAATCACAAAATTATACATCAATCAATCCAGTTATGGTATAAAGATAACCTACGCCTTGTTTTCCATAAAGAGTATTTTTCAAACAGCACTTTAGAGATGTCATTTAATACATTTGGAATCATTACCGCAATTTCTATGGGTTTAAAAAAGAGTATCAGGCAGTATGATAACCTCTTTTTTTCCAGCATCCATCACACAAATACCAGGTATCTTACCCCAGGGCTTTCTCTTTAAGCCTGGTTTCACCTTTTGAAATTCGATGAATATTCTCCGTTACTATCTTTCCTGTTTCATCAGAAGGATAACCGGTATTTGGACCCGAAAATTGAACTTTCCCCGGGGTAAAAATTAGCTTAACCTCAACCGCGATCCCTGCCCCCATATATCCACAAAAATCTACCTGCCTGCAGCCTTTGGTCACC
>JAWWBH010000297.1:0-3095 GCA_033721075.1 Christiangramia sp.
GCTTTTGTTTTGCTTAATTTGCTGTGAAATTATTTGGATCTACCTATTAAAATTTTCTTAATTCGCTTTGAAATCCCCTAAAACAGTAATATTAGCGCTGGGAAGTAACCTTGGTGACCGTCCTGGATATATGCAAAAAGCGCTGCAGAAGATCCATGAGAATATTGGCTGGATCCAGGATATCTCCAGAATCTATGAAACACCCGCCTGGGGTTTCGAAGGCAATGCCTTTTTAAATGCCTGTGTTTCGGTTTCCACGCGTTTGAGGCTTGAGGCCATTCTTCAGCGGCTTCTGGTGATCGAAATCGAGCTGGGAAGGCAGCGATCTGATGTTAAAAATTATCAGAACAGGACTATAGATCTGGATATTCTTTTATTTGAAGATGAAGTTCTGAATATGCCTCACTTAAAGATCCCACATCCGGGAATTCCCGAAAGGGCCTTTGTTCTGAAACCACTTAATGACATTGCTTCTTCAGAAAAGCATCCCGTGCTTGGTAAAAGGATAGGGCAGTTGCTGAAGGAAACGACCGATGATTCACCGATCTCCGTTGCAGGTATAAGATTGGAAAAACCTCAAAGGAGCTACAATTTTCCGGGTTGCAATTACATCGCGGTAGAGGGAAATATTGGTGCCGGGAAGACCAGTTTTTCCACGATGATCTCCCAGGATTTCAATGCGAAACTGGTACTGGAGCGCTTTAAGGATAATCCGTTCTTGCCTAAATTCTACGAGAATAAAGAACGATATGCATTTCCGCTGGAAATGTCTTTCCTGGCCGATCGTTATCAGCAGCTTTCAGATGACCTTGCCCAGTACGATCTTTTCAAGGATTTTGTGATCTCAGATTATGATGTTTTTAAATCATTGATCTTTGCCCGTATCACACTTCATGAAGATGAATATTCATTATATCACAAGCTTTTTCATTTGATGTATAAGGAGCTGGTAAAGCCCGAGTTATATATCTATCTCTATCAGAATACTGACAGACTGCTGGAGAATATCAAAAAAAGAGGCCGGGATTATGAACAGAATATTCAGCCGGACTATTTAGTGGAGATCAACAAGAGCTATCTGAACTTCATTAAATCCCAAAGCAATATGAAGGTGCAGGTGATAGATATTTCCGGGCTGGATTTTGTGGCTAATCGAAAGGATTATCTTTATTTACTTGAAGAAATAGATAAAGCGGTGCGCTAATCTGGCTGAGTTTTCATTTTTGAGAAAAGGTCCCATAACACCACTCCCGTGCTTACCGAAATATTCAGGGAATGTTTACTGCCAAGCTGAGGTATTTCTATAACACCGTTACTGGCCGTAACCACTTTCTGCTGCACTCCCTTCACCTCATTTCCAAAGATCACGGCGCATATTTCCCCGGGATCGGGATGAAAATCGTTGAGCATGATAGAACCCTCGGCCTGTTCAATAGAGTAGACCTTTATCCCGTCACTTTTCAATTTCTCTATAAGTTCCAGTGTGTTTTCCACATATTCCCAGCTCACGGTATCGGTAGCACCAAGAGCGGTCTTTTGAATATCCTTATGCGGCGGCTGGGCGGTGATCCCGCAGAGATAGATCTTCTGGATAAGAAAGGCATCAGCGGTGCGAAATACTGAGCCTATATTATTCAGGCTTCTTACGTTATCAAGGATAACGATAATCGGCGTTTTTTCGGCCTGCTTGAATTCCTCAACACTTTTGCGGTCGAGTTCGCTGTTTCTAAGTTTCCTCTTGCTCATGGCACAAAAATAGAAAATTGCGGGTTTCTTTCTTTTTAGTTTAAAATTCTGAAAGTCAAAATCTTAAATAATTTTTCCTAAATTAGAACTGTTTAATTCCCCCTGATCTTCTTCGAACCTTCTCCCTGCTGTGGTTTAGAATAGTAATATTAACTAAACCAATCAATATTATGAGAACAATTAGAACAATCCTCGCGCTCCTGTTTTTATTTTGCAGTATTCAGCTGGTAACGGCCCAGGCTATGAAGGCCGAAAAATATGATAATCCGCAATGGGTGAGTATGTCTTACATCAAGTTTAAACCCATGAAGCAGGATGCGGCAATGGAGATCATAGAGAACTATTTTGCAAAAGCCGATCAGGATGCAGGGATAGAAGCGCCAACGGTTTATCATTTCGCTACCGGCAGGTATGATATGCTGGTTGTTTGGAATATGACTGAAGGAGTAGAAACCCTGAATTATAAAACTACCCCTGAGGATGCAAAATGGATGAATTCCATGGCGAAAATAGCCGGTGGTCCCGATAAGGCCATGGCGAAAGTAGAAGAATTTATGACCTATGTTGAAGAATGGGAGAATACCCTTGCCAGAAAGGAATAATAAAAATGGTTATAATAACTCCAGGCCGGCTTAGTCCGGCTTATTATTTAATTAAAAATCCTAAATTTAGAAATACTTAAATCTCATTATATGCATAAGCTGTACTCCTTTCTTGTTTTATTCTGTTTCACTTTTTTTTCATATTCCCAACTAAAATCGGAATTACAGTTGACAGATATCTTCGATTATGAATATGTCTCCGATCCTCAAATATCGCCAGACGGGAAAAAGATCATTTACGTAAGGAATTTTAAAGATATAATGACAGACAGGAACCTCTCTAATCTCTGGATCGTCAATCCCGATGGCTCTCAAAACCGGCCGCTTACTTCAGGGAATCAGAATGATTTTTCTCCTCGATGGAGTCCGGATGGCAAAAAGGTGGTTTTCAGGTCGAACATGCAGGACGATAAGATGAAACTCTACCTTATGTGGATAGATAGCCGCGAGGTTTTTCCGCTTACCAATACTCCGCAGAGTCCGGGGAATATCAGCTGGTCTAATGATGGAAAGTATCTCGCTTTTACCATGTTCGTTCCTGAAAAACCTGATCCGTTTATCAAGCTTCCTTCCAAACCTGAAGGCGCAAAATGGAATGATCCGCCAAAATTCATTGATGAGTTGAACTACCGTGGAGATGGTCAGGGATATTTAAAGAGCGGTTACGACCAGATCTTTATTCTGTCAACCGATGGTGGTACTCCAAGACAGCTTACTTTTTCAGAATACGATCACGGTAACCCGGTA
>JAWWBH010000298.1:0-3065 GCA_033721075.1 Christiangramia sp.
AGAGAATGCGACCGATAATGATAATACACAGGTTGAATTCAATATTACTGAAGAACTACCACCGCTTTCTCTAAAAGGAGTTCTGGCACTTACCTGGGATGGCGCAGACACCAACGACGGTAAAGCAGTTCATGTGGTGGCCAATGCTGACATTGCAGACCTTAGTATCTACAGTATTGGAGTTGCAAATAATGGAGGGGGCACCGATGGACCGGAATATACCTTCCCGGCGATCTCACTTTCTGAAGGAGACAACGTTCTTGTAGCCCGTAATCCACAGGCATTATCAGCCTATTTCGAAAATTGTACTGATGAATTTGCGGTTATACTTGAATCTAACAGTTCCATTAGCCAGAACGGAGATGACGCGATAGAGCTGTACAATGGCGATACGATCATTGAAGTCTATGGAGATTCAGATGTGGATGGAACCGGTTTGGAATGGGAATATTCAGGCTCATGGGCCTATAAGATAGGCAGGGAATGGACTTACGGCGGTGTTGATTGCAGCGTTGGAGCTACTCTTAACAGCCAGTCATCCTGTCCATATCCAATTTGTAAAGAAGCTCTTGAGCTTAAGGGAGCACTGGCCATACTTTGGGATGGCAGTGGAACCAATGGCGGAAAAGCCGTTCATTTTAAAGCAAATAAGGACATTGAAGATCTTAGTGTCTACGGTGTTGGTATCACCAACAATGGTGGTGGAACAGATGGAATAGAATATAACTTCCCCAGCATTTCGGTTGAAGAAGGAGATGACATCCTGCTAGCCAGGGAGCCAGGCACCATAGCAGCCTATTTTGGTGGATGCATGGATGAATTTGAACATGTGTTCGAATCAGATTCCATGAACCAGAACGGAGATGACGGTGTCGAGCTTTTCAATGGCGAGACCGTAGTTGAAACTTATGGAGATGCCAATGTGGATGGGACAGGAGAAATCTGGGAATACTCAGGATCCTGGGCCTATAAGATCAATGGTGATTGGACCGTTGGCGGGATAGATTGTGCCGCAGGTTCAACCACCACTCAAAATTCCAGTTGCGTATATCCACTTTGTGAGTAGAATTAGTCACGAGCGGGAGTAAAAAAGCTCCCGCTCTTAAAAACCATGATGAAAAAATTAAACATATCATTTCAGATCCTGGGATCATTATTAATAGCCTTGCTTTTTACAGGCTGCGATACCAACTCCGATCCTCCTAAAACTGAATTAACAATTAGTTCAGTAAGGATCAATGGCTCAAATTTTAGTAATGATATGACAAATATTCCTCTGGATGGAAGCATAGAGGTCGCTTTCTCAAGTACCCTGAATTCTGAAGGATTTGCGGAAGCATTTTCATTGTCAGATTCCCAGGGAGAAGCGACTTATAATATTTCTTTGGCCAGTGCCGGATCAAAAGCGGTTGTATCCTATACGGGGCTGAATCCTAATTCATCTTATAACCTTTCAATTAATACGATGGCAATAGGAAGCAATGGCGAAGCATTGTCCACTCAGTTCTCCAGGAGTTTTACCACGACCGAAGCAGAAGACACAAAGACTCCATGCACTTCAGCTACTGAAGAATGTATGCAGCAACTGGAAATTACTGAAAGCCTTTCCTTTGAGTTCTACAGTACATTCGACATAGTTTCTGATACCGATTATGTATGGGATGAAATCGAGGAAGTCGTCTTTTCAGTTCACGGGCAAAACCGGGATGCCGATAATTATTTTCGATATATGACCAATTCCCTTGGTGATGCCGGAATGTTGGAGAACACACTAGTTATATCTCCTTATTTCAAAGAAGAATCCGGTGCGACAGATACAGAATTATTCTGGGGTAGTGACTGGAGAACTGGTAGCGATTCGGGGAATAGCCAGGTTAATATCAGTTCATTTTCAGTACTTGATGTGATGATAGACTATCTGAGCGACCAGGAAAAGTTTCCTAATCTCAGGAAGATCACGATTGCCGGGCATAGCTCTGGAGCAGCATTTGCTCAGCATTATGCCATAGTGAATACTTCAGAATTAGATCATCCCGATTATGAATTCCGGTATATTGTGGCGAACAACCAGTATTTCTACTATCCCGACGGAAAGAGATATAATGAAAGCACCGGTGAATTCTACACCCCTACAGACTGTACGGGTTATGATTACTGGCCTTACGGATTTGAGTTCGCGCCAGCCTATATTGACGGAATGACAAAGGAGGATCTCCTGCAACAGCAAATTTCCAGAAACACTGTTTATTTACTGGGAACAAACGACACCCAAACCGAAGGAACCCTGAATACCACAGATTGCGCAGCAATTCTTTTAGGTTCAAACCGACTTGAACGGGGAAGGAATATCTTCACTTATTTTGAGACCTTCCATTCAGCCGAAAACAATCATCAAAAGATCGAAGTTGAAGGTGTTGGCCATGATGCCAGTGCTATGTTCAATTCAGACGGATTCAAACAATTGATAAGTTCAAATTAAATTTTCAGGATTAGGTGTTTTTTAAAAGAGGTAGTCAGGATTTGAGTACCTCTTTTTTTCTTTTCCTTTTTATATTTAGAATATATTTTCTGATCGATTCTCTCAATCCAGCCAGGATTCTAATGAGATGTCAGGCCTTAAAGCTCAATTTTTGTGAGGTATTAACAATTTTAAAGCATTAGTTAACAGCTGTTTATGAAATTCAGGCTATTTCCTGCCTTATCTTTAACCAAAACCAGCCCTGATTCTTAGAAAGAAATAAGCAACACCCCTATTCAGGCATTTAAACATCCATTAAACCCTACTAAAATGGAACTAATTACCTTATCTGAATTTAATCTTCTCCCGGAAAGCGAGAAAAAAGAGATCATTATTTACCATGGCGATATCATTGAATACAAAAGCGGATACCAGAAAAACTTCGCTTTATATGCCGTGGAAAGATTCTTTGTGGAAGCAGAGATATCTGATAACCTCGAAATGACAAATTTAAAGGCATTCCAAACCGGAGAACTCCTCGATAAATATACTATGGGACTGAAAATTTTAAAGGGCATACTTCTTCCATAGATAACTTGTTTGAATA
>JAWWBH010000299.1:0-3064 GCA_033721075.1 Christiangramia sp.
ATCAAATTCGCACTGGGAGAAAACGTAAAACAGTCCAACTGGGGAAGCACAGTAAGATTCCCTCAAACGAGAATGGGTGTTGAACAGGTATTTACAGATTACTTCAGCCGCGCAAGGGCTTATGAAAGTCAGAAAAAAAGCGGTGAGGATTTTCGCAGGGACCTGGAAATGGAAACACTTGTGGAAATACTTAATGGAGAGCGTTTCGTGACTTCTCACTCCTATATTCAGAGCGAGATAAATATGCTTATGAAAGTTGCCGAAGCCTTCGATTTCAATATCAATACTTTCACACACATTCTTGAGGGTTATAAGGTAGCCGACAAAATGAAGGAACATGGTGTTGGAGCTTCTACTTTTTCCGACTGGTGGGCCTATAAATATGAAGTGAATGATGCCATTCCCTACAACGCTGCCATAATGAACGAAGTGGGACTTACCGTTGCCATTAACAGTGACGATAGTGAAATGAGCCGGAGACTGAACCAGGAAGCTGCGAAAAGTGTTAAATACGGTGGAATGAGCGAGGAAGATGCCTGGAAAATGGTAACTATCAACCCTGCAAAATTACTGCATGTTGACGATCTTGTTGGAAGTATAAAGACCGGAAAGCAGGCTGATCTTGTACTTTGGAACGACCATCCGCTTTCTATCTATGCCAGGCCGGAAAAAACAATGATAGAAGGAGTTTTCTATTTTGATATTGAACGCGACCAGAAAATGCGTGAAGAGATCAAAGAAGAACGTAACGAACTTATTGGACAAATGCTGAAGGCCAAGAATAATGGCGTAA
Source organism: Christiangramia sp. (assembly GCA_033721075.1). Lineage (GTDB taxonomy): Bacteria > Bacteroidota > Bacteroidia > Flavobacteriales > Flavobacteriaceae > Christiangramia. The sequence goes on from JAWWBH010000299.1 coordinate 794, forward strand.
AAACACAACCAGTGACCAAGAAGGAAAAACAAAGAGTTCACTGTGATCTTTTAGAGGAAGTTCAATAAAAAATTGACAAAAAAATGAAATCAGTATATAATTATATTCTAATAGTATTCCTGATAATTTCAGGAAAGAGTTTTGCACAGCAAACCCCGGCACCGGTACAGGCTGAAGCCGTTACCATTGTAGGTGCCACGGCTCACCTTGGAAACGGAGAGGTAATCGAGAACAGTCTCATCATTTTTGAAGATGGCAGGATCACCCAGGTGATGGATGCCACCGCAACCAAAATGCAATACAGGGGAAATATCATCGAAGCCAAAGGCAAACATGTTTACCCAGGCTTTATTGCACCTAATTCAACACTTGGACTTGTTGAAATAGCTGCTGTGAGACCAACCAAGGATGAGGATGAAATTGGAGAGATACTTCCTAATGTAAGAAGTTTGATCGCTTACAATGCCGAAAGTAAAATTGTAGAATCCATGAGACCTAATGGGGTGCTTCTGGGACAGATAGTACCACGTGGAGGACTTGTTTCAGGAACCTCATCCATTGTTCAATTCGATGCCTGGAACTGGGAAGATGCGGTTATAAAAGAAGATGACGGCCTTCATATTAACTGGCCGGAAGCATTTAGCAGAGGACGCTGGTGGAGAGGTGAAGACCCAAATTTAAAGCCTAACAAAGAATATACTGAGCAGATACAGAAACTCTCAGATTTCTTTGGGGAGGCCAAAGCCTACCTTGCCGGAGATCAGGATTACACCAATCTTCCTTATGAAGCTATGGAACCGGTTTTTAATGGGGAGAAAAAGGTATTCGTTCATGTTGATGGTGAGAAGGAGATACTTGATGCCATTCAATTCAAAAAAGACCAGAAACTAAACGGCCTGGTGATCGTTGGAGGTTACAATTCCGCAGGAATTGCAAAAGAACTTAAGGAAAATAATGTTCCTGTTCTTGTTAACCGCCCGCACAGCACACCGGAAATGGCATATGAAGATTACGATTATCCTTATAAATTAGCCAGGCTTCTTCAGGACGAGGGAGTGCTTGTTGCCATTGAAAGCAGCGGACAAATGGAAAGAATGAATACCCGGAACCTGCCTTTCTACGCCGGTACGGTTGCTGCATTTGGAATGGAAAAAGAAAAGGCGCTTCAGCTTATAACACTTAACACCGCAAAGATCCTGGGCATAGATGACAACTATGGCAGTCTTGAAAAAGGGAAGTCGGCAACCCTCTTCATTTCAGAAGGTGATGCCCTTGACATGAGAACGAACAGGTTGACCCATGCCTTTATAGACGGAAGGGAAATAAGCCTTGAGTCTCATCAAACCGAACTCTGGAAACGATACTCAAAGAAGTATGAAAATCAGGAAAAGAACGAAAGTGAATAGAACTTTCTAAAATTATAAGCCCCTGAACTTTCAGGGGCTTTTTTTATGCCTAATATCTACGTATTTTTATCGCCATGCTTAAAAAGATCACCAGTCCGCAGAATAAGGAAATAAAGCGATTACTGCATTTACAGGAAAAATCCCGTAACCGCAGGAAGGAAAACGTATTTATTGTTGAAGGACAAAGGGAAATTTCACTGGCAGTAAATGGAAATTATCAACCTCTTCAGATATATTTTACACCGGAACTTATAGAATTTCAGGATGTTTTGAAGATAGCACGGTCCGGCCATGAAGAACCTGCCGAAATAATTGAGATAAGTAAGGACGTTTATGAAAAAATGGCTTATCGGGGCAGCACTGAAGGAATCTTAGCTGTTTTTAAATCGAGATCCCATGAACTTGATGAAATAAAGTTTAAAAATTCCAGTCCGTTAATACTCGTTGCCGAAGCTCCCGAAAAGCCCGGAAACATTGGTGCTATCCTTAGGACAGCCGATGCAGCGGCATTAGATGCCGTGATCATCGCAAACCCAAAGACCGATCTTTACAACCCAAATATTATAAGAAGCAGTGTGGGCTGTGTTTTTACAATCCAGATAGCCACAGGCTCCACTTCCGAGATCATTGAATTTCTACAGCAACATAATATCAATATTTATGCTGCCGCTTTGCAGGCTTCGAGTCCCTATCATGAGATAGATTTCAGGTCTTGATCGGCGATTGTTGTAGGAACTGAGGCTACCGGCTTAAGTGCTGAATGGCTAAAAAACTCTACACAGAACATAATAATTCCCATGCATGGAGAAATAGATTCAATGAATGTTTCTGTGGCAGCCGGAATTCTTATTTTTGAGGCGAAAAG
>JAWWBH010000300.1:0-3028 GCA_033721075.1 Christiangramia sp.
AATGCTTACCTTTAAAAAATTCATAAAAAATGATATATTCCAGCATGCCTGAAGTAATTGATGAAAATAAATCAGAAAATGAATATAAGAAAAATCAGGATCTTGAGAATTACTTCGCCAATACAATAATTCCGCAGCTGTTCATAGATGGAAATCTTATACTAAGGAAATTTACCCCTCCTGCGATGAGGCAATTCTCTCTTACGCATGAGGATATAAACCGAGATATTCATGATGTGAAAGAAAATTTTCGTTTTCCCACTCTTATTGAAAATATTGAAGAAGTGATCCAAACCGGGGAGATTCTTGAGAAGGAAGTACAAACAACAAACGGGAAATGGTACCAAATGAATATCCTTCCCTACAGGGTTTTTGAGGAGAACAGGAACGATGGGGTAATTATTACTTTTGTAGATATCACTAAAAGAATTAGAGCAATAGGAGAACTTGAGAAGTTAAACTCTGAATATCATACACTAATAGACGCTCTTTCCCATGATATACGGCAGCCGCTTTCGGCTATAGTACTGCTTTCTGATGCTTTATTGAATGCTTATAACAAACAAAATACGCCTCAATTCAAAAAATATATAGCTACACTAAAGGCCAGCTCCAATGCCATGAGGCATCTGATAAAAGATTTTATAACCGTAAGTGAAGATCAACCCGAACTTAATGGAGAACCGGTTAGGGTAAATATTGAGAACATAGCGCAGGACGTGATTGTTTCTTTAAAATCGGAAATCTTTAATAAAGGTATTTCAATAGCTACTGACTTTCAAACTTCAGAAATTATCTTCTCAAGAAATAATTTAAGGAGTATCTTATATAACCTGCTGCGAAACTCAATTAAATATAAGAAGGCCGGGGAAGCATTAAATATCTACATTTCTACAATTAAAAAAGATGATTATGTAGTCTTACAGGTAAAGGACAACGGCATTGGAATTGCCGTGGAGCATCAGGAGGCTATCTTCCATAAATCCACCAGGGTTTCCCACAATATTGAAGGCACTGGAATGGGGCTTTATATCATCAAACGAATGCTGAAAAATAACGGCGGAAGTATTAAGGTGGAAAGCAAACTGGGCAAAGGTTCGACCTTTTCCGTCTATTTCACTGTAAATAAAGATAGGTACTGCGAACGATAGATTTCGGGATTATCTTCATCCATCATCTTTTAAGTCCCGGCCTACGTATACTACTATGCTGCAGGGCAAAAATGCTAGGCAACACTACATTAATTCCCAGGGCATCCAAAAACCCGACCTCAGCTACATTATCGATTGTTTTTGGCACCAAAAGGTTTGCAACAAAGGCTATGGCGCACAAAAAGCTAATTAAAAAGAGTACCAAAGCCATTATACGGCACAGAAATGTGATTATATTTTTCATTTTAAGCTGATTTCTTCTAAGCATGCGACCAGCTGATCTTCAACCACCGCTTCACGTGCCCCTTTGATCGCCAGCAATATGCCCTTATTTTCATAACCTCCTTCAACCGAAAAACCATTCAGAATATTGATGAACACAGTAAAAAGATCATTGCAAGTAATATTGAATTATCACTTAATTATTGCCTGCGCTTTTATTACCGGCAATTCATTACCCGTGAAAATATAAATCAGGGGGTTGTATCAAATTTCGAGAAATTACTGAATGATTATTTTCATTCAGATGCTCCACAGAAATCAGGATTGCCATCGGTAGCTTATTTTGCTGAAAATCTGAGTCTTTCCCTTAACTATTTAGGAGATCTCATGAAGATGGAAACCGGAAAACCGGCAATTGAACATATACACTTAAAGCTTATTGAAGTTGCCAAAGAAAGAATCTTTGATACCGAAAAGTCAATTAGTGAGATCGCTTACGAATTAGGTTTTATGTATCCGCAACATTTCAGCAGGATGTTCAAGAAAAATACGGGATATTCCCCCAACGAATATCGCTCTTTGAACTAAAAAGTAGTTTTAGCCTTTCAAAAAATAAAAAACCACCTCCAGTGATCTTTGAGGTGGTTCTTATATATTCAATTTCTTCCGTCTTGCTTAAGCCAGTTCGCTTTCTTCCACTACTTCTTTGCTTTCTTCCTCACCGGCTGCCACATTATTTTCTTCTTCTCCGTCAAAATATGGAAATACATCTACGATAGTTGATTCGGTAATTGCGGGAATTGTATAATCGCCCATGGTATTCTGCATGGCCTGGGTTGTATTCTCAAAAGCCTCTTTTACATCGTTCGCCTGAATGAGCAGATACATATTGGACTTCTTCTCCTTTCCGCTTTCATCGTCGTAAGCTATAAGAGAGGTCTTCACTTTGAACCAGCGATCTGAATTCTCAAAAGGATGCACCTCGGCCAGATTGGCAAGTTTAATATTCTTGATCAAAAACTCTTCGCTGGTATACACCTTCATTTCTTCAGTTATTCTGGTTTCGGCCTCGGTATAGGAAACTGCATCCAGCAAATAGGTCTCGGTAACTACCTTTGATTCACCAGTTTCATGGACTTTTCTATATTTTACTTTGCATTCGTACCAGGTAATACTCATATCTTATATTTTTTTAGGGACGCAAATATAGATGTTCACATACAGGCTGGAATAAAAATTCATCATGAGATATTCACAAATTTTTATTTGTACAATACCAGCTATTTTTTTGCGCGCTTGATATTGAAAGAATGAAAAGAGGCCGTCTAAAAAAGTCCTTATTTCGTCAAGCTGAACTTGTTTCAGCTTCTAATTGATGTTGAATTTCAATTAATAAAGCTCCTTAAATCTTTCCGGTAGTTATCGGAACAGGATGACGTTTTACAGACTTTTTAGACGGCCTCCGAATTTTTTAAATTGCCTCCTGTTTACCTTGTTAGCCATCCCCTCCTGCTCGCAGTGGCGATCGCATACGGGGTGATCCAGAACAGGCCGAATGTATAGAGTATACTGTATGAATAGGCCCATAATGATTCTGAAAACTTATAGCGTTTCGCATAAAAGAAAACCGGGAAACTGGATAATATCAGGATACT
>JAWWBH010000301.1:0-3019 GCA_033721075.1 Christiangramia sp.
ACCAATATACTTCATATGAACGCGGATCTGGTGCGTTCTTCCCGTTTCCAGCTTACAGGAGACCAGGGTCACATATCCAAATCGCTCTATGACCTTGTAATGAGTGACGGCGGGCTTACCATTATCGGCATCATCTCCCTGATACACCACGTTCTGAAGTCGGTTTTTAGGGTTTCTGCCAATATTTCCTTCAATAATACCTTGCTCCTCCTCTACATTCCCCCAAACCAATGCAACATATTCACGTTCGCTGGTCTTATCAAAGAACTGTTTTGAAAGATGGGCCATAGCTTGCTCGGTTTTGGCTATGACTAATAATCCACTGGTATCCTTATCAATGCGGTGAACCAATCCAGGCCTGTCACTGCTATTATTTGGCAGATTATCAAAATGATGAACCAGAGCGTTTATAAGTGTGCCACTGTAATTGCCGTGCCCGGGATGCACAACCATACCGGCTGGTTTGTTAACGACAAGCAGATGATCGTCCTCATAGACAATATCAAGGGGTATATCCTCAGGAACCAGCAAATATTCATAAGGCGGATGCTCAAACATCACCTGCACCACGTCCCCGGCCTTAACCTTGTAATTCTGTTTTACCGTTTCGTTATTTACGTAGATATTTCCGCTTTTCGCGGCTTTCTGAATTTTATTCCTGGTGGCATTCTCAATGAAATTCATCAGGTATTTGTCCACCCTCAAAGGCTTCTGGCCAACTTCGGCAATGAATTTATGATGTTCATAAAGACTTTCGTCCTCTTCCTGCTCGTCTATCTCTTCCCTCTGGTCTTTTTTAGAATTCATCAACTTCGTTTTCTGTTTCATCCACTTCATTGGTATCTTCAGTTTCCTGATTATACCTTCCACTTCCATCACCTAATACCAGGTCTATAACCGATGTCTTCATTAACTCATCTCCCGGCTCGATAAGTTTACCCTTATGCCTTAATTCAAGAACAGCATCTTCGGCGATATCCGGTTTATAAGTAATTTCTCCTATTTCAAATCCAAGGGAACGCAATGTTGGCTCTACCTGTCTTCGGGTCTTGCGGATAAGATTATTGGGAATCTCAATCTTTCTGTATCCAGATGGGTTAAGTGTTAGATAAATCTTCCTGTCTTCTTTCACAAATTTACCCGGAGCCGGAACCTGGTCTATTACTGAATAACGCGGGAAATCAGGATTAAAATTGGCAGAATCCAGGATCTCATATTTTAGATCAAGTTCATCCAGTTTATCCTCTACCACGTCCAGATTCATTTTTGCAAGATCTGGCACTTCTATCCTTTGATCCTGGTTGGTAGAATAATCAAGCCATTGCATCGTTAAAAATGCTATAACAATCAGCACAATAACTGCAAGTACTAACTGAATTAAAAAGGTCTTGCTAAAAATAAATCTGAATAATCCCATAGTTTATTGATAATGGGCAAAGATATAAAACCCTTTGGTTTTGGTGACTGCCCTTTTAAATGATATTTTTGTTTAACGACTTCTAACCGGATATATTGAATATGAAGAAAAATATTGCCATCGCAATGGGCGGGTATTCGAGTGAATACCGAATCTCTATTAACAGCGGAAATATAGTTTATAAGAATCTTGATCGCAGTCTTTATGAACCCTACCGTGTACACATCTTACAAAACGAATGGTTTGTAGTGGCAGCAGATGACACTCCTTACCCGGTAAACAAAAGCGATTTCACCGTTACCATCAATGACAGGGTTATTAGATTTGATTGTGTTTTTAACACCATTCATGGAACTCCAGGGGAAAATGGACTTTTACAGGCATACCTGGAACTTCTTAATATTCCGCAAACCAGCTGTGATATGTATCAGTCCGCCCTTACCTTCAACAAGCGTGATCTAATAAGTGTTTTAAGACCTTATGGTATAAAAACAGCGGTTAACTATTTCATGGATAAAGGCGATGAAGTGAATATTGATGAAATAGTTGATAAAGTAGGGCTTCCCTGTTTTGTAAAGGCGAATCGTGCCGGCAGTAGTTTTGGAGTGGCAAAAGCAAATACCCGGGAAGACATTATTCCCGCAATTAAAAATGCTTTGACCGAAGACACTGAAATTATAATTGAATCGTTCCTTGACGGAACTGAAGTATCGGTTGGTGTAATCACTTATCAAGGGGAGGTCAGGGCCCTGCCGGTGACCGAAATAGTTTCGGAAAATGAATTCTTCGATTATGAAGCAAAATATCTGGGAAAGTCACAGGAAATTACTCCGGCGAGAATTTCAGAAGAAGACACTGAAAAAGTGCAAAATATCGCTAAAATGATCTACAAAAAGCTCAAAATGAAAGGCTATTCGAGGTCTGAGTTCATTTTTCATAATGGCGAGCCTCATTTTATCGAAATGAACACTAACCCTGGTTTGAGCCAGGCGAGTATTCTGCCTCAACAGGCCGAGAAAGCCGGAATAAGTCTGCCGGAACTTTTTGGGAGTGCCATAGAAGAAGCTTTGAAGAACTAAGTAATTTTTTCTGATTATCTTTTAAAAATATAACCGACCTAATTCCACGAGATGAAAAAAGCAGTTTTTCCCGGATCATTTGATCCGCTTACTCTGGGACATACCGATATCATTGATCGTGCACTGCCCTTATTTGACGAGATCATCCTTGCCATAGGAACTAACTCCAGCAAGAAATATATGTTTAGCCTGGAAGAAAGACTCCATTTTCTTAAAGAGACCTATAAAAAGGAACCAAAAGTAAAAGTAGAGACCTATAAAGGTTTAACAGTGGAATTCTGCAAATCTCAAAATGCCGGATTCATCCTCCGCGGGTTACGGAATGCCCAGGATCTTGAATTTGAGAAAGCCATTGGGCAAACCAATCATAAAATGTCTGGTATAGACAGTGTTTTCTTAATTTCCAGCTCCGGAAAGTCTCATATTTCTTCTACCGTTGTTCGCGATCTGATACATCATGGAGGTAATTATGAGTTTATGGTGCCAGATGTGGTTAGGAAGAAGTAGTTTCCCTGCCAATACT
>JAWWBH010000302.1:0-3013 GCA_033721075.1 Christiangramia sp.
ATCCTCGATATTCCCAAGAGCAGAGTGGGCGCCAAACTCGTAAATCTCTATGTACATGATATAACGCCTAAGGAGGCTTTCGAAAAACTGGATCTTTTAAAATACTCAAAGGATTATTACCGAAAAAAAGGCACGGGCCGGCCCACCAAGAAGGACAGAAGGGATATAGATGATTGGTTTGAAAATGCCAGGGAAAACCGCGAGGAGAACAAGGATAAAGACAAGGACAGTGAATAGTGAATTTTGGTCTAGCAGATATAGGGAAAACCGAACCGGTTGGGATATTGGATACATATCCACTCCCCTAAAAGAGTATATCGACCAGCTGGAAGACAAAGAATTGAAAATACTAATTCCCGGAGCGGGTAATTCTTATGAAGCGGAATATCTTTTTAAAAATGGTTTTGAAAATGTTACCATTTGTGATATTGCCCCTGAGCCACTTGAGAACTTTCAAAAACGGGTCCACGATTTTCCAAAGGAGCAATTGCTTCAGCAGGACTTTTTTACTTTAGATAAAGCCTATGACCTTATTTTGGAACAAACCTTCTTTTGTGCTATTCCGGTAAAAAAAAGACCTGATTATGCTGAAAAAAGCTATAACCTGTTAAACAAGAATGGGAAGATTGCAGGGGTCTTCTTTGATTTTGAACTCGGGGAAAATGGTCCTCCACTTGGTGGAAGCAAAGAAGAATATTTAACGTATTTTAGTCCGTACTTCAAAATTGATATTTTAGAGAGGTGTTATAACTCCATTGAGCCAAGACAGGGAAATGAACTGTTCTTTAAATTCATAAAAAGATAAGAAATGAAAAAGCATCCAATATTAAATCAGGAGCAGATAAAGCATAAGATCCGTCGTATTGCCTACCAGATCTATGAAAGCAATATTGATGAAAAAGAAGTTATAATAGCCGGTATCGCAAAAAACGGATATCAGCTTGCCAGAAAAATTGAGGAAGAACTGGAGCAGATCTCGCCTCTTAAAATCTCTCTATGCAAAGTTGAAATAGATAAAAAGAATCCGCTGGGAGAAATAAAGACCTCACTGAGCCCGGAGGAATATCAAAGCAAATCAATAATTTTAGTCGATGATGTCCTGAACTCTGGAACGACTCTCATCTATGGAGTAAGACATTTTCTTGAAGTCCCGCTTAAACAGTTCAGGACCGCGGTACTGGTAGACCGGAATCATAAAAAATATCCCGTAAAAGCCGATTACAAAGGGATTTCCCTGTCAACCTCGCTCAGTGAAACCGTAAAAGTTACCCTGGATGAAAATAATGAGAAGGTGGAATTATCCTAACCTGAGTTTTATCTCTTTGATTATTTCTTCTGGAGAAAGTGAATCACAATTGATAATATGTTCACTCTGGTTATAATAAAAACCTCTTTCAAAAAGATGTTTTCTAATGAACTCCTCCAGCTTTTCTCTGTCTTCCAGATGACTTATCAAAGGCCGGTGTTCCTTTTCGGCAAATAAGCGTTCGGTTAAAGTTGCGATATTCCATTTTAGGTAAACGGTGGTAGCATCGCCAGCTTTCTTTATAATCTCAAGATTATCACCATAACAAGGAGTTCCTCCACCAAGAGATATGATTGATGAAGTTTGAGACAGCAAAACCTTTTCCAGCATTTGTCTCTCCAATTTCCTGAAATATACTTCTCCTTTTTTTTCAAAGATTTCCGGAATACTTGAATTTTCCTTCTTTTCTATTTCTTCGTCAAGGTCTGTGAACAGGTACCCGAGACTTTCTGCAAGTTGTTTTCCTATATACGATTTTCCGGAGCCCATATAGCCCAAAAGAAAAATTTTCATATGATAATATGCTTATAATGAGACGAAGGCAAAACTATGATAAAATTATAGCAATTTAGCCTTGAAAAATAAATTAATGAATGTATATTTGCACCCGCATTCGCAAAACGACGGATGTTTTTTTATTGATCTGGTAGCTCAGTTGGTAGAGCATCTCCCTTTTAAGGAGAGGGTCCTGGGTTCGAGCCCCAGCCAGATCACAAAGTGAACTGGAAGGGCGAGTCCCGATAGTATAGGGATATCCCGAGGAACTCGAAGAAAACCCAGCCAGATCATTTGAAAAGTTCATAATTTGATTCTGTTCTAGATCTGGTAGCTCAGTTGGTAGAGCATCTCCCTTTTAAGGAGAGGGTCCTGGGTTCGAGCCCCAGCCAGATCACTTTTTTTGTATCACCCCAGATACGAATTCGCGGTAAATAGACTAAAGCTTTTTTAGTCAGGCCCGATATGATTTTAGTTTTTCGCCCGGGTGCTGGAACTGGTAGACAGGCATGGTTGAGGGCCATGTGTCCATTAGGGCGTGCGGGTTCGACTCCCGCTCCGGGCACTTTTTAATATTTCTCTATTTAAACCCATTATGGGTTATTTTTTTGCCCTGATTTTATTTTGTTTAATTTTTTAACTATTAGATTAAACAATTTAACACTTTCCTTTATCAAACTTATTCTATTAATGTTTAGATTTGTTTAACTTCTATCGATTACTATGGAACACATTAAGCAAAATTTTAGCATTAAGGATCTCGAACATTTAAGTGGTATTAAAGCTCATACCATCAGGATTTGGGAAAAGCGCTATGATATTCTACAACCTGAAAGGACCGATACTAACATAAGAACCTATAACGGAGAAAACCTTCAAAAGCTTCTCAATATAGCTTTTCTCAACTCCCATGGCTATAAGATATCCCGCATCTCCAAAATGAATGAAGATGAGATCACCAGCCTTGTACAGCGAATTTCTGCTTCGGCAAGCGAAGAAAGCCGTTCTAAAAACGCCTTTAAACTGGCCATGATGAATTTTGATGAAGGCCTTTTTCAGCTAACCTATAATAAACTAAGAGAGAAAAGAACATTTAGAGAAGTATTTCACGATGTATTCATCCCTTTACTCAATGAAATTGGGATGTTGTGGCAAACAGATACCATAAAACCCATACATGAGCATTATATAACCGAATTGATAAAGCAGAAA
>JAWWBH010000303.1:0-3002 GCA_033721075.1 Christiangramia sp.
TATATAGTGAATTTTCATAACCTGCATCTTGAGATGGTTTCAGATTCTGTTAAGGAATTTGTGGGGATAGACAGTGATACCGTTACCATGCAGGAGCTGCTGGGCACAGCTTTACCAGAAGAAATTGATTCTATCCAGGCAAAAGAGAACGTGATACGGGACTTTTTTATGAGGTACCTTAAAAAGGAGTATGGCTCAGGTTATAAGGAAGCGGTTCTTTCTTATAAGGTGGTGTATACCTATCAGATGCGCGATCCTGAAGGTAAGATAAGGACCATATTGCATCAAGCTACGCCTTTGTCTGTGGCCGAGAATGGTCACTTTCAGCATGTTTTCAGTGTGCACGCAGATATCTCACATTTAAAGGTGGTGAGTAGCGGGGATGTTTCTTTTGTCCACTTAAAGGGCGGAAAGTCATACTATAATATTAACTGTGAGTACGGGAAGTTCGATCCCAAATTCTCTGTTTTTGAAAAGCAAAGTCTTACAGAAATATTATCAGAAAGGGAAAAGGAGATAGTGGGCGAGCTTGCCCGCGGACTTAGTGCTGATGATATCGCACAGGAGCTGAATCTTTCACCCCACACCGTTAAGACCCACCGGAAGAATATCCTGCAAAAGAGTGGCTGCTCGAATACCGCGCATCTGGTAGCCAGATGCCTTACCGGCGGCGTGATCTCTCCCAGTTTGAATTGAAATATAATATCAGGGATTTATTCGTAAAAAGAATCTGAAATTTTATCTTTACTCTCCCAAAAAACCTATTGGCATGAGTAAGGAACTCGAAAAGATCACAGATTACTGGAAGGAAATGTACTCCAGCCAGGTGAATGAGTATCGGTCTTTCGAGATCTCTGCTGATTTTAAGAGGTTTGCTTCCATGTTCGCTGTGGGAAACTCCTATTTATACATTGTGAATCTTCATGATTTTGAACTGGAATATGTTTCAGAATCGGTAAAGCACTTTGTGGATATGGATACCAGGGATATCCTTCTTAAGGATCTTTTGCAGACGGTGGTTCCCGAGGAGATTGATAATCTTAATCTGAAGAGCAGGGTGATCAGTGATTTCTACACTTCTTATCTTGAAAAAGATGAGGTGCTGGACTACAAGAACATGTTTACCTATCGCATGAAAGACCGCAGGGGACAGCTAAGAACGATGCTTTACCAGGCGATTCCGCTGAATGTCCTGGATAATGGGGCACCAGAACATGTATTATGTATAAATACAGATGTCTCCCACCTGAAGGTAAGCAGTACGAGCAGCGTTTCTTTTATCAATATGAACGGCGGAAAATCATATTTCAATGTGGAGGTTACAGAAGGCAGTTTCGATCCCAAAAACTGCGAAAGAGCAGAAAAGGATCTTTCAGCCCTTTTTTCTGAAAGGGAAATTGAGATAATCAAAGAACTTGCCGGCGGTTTAAATGCACAGGACATTGCCAGTAAACTTAATCTTTCCCCTCACACTGTGATGACCCATCGTAAAAATATCCTGCAGAAGAGCGGTTGTGCAAATACCACACAACTGGTGGCCAAATGCCTTACTGGCGGCCTGATCTCTCCCAGCCTAAACTAATTGGAAATTAGAGGCTTTTTCGCTTTTATACCCGGCCAGGTCATCAGGAGGCATAAGGAAAAGAACAAAATGATATACCGAGTTGGCAACAGGCTTATCAGAAAGCTCTCAAAGCTTGAAGTAAAAGGCTTGTTGACTTCATAAATAGGTGATTGATATACTAAAAATGGACATTCACATATTCATTTTAAGAAATTCACAATTAAACTCTTAAATTGATATTTTGATATCTAAAATTAAATAAAGTTACCTATGAATAAATTATTTAATATTTTACTTCTTATTTCTTTATCTATAAACACTTATTCTCAGGACAAAACAAATATCTCACATGATAAATATCATCAATACCAGGGGGATTTTGAATTTGAAGACGGGGTGTACATAACTGGAGGTCCAATGGGAGAAATCAAAGGAAGTGTGGTATATATTGAGCCAGAAAATGGAGAAATTGTTGGGGCTTTCGTTCCTGAAAATAACAATGTTTTTACATCTGCTTATCCACCTGATTCAAAGACTAAAATTGAATTTGAATTTGATCGAAAAGGGAGTGTTAAAGGTTTGTGGTGGATTCCTGAAAATGGACAAAAAAAATATGCTACAAAAAAAATAGCACCAATAGTTAAAGAGGTTTCTTTTAGTAATGGCAATATAACTTTAGCGGGTGAATTAACTTTACCTGAAGGGAGTGGACCATTCCCGGCTATTATAAATGTACATGGGTCAGGTCGTCAAGACAGGCATTTAGGACCATGGACTTCATTTTTCACAAGATATGGGATCGCAGTCCTTTCCTACGATAAAAGAGGTGTAGGTAAATCTACTGGAAGATTTGAAACAGCCGGTTATGAAGATTTGGCAAGCGATGTTTTAGCTGGAATAGATTTTTTGAAAAATCATTCTGATATCAATTCAAACAAAATTGGAATTCAGGGATCCAGCGAAGGCGGCTGGGTGGGTTCTATCGCAGCATCCAAAACAGATGACATTTCGTTCTTCCTGGTTCGTGTTGGTTCTGGAGTTAGCGGATTCGAGACTTATATGCACGAGGTGAAAAATGAATTGGCCAATAAAAATCTAACTAAACAGGAGTGGGTTCAGGCGGTGAAATTCGAAAGAGAATTTTACAATCTAGCGCTCACCGATGTTTCTATAGATTCCATTAATAGTTTCATTCGAAACGGAAAAAGTAAATATGAATGGTTTGAAAAAGCATTTCCTGATTGGGATCATTTAGATCCGGAATATAGAATAAAAATGAAAGAGACGGGTCCTGTGGATCCAGCAGAGAGTTTGCGAAATGTTAGGGTACCTACATTATGGTTTCTGGCAAAAAATGACGAAAACGTTCCATATGACCTAAGCTATCCAAGAATTAAAGCAGCACTTAAAGAAGCAGGTAATGAAGATTATGAAATAA
>JAWWBH010000304.1:0-2951 GCA_033721075.1 Christiangramia sp.
ATATATAAGGATAAAATCTGCGTTAAATTTCAGTAAATAAGCAATCATCACATACTGATAAGATACAACTTGAAAAAAGGCCAGACCAGCATAGATGATCAGCAGAAGGTTCATCAAAAACACGATAAGACCGGTAAACCTTCCAAAAGGACTTTTATAGGCCGATGCTTTTGCAGCCCACCGGACCCTCTGGTTAATAAGGGCACTTAAACTTGCCTGAAACTTTGTGAGCACTATGAAATCTGCCGATTTGATGAAAGATATATTCAATCCTAAATCATTGAATTTCTGAAGCAGAAAAACATCATCCCCACTGGCTATTTTATCATTTTCAGAAAAACCGCTATGATCCAGAAATGCTTTTTTCTCATAACATAGATTCGCAGCGTTACACATAAATGGCTTTTCAATACCAAAGCTACCTACGGTGGTAGACTGAAGACTCATAAAATCCATTTCTTCGAAACTATTGAATAGTGCTTTCTTCTCTCCTGTTCCCTGAATAAATCCCACCGGGCCGGCAATAAGCCTGGAGTTATTATCACATATCACCTGATCAAAACCTCGTAGCCAGTTCGTGGGAACCACACAATCTGCATCTGTGGTTACGATAAAATCAAAAACAGATTCAGCAATTGCCTTATTTACTGCGTCCTTCTTTGGAGAACCCGATCTTCGAACGCTCTCCAGAAGTCTAATGTTCATTTCGGGAAAATCCCTTTGAAATTCTTCACATAATATTTTGGACTTATCCTGTGATTCATCATTCACAAGGATGATCTCAAACTTATCCAGAGGATAATGTAAACCCCATAGTGATTTGAACAAGTCAGGGAGATTTTCAGCCTCATCTCGATATGCAACCACAATGCTAAAGCCCGTTTCTGCATTAAGCTTCCTTAAGTTAAAATCGGGCAGCAATTTCCATCCATAGGTCAGGCTCGCTATTAACCCCAGATAGCAGGCTGTAACGAGAACCAGTAGAATAATCAAAAGCATGAGCGCTAAGTTTGATGCTGCCAAAGCAGAATTACGTAGCTTTGTGAAAGTCCCAAATTAGGTATTTTTAGTGAGCAAATCTTCGGAAAAATCGGTTTTGAAAAGTGAAAAGATCATTCTAGGTATAGATCCAGGAACCACGATAATGGGTTTCGGCCTCATAAAGGTTGAAAATAAAAAGATGAGTTTTATCCAGATGAATGAACTTCAGCTGAGTAAATACAAAGACCATTATGTAAAGCTAAAACTCATATTTGAACGAACGATCGAATTGATCGAAAATTATCATCCGGATGAAATTGCGATCGAGGCTCCTTTCTTCGGGAAGAATGTCCAGTCCATGCTCAAACTGGGAAGGGCTCAGGGAGTAGCCATGGCTGCAGGTCTTTCAAGACAGATCCCCATCACTGAATACCTGCCAAAAAAGATCAAAATGGCCATTACCGGAAATGGAAACGCCAGCAAAGAGCAGGTAGCTAAAATGCTTCAAAGTCAGCTGAACATAGGTAAACTCCCAAAAAACCTGGATGCAACCGACGGACTTGCCGCAGCGGTATGCCATTTTTACAATTCTGGCCGCACCGAAATAGGAAAAAGCTATACCGGCTGGAATGCTTTTGTTAAACAAAATCCGAATAAAATTAAATAATTCTTTCAATAAACAATTATCAATGACCAATAAACAAAAGGAGAATGCAGTTGCTGAGAAATCCTACAAGTTCGCATTGAAAATTGTTCTGGTTTGCAAGGAATTGACTTCCCAAAAAGAATATATCCTATCCAAACAGCTATTGAAATGTGGTACATCAATTGGAGCAAATGAGGCGGAGGCTAACGGAGCGATATCAAACGCCGATTTCTCATCTAAAATATCAATTGCCTACAAGGAAAGTCTCGAAACGAAATACTGGTTAAGATTATTAAAAGATTCCGACTATCTGGAAGAAGAAAAATTTAATACATTATTTCAATCAGCTGATGAACTTTCCAAAATTCTATATTCAATACTAAAATCTACTAGAATTCATCCAAAAAGTGATAAATGATAATTGTTTATTGGTAATTGAACATTGATGAGCGGAATCTATATACATATCCCCTTTTGCAAACAGGCCTGCCACTATTGTGATTTCCATTTCTCGACTTCAACAAAGAAAAAATCACAACTGGTCGAAATGTTAGGCCGTGAACTTGTATTGCGAAAAAATGAACTGGATTCCGAAGAAATTGAAACCATCTATTTTGGTGGTGGCACCCCTTCCCTGCTCAACAAAGAAGAACTTGACCAGATCTTCCAGACGGTCTTTGAAAATTTTAAAGTAACTGAAAATGCAGAGATCACCCTGGAAGCAAATCCGGATGATCTTACACAGGAGAAGCTGAAAATGCTAAGTGAATCGCCTATTAACAGACTGAGTATTGGAGTACAGTCATTTTTTGAGGAAGACCTGCAATTGATGAACCGAGCTCATAATTCAGATGAAGCATTGAGTTCGTTAAAACATGCAAAGCGATATTTCGATAATATCTCCATTGACCTTATTTACGGAATCCCGGGACAAACCAATGCGCAGTGGAAAGAAAACCTTCAGACTGCTCTTGATCTGGAAATCCCACATATTTCAAGTTATGCCCTTACGGTGGAACCAAAAACGGCATTGGAAAAATTCATAGAAAAAGGTAAGATAAAAGCAGTGGATGATGAGCAGTACCGCGAACAATTTGAGATTCTGGTGAGCACGCTTACCACCAATGGTTTTGAACATTATGAATTCTCGAATTTCGGTAAACCTGGTTATCACTCACGTAACAATATGGCTTACTGGATGGGAAGGACCTATCTGGGAATTGGCCCCTCTGCACATTCTTTTGATGGGAATTCCAGGAAATGGAATATCAGCAATAATACCCTCTATATAAAAGCTATCGAAAAGGATCAGATTCCGCAGGAA
>JAWWBH010000305.1:0-2921 GCA_033721075.1 Christiangramia sp.
GAAATAATAGAAATAGAAGAAAAGAAACTGGTAGGGATCAAAGTCTCTACCAGTCTTGCCGATGATAAGACCAGTCTTCTCTGGAAAAGATTCATGCAGTCCCGTGACGCCATTAAAAATAATAAGAATGATGCCCTGTTCTCCGTCCAGATTTATGGTGAAAAGTTCATAAATGAGGAGTTCGATTCACAATCGGTCTTTGAAAAATGGGCCGCAATGGAAACCCAGGATCATAGTTTCATTCCGAAAGGATTACAGGCACTGGAAATTCCTGCCGGACTTTATGCTGTTTTTATACATCACGGAACAGCCAAGGAATTTGCCGAAACTTCAAAATTCATATTTGAGGACTGGCTGCCTTCCTCCAAATATACCTTAGACAATAGGCCACATTTTGAGATCCTCGGCGAGGAATATAAAGGTCCGGAAAACCCTGATTCAAAAGAAAAGATCTGGATACCTATAAAAAGTAAAAACTGATGCACCTCACAGATCAGTTTACCGGTTTCTGCTCCACACCATCTATTTTTAGGGAAGACAGGATCACTGAATTTCCCTCATTTGATTTTCCAGCTGTCCAGATTACGGACAGACTTAAAAAGGACCTTGAACAAATTGAACATCCAAGGAACTCTGTCCTTGGAAAAAGAATGGAAAGTTTTTTCGAGCTTGCCATTAAGTATTCTGAAAGATATCGGCTAATAGATTCAAATATCCAGATAATTGAAAATAAACACACCCTGGGTGAAATAGATTTTCTGGTTTACGATAAACAATCTCAAAAACCATTACATGTAGAGCTCGTTTATAAACTCTATATCTATGATAAGAATTTAGCTCCGGATATCAACAGATGGATAGGCCCTAACCGAAGGGATAGTTTTTCCGAAAAGCTGGATAAGTTAAAGAACAGGCAATTTCCCATCTTATATAAGCCAGAGACTCTCAAGTACCTTAAAAACTTAGGCCTGCAACAGGAAGAAATCGAGCAGCAAATATGCTTTAAAGCGAAGTTATTCACCCCTGCAGGGTTTCAGGATTTACGAACGGCCGAAATAAACACAGATTGCTATACCGGGGAGTGGTTTAATTTTTCTGAATTTTCAAGGTTTAAGGCTCAGGATAATATGTTTTTCAGTCCGCCAAAAAGATCCTGGAGTGCTCCTCCTGAATCTAACAAGGAATGGTTTAGTCATTCTGAAATAATAAAAACAATAGAGGCCCTCTTCGAAAAACAGAAATCCCCTCTTATCTGGATGAAGACAAAAACGGGTTATCAAAGCTTTTTTGTAGTTTGGTGGTAATTAGATTTGAATGGTTGAAATTCTTCAGGATATAGATCTTCTTTTTCTCCTTTTACTTTTTATAGCCGGAATTGTTGCGTTTATAATATCTACAATTTCAGGTGGTGGTGGGGCACTGATCCTGGTTCCCACTCTAAACTTTCTGATAGGCACCACTAAAACTGCTCCGGTGCTTAACCTTGGTACTTTTATTGGGCGGCCTGCCAGACTCATATTATTCTGGAAACATATAAACTGGAAGGTATTCTGGTATTATGTTCCTGCAGCAATGACAGGTGCCTGGATTGCCGGGTGGTTCTTTACAAAAGCAGAAGCCTACTGGTTGCAAATTCTTGTAGGTCTTTTTCTTATAAGCACTGTTTTTCAATATAAATTCGGAAAGAAAGAACGTTCATTTCCTGTAAGGCTCTGGTATTTCATTCCTCTGGGGTTTGTAGTTTCTATACTGGGAACTATCATCGGGGCATTGGGGCCTGTTCTCAATCCTTTTTATCTTAATCTTGGCCTCGATAAGGAAGAGCTTATCGCTACCAAAACGGTCAACTCATTTTTTCTGGGAATCTCACAGATTGGAAGTTATGCATTCTTTGGGCTTCTATATGCCGAACTATGGATCTATGGGATCGCTCTTGGCCTTGGGGCTGTAGTTGGGAATATAATCGGCAAGAAATTCCTATCAAAAATGAAGAGCAGCACCTTCAGGAAATTTCTTATTATCCTGATGGTTATCAGCGGAATTTTACTTATTTATAATCAACTTAAGTGACAAATTATCCTAATTTAGCAACTCTAAATATGTAATTCTATGCAGCCGGGAGCTCGGGAAGCTATCAAAGCATCTTATTTGAGTATTGCAGGTAATGCCTTGCTGGCAGTGGCAAAATTTATTACTGGTGTTTTTGGAAATTCCTATGCTTTAATTGCAGATGCCATTGAATCCACAACTGATGTGTTTTCCTCAATTCTTGTGCTCTTAGGATTGAGATATGCTTCAAAACCTGCTGATGCCAATCATCCATATGGTCATGGAAAAGCAGAACCCCTGTTTACCTTCATAGTAGTTGGATTCCTGATAGTTTCAGCCACTATCATAGCATACGAGAGCATTGAAAATATCAATACTCCGCATGAGGTTCCAGCACCATATACTCTACTGGTACTTGCCGCCATAATCATTATCAAGGAGACTTTTTACCGGGTAGTTTCAAAGAAAGGAAAACAGACCGAAAGCTCGGTTTTAAAGGCTGATGCATGGCATCACAGAAGCGATGCAATTACCTCCCTTATGGCATTTATAGGAATTAGTATAGCCCTGGTAATGGGAAAAGGTTATGAAAATGCCGATGACTGGGCTGCCCTTTTCGCTTCAGGCTTCATTCTTTATAATGCCTATCTTATTCTTCGGCCGGCATTAGGGGAAGTAATGGATGAACACCGGTATGATGAGATTGAAGATCAGATCAGAAAAATAGCTCATTCGCATCCTGGGGTGGTAGACACAGAAAAATGTTATATAAGAAAAACGGGGATGACCTACCACGTGGATCTTCATATCGCTGTGAACGCTCAAATAAGCGTAAAGGAAGGTCATGAAATTGCTCACAGGGTAAAAGATGA
>JAWWBH010000306.1:0-2921 GCA_033721075.1 Christiangramia sp.
AACCTTAGGGCTTGTATTTTTAGGTTCTCCTTCCGGAGGTACCTGGAGCGGTGATGTAGATGCTAATGGAAATTTTGTTCCCGATCTTTCGGAATCCACTCAAACCATTCGGTATGATTACACAGATGGAAACGGTTGTTCCAATTATGACGAGATAACTTTCGAATATGAGGATCAGCCACAGGATGATATTTTTGAAGCGACCTTTTGTGTTTCAGATGCGGGATTGGTAGATTTAAGTGTCTACGTTCCTTCCGATGCTACCAATATAGTATACAGTGGTACAGGAGTAGATAGTAACGGCAACTTTACAGGAAATACTGCAGGTATCTATATAATTAATATAACTTATAATGTACCCGCTCATATATGCAGACTGGCATCAAGCATTACCATAACACTTGAAAATTGTGTTGTGGATGAGGGTTGTACTCTTGGTTACTGGAAAGAACATACCGATAGATGGTGTGATGCTTATGTAACCTGTGACAGGTATGGAGATATCTTTACCAGCGCTCCTTCTGCAATTGCAGATTACAGCTTATTAGAAGTACTGAACTTAGGTGGAGGTGGAATTTTTAATCTGGGCAGGCAGTCTGTTGCAGCACTTCTAAATACCTGTAGTTCTGAAGTCGGTTTTGCTTATTCAGATGTTGAGGCTTTAATTGCCGATGTCAACGATGCTTTCGCTAATGATGAAGCTGGTGCTTTTGGTATGTACCTGGATGGATTGAATCAGGCTGGATGTCCGCTTGGAGGAACTTCTGCTACTACCGCACCTTCTTCACCTGAATGTGATGTGGCTGGATCCAGCTTTGCTTTAAATACTTCTTTAGTAAGCGGGTTTAGCGTCGCGCCCGTTCCATTTGTTGATCAAATAAGTGTTCAGTACCATTTTGATTATGTTGCAGATGTAAACATTCAATTCTTTAATCTTAGTGGTCAGCTACTACAGAACTTTAAGTTCTTAGGTGTGACCTCAGGAGATATAAGTGAATTTAACGTTGGTTCATTAGTAAGCTCTGGTCAGGCATATATTATCAAAGTAAATACAGACAGGGAGAGTTTCTCGAAAACTATAATCTCCTCTGAATAATTTAATCAAAAAACTATCAGAAAGCAGGCCATATGGCCTGCTTTTTTATTTCAATATTTTCGGCATATTGATTTTAAAATTTATGGGGGATAACCCTTGTTTTATGGCTTTAAGGTTCTGTTGCTTAGATTATTATGGGTAATAGTTTCATTCTTACATAGAAATTATTTTATCTTTAAACGCTATTACAAAAATAACCTTACTATCCTACTACCCTCTCATTTTTGTTTTATAGCCCCCCAAACTGCTTTACTTTAATTAAGAGTCCTTTTTGTGGCCCTTGACTTAATGGCAATTTGGTATTCATCAGTAACAGCACATAAGGTTACTGTGTAGTATCCCCCCAAATCAAAGATTTTACTCCCCCCGGACGATGGTTTACCTTTTAAGGTATTTCCCTGGCCACAATTCTGGTACAGGTTATTCGCCCTACTCTTCTAGTTTAGATTATTCAATTGAATGCCTTTTTTAAAATGGCTGCCCAATCTGCCTCCTTTAGGTTAACCATGCTACTGGTGCTAACCTTTTAAAATTTATAATTATGAAAGAGATTACTTTTAAAAAAAGGTTTCGTTATTATTATAATGTAAATCTTTGTAAAAAATGGTTAATAAAATCCTATGTGATTTTATCCGTTTTATGTCTAATGGGAATCAATTCCTGGTCTCAAGCTATTACTGTAGATGGAAATCCGGGAGATTGGGAGGTTTTAGAGGCATCCAATCCGGCTGTTTACAATCATATTGAAGATCCATTTGGAAATGGGGTCATTGATAATCAGTTCACAGAGGGGTCTAAGGATTATAATATTGCCTCTCAACTTATTTGGGCCGATGGGCAAACTAAAGCTAAAAATGATATAGCCAATGCAGCGGCTTATTTGGAGGGAACTACATTGTATTTTGCAGGAGATAAAACTTCAAATAATGGTGACGCACAGATTGGTTTCTGGTTTTATCTTAATAATACAGGACCACGAGTATTGCAAACAAGTCCGAAAAGAAGTGGGGACTTTTATCCAGAACATGCCATCGGGGATCTCTTTATATTAATTGATTTTACTGGAGGTGGTAAATTTGGGACTGTAAGTTCTTACGTTTGGGCGGGACCAGGAAACGGCAATTATGGCAATAATAAATCCTTGGATCTGGCAGGTCCGGGAAATGTAGCCCAGAACAACCTTCAGGAGTATGATGTGCCAGATGGTTGGAACTTTATAAGCTCGATGTATGATGAAAACCAATTCTTTGAAGGATCAATCGATCTGGCGAGTCTGGAAATTAATGATGCATGTTTTAGTAGGTTTTTAGTTGAGGCAAGATCATCCCAGGAACTTACAGCTTCCCTTGATGATTTTGCGGCAGGTGAGTTTAATGTAGAGCCAGAAGCAGATGTTAATGATATAACTGCTTGTGAAAATGATGGTCCTTTTATTTTAACCGCTATAGCTAATGGAGGATTAGGAACGCTTGAATATGAATGGAAGAAATTACCTTCTGATGAGATAATCGGCACATCTTCCACTTTAGAGGTGACAGAGAGTGGCCAATATTCAGTTACTATTATAGGTGAAGGAGTTTTTGGTGGAGATTGTCCTTCCCAACCAGCTATTGCGGAAGTAGATTTAATTATTTCTCCAGATATTGATGACCTTGATGATGTTTCGATTTGCTCAGGTACTTCCTATAATTTGCCAACCATTACGGGGACTAATTTAACCGGAAATGAGGGGTATTTCACAGCATCTGGAGGTGGTGGAACCGAACTTAATGTTGGTGACGAAATCACCACAGCACAAACTATATATATTTATGATGTAACAGAT
>JAWWBH010000307.1:0-2917 GCA_033721075.1 Christiangramia sp.
AGCTGATTGAAGAAACCCTGGGAACGCTTAATGAAGCCCTTATTCTTGAGATTCTTATCACCATTCTGGTGATCGTGGTTATGGTTTTCAACTTAAGAGCTTCACTTCTTATCTCTGGATTACTGCCAGTAGCAGTACTAATGGTTTTCATTTCCATGAAATTCTTTGGGGTTCCGGCTAATATTGTGGCACTTTCGGGAATTGCCATCGCGATTGGTACCATGGTAGACCTGGGGGTTATCCTTACCGAGAATATCATTAGGCATCATAATGAAAGAACTAAAGACCAAACAACAAATCAGATCGTTTACAATGCGACTTCCGAGGTTTCGGGAGCCATTCTAACCGCGGTGCTTACTACCATTATAAGTTTTCTTCCAGTGTTCACAATGGTTGGGGCTGAAGGAAAGCTATTCCGCCCACTGGCTTTTACAAAGACCATGGCGCTTGCATCATCGGTTTTGGTTGCCTTATTTCTGATCCCACCTTTTGCAGCCTTCATTTTTCAAAGGGACAGGGTAAAAGATAAGCTAGTACCAGTGCTGTATGGATTTCTCATATTGCTGGGTCTTGCAGGTCTCTTTTATAGTATTCTGCTTGGTCTGGCCCTTATCGCTTTTGGTATTGGTGGAATTCTTGAAAACAGGGGTCGTATAGACAGGAATATGGCCAACAAGCTAAACGTGGCGATTTCGGCTTTAGTTATCATCTTTCTTTTAGCCCAGTACTGGCGACCACTGGGACTGGATAAGAATATTTTCTGGAATCTGTTATTCGTAGGCTTTATAAGCTTTGGCTTATTAGCCTTTTTCTGGCTGTTTAAGAAATATTATGTACCTATCCTTAAATGGGCCCTGGATAACAAAATACTTTTCCTTTCAATACCTTTAGCTATTGTGATCACAGGTGCTGTGATCATGCAAAATACTGGTAAGGAGTTCATGCCATCCCTTAATGAAGGCTCTTTCTTATTGATGCCCACATCTCTACCTCATTCAGGCGTTGAGGAAAATAAGAGAGTGTTGCAGCAGCTTGATATGGCGGTAGCCAATATTCCCGAGATCGAAACGGTGGTAGGGAAAGCCGGGCGAACCGAATCGGCCCTGGATCCCGCACCTCTCTCCATGTATGAGAATGTAATTCAGTATAAATCTGAATATATGCAGAATGAGAGAGGAAAACAGCAACGTTACAGGGTGAATGAAGATAATTTCTTTGTGTTGAAGAACGGGAAACTTGCTGCCAACCCCAACCTGGAGGTTGATAATGAAGCAAATTATGCAGACTACCAGGTTAAAAATCCTTTATTACTTAAATCACAGGATCTGATCCCCGATGAGGATGGAGAATATTTCAGAAACTGGCGACCTGATATAAAATCGCCCGATGACATCTGGAATGAGATAGTAAAGGCAACGAAATTGCCCGGGGTGACTTCGGCGCCTAAACTTCAGCCGATCGAGACCCGTTTGGTGATGCTACAAACCGGGATGCGCGCGCCTATGGGAATTAAAGTCAAAGGTCAGGATCTGAAACAGATCGAAGCTTTCGGGATGAAACTGGAAGATATTCTGAAAGAGGCCGATGGTGTTAAGGATGAAGCTGTGTTTGCAGACAGAATTGTAGGAAAACCATATTTGCTGGTTGATATAAAAAGAGAAAGACTCGCCCGATACGGAATAAGTATAGATGATGTACAGCAGGTACTTGAAGTTGCTGTTGGAGGAATGAGTCTCAGTCAGACGGTTGAAGGCCGCGAGCGCTATGGTATTAGAGTGAGGTATCCGCGAGAGCTCCGTAATACTCCTCAGGACCTTAAGAATATTTATATTCCTGTTGAAAAAGGAAATCCTGTCCCCCTTGAAGAACTGGTGGATATTCGATATGAGCAGGGACCTCAGGTCATTAAAAGTGAAGACACTTTTCTAGTTGGCTATGTGCTGTTTGATAAACAGGATGGCTATGCCGAAGTGGAGGTGGTTGAAAATGCCCAAAAACTTATTCAGGATAAAATTGACAGCGGAGAGTTGGAAATGCCTGGTGGGATCAGCTATAAATTCACTGGTACTTACGAGAACCAGATCAGGGCCGAAAAGACTTTATCTATTGTCGTGCCACTTTCACTTTTGATAATCTTTTTGATTTTGTATTTCCAGTTCAGGTCTGTTTCCACGTCCTTAATGGTTTTCGCCGGAATAGCCGTTGCTTTTGGTGGTGGTTTTATGATGATGTGGGCTTATGGACAGGACTGGTTCCTGAATTTCAATTTCTTTGGAGAAAATCTAAGAGATCTCTTTCAGATGAAAAATATCAACCTGAGTGTTGCCGTATGGGTAGGCTTCATTGCTTTATTCGGGATTGCTACTGATGACGGAGTCGTGATGGCCACTTACCTAACCCAGACCTTCGAGAGGAATGATCCCGAGGATCAGGCAGAGATCAGGGCTTCGGTTGTGGAAGCAGGAGAGAAAAGGATTCGTCCCTGTTTGATGACCACTGCCACTACCATTCTCGCTTTACTGCCGGTATTAACATCAACCGGAAGGGGAAGCGATATCATGATCCCCATGGCTATCCCTAGTTTTGGTGGAATGTTGATCGCGCTTATCACATTATTTGTGGTGCCGGTATTGTTCAGCTGGAGAAAAGAAGCAAGGGCTAAAGGAAAACAGAATAAAAAAATTCAAAATATATGAGAACTGATATGAATTTTAGGTTTGGACTAATCCTGTTCGTTTTGCTCAGTTCTTTTTCTGTGGCAAATGCGCAACAATTAGAGAGTTATATCAATGAAGCCCAGATTAACAATCCGGAGCTCAGGGCTTATAACTCAAGGGTAGATTTTGCCAGGGAGAAGGTTGAGGAGGTGAATTCACTTCCCGACACCGAATTAAGCGCCGGTATCTTTGTGAGTGAG
>JAWWBH010000308.1:0-2884 GCA_033721075.1 Christiangramia sp.
AAAACTATCAGTAGCGCTACACATCGCGAACATAAATCCACCACCCACTACATAATCTCTTATTTTTAGAGCTACTGCCAGTTTTTCCTCGGAAACTTTCGAATACCCAAGTTCCTGAGCCAGAGCTTCAGCCTCTTTTTTCTCTTCTATATACCACGGATCTGTTCGAAAAGCACGATAGAATTTTCCATACTGCCCCGTGAAATCCTCATGATGCAAATGCAGCCAGTCATAGAGCAGTAAAGCATCGTTAAGGACTTCCCTGTCGTAAATGGTTTTGTAAGGGATCTCAGCGTATTTGAGGGCCATTGTAACTGCATCATCCCATGGTTTGTTCCCCTTTGGACTATAAACTGCAATTTTCGGAGCTTTTTCCAAAGCCACTGATTCCATATTCCTGGAAGGACTGCTAATCTCTTCCAGAATACTTTCAGCCATATTATCGCTTATCACCTCAAAGTCAACCCCTCTTATCTGACATTCTTTCCTAAGTTTTTCAGAATCTGAAATCAGAAAGGAGCCTCCCCGATAATTAAGAAGCCAGTTCACGCTTAACTGATTTTCCAGGGAATAATAGACAATACCATAGGCTTTTAAATGATTCCCCTGGGATTCGGCATCCATTGGAATAAGTATCCTTGAAGCAAACATCTGCCCGCTTAACAGCAATAAAAAAGAAAGCAGCAAGGCATTTTTCAATACTTTGCTGCTTAAGGTATTTTTAGATATAGTATTTTCCCTGGCTGAATTCAGCTTGCTTTCATTAGAACGGAACGTCATTATCGTCATCATCCAAATCGGAGTTCATTGAACTTCCAAATGCTTCATCGGCACTCGGATTAGGTAAATTGTAGTTTCCGAAATCATTATCACCCTCCTGGCTGTTCATGCTCGAGGGAATTTCAGATGGAAAACTAAAGTCTTCTAAATTATCAAATTTACCGAGTTCTCCAATGAATTTAAGCCTGATATTTTCAAGTCCACCATTACGGTGCTTGGCCACGATGAATTCTGCCTGACCCTGGGTAGGAGTTCGTTCTTCATCATCCCACTCTTCGATCTTATAATATTCAGGACGATAGATGAACGAAACAATATCGGCATCCTGTTCGATCGCTCCTGATTCCCTAAGATCGGAAAGCAGTGGCCTCTTACTTCCACCCCTGGTCTCCACCGCCCGGGAAAGCTGTGAAAGTGCAATTACCGGTACATTCAATTCCTTTGCAAGCGCCTTAAGGTTACGCGAGATAGTAGATATTTCCTGCTCTCTGTTACCACCTTTCTGGCTTCCTCCTGCCGTCATTAACTGAAGGTAATCTATCACGATCATTTTAATTCCATGCTGAGAGGCAAGACGACGAGCTTTCGCTCTGAGGTCGAAAATAGAAAGCGATGGAGTATCATCAATAAACAGAGGAGCCTTCTCCAGATCTTTCACCTTAACGTTTAGCTGCTCCCATTCATGCTGCTCAAGCTTTCCTGTTCTAAGTTTTTCAGAGGATAGCCCTGTTTCAGAAGAGATCAAACGGGTGATAAGCTGTACCGAAGACATCTCAAGAGAGAAGAATGCCACCGGAATACCCTGATCCACGGCAATATTCCTTGCCATAGATAAGGTCAAGGCTGTTTTACCCATACCAGGACGAGCTGCAACGATGATCAAATCTGATGGTTGCCAGCCGGAAGTTAGCTCATCAAGTTTTTCAAATCCTGAAGGTACTCCACTCAAACCTTCTTTATTAGAGATCTCCTGTATCTTTTTCTTTGCCTGGATTACAAGACTCTGAGCGGTTTCAGTAGAACGTTTAATATTCCCCTGGGTCACTTCATAAAGTTTGGCTTCAGCATTATCCAGAAGATCAAAAACATCGGTTCCTTCATCAAAAGCCTCTTCAATGATCTCATTGGAGATTTTTATCAGGCTACGCTGAATATATTTCTGAAGGATGATACGGGCGTGAAATTCGATATGCGCCGAACTCGAAACTTTTTGGGTTAACTGAATGAGATAATAGTCTCCGCCCACTTTATCAAAATAACCATCTTTCTTAAGCTGGTTGGAAACGGTTAATAAGTCAATCGCCTCTGAATTATCAAATAATTTTTTAATCGCCTCGTATATAAGCTTATGAGCGTTTTTATAGAAGGCTTCAGGATGCAGAATATCTATGATCTCATCTACACCTTTCTTGTCTATCATCATGGCACCCAACACAACCTCTTCTAAATCAATGGCTTGTGGAGGCACTTTTCCTTTTTCCAGGCTTACAACATTAGATTTTTTATATGAAATAGTTTGGGGGGAGGTGATTTTTTCCATAGTAACGAAAGTAAAAAATTTGTTAAGACAGTCTTAAAAAATTTGCCTTTTCTTACTTAACAGGTAATGAACAATTTACCTGTTGATAAGTATATTTTCTTGTTAATAAGATAAAAAAATCCGGAGACATTCTTCCGGATTTTTCAATGATGTTATATAAATAAAGAACTTAGCCTTTGAACACACCCATGTTCAAATATTTATCCATTCTTTTTTCAACCAGTTCTTCTGGTGATAAGTTTTTAAATTCGGAATAAGCTTGGGAAATCGAAGTTTTCACTTTATTGTAGGTTTCTTCTTTATTACTATGAGCTCCACCCAAAGGCTCTTTTATAATCTCATCAATAAGCTTCTGCTTTTTCATATCGGTTGCAGTAAGTTTTAAAGCTTCGGCAGCAACTTCCTTATATTCCCAGCTTCTCCATAGAATAGAAGAACAGGATTCTGGTGAGATTACTGAATACCATGTATTTTCAAGCATCATTACCTTATCGCCCACACCAATTCCCAGTGCTCCTCCACTGGCTCCTTCACCAATGATCACTACAATGATCGGCACCTTTA
>JAWWBH010000309.1:0-2880 GCA_033721075.1 Christiangramia sp.
AGATCAAAATGCCTGGCAAAATCATGATCACGCTGGTCCCCGCATGGCACCGCCATTACAGCGCCGGTTCCGTAACCCGCAAGCACATAATCCCCTATCCAGATAGGCACAGATTCTTTAGTAAACGGATGCTCCGCGTAAGCCCCAGTGAAAACACCGCTTATTGTCTTTACATCTGCCATACGTTCACGCTCGCTTCGCTTTGCGGAGGCTTCTATATAAGCTTCAACTTCTTTCCTATGTTCAGGAGTTGTGATCTTTTTTACCAGGTCATGCTCGGGAGCAAGCGTCATAAAGGTCACGCCAAAGATCGTATCGGGACGCGTGGTGAAAACTCCAATTTTATGATCGGTATCCTTAATTTTAAAATCAACATGAGCACCTACAGATTTACCTATCCAGTTACGCTGACTTTCCTTAAGACTTTCGGTCCAGTCAATTTTATCAAGATCCTGAAGCAATCTTTCTGCAAAAGCAGAGATCCTCATGCTCCACTGCGTCATTTTCTTCCTTACCACGGGATAACCTCCACGTTCAGAAACTCCATTCACGATCTCATCGTTAGCCAGAACGGTTCCCAGTTGGGGACACCAGTTCACTTCGGCTTCAGCCAGATAGGTAAGGCGGTATTTTAGTAAAATCCTCTCTTTTTCATCTGATGAAAAGTCATTCCACTCCTCTGCAGAAAAACTTTCGGTGTCATCATCAAATGCGGCATTCACCCTGGTATTCCCTTCAGAAGCAAAAATTTCTTCCAGTTCGGTTATGGGTCTTGACTTTTCAGCTTCCTTATCATACCAGCTTTCAAAAAGCTGGATAAAGATCCATTGGGTCCACTTATAATAATCGGGGTCACTGGTTCTAACCTCACGGCTCCAGTCGAAAGAAAACCCGATCTTATCAAGCTGCTCTCTATAGCGATTAATATTATTCTCGGTAGTTAGCGCCGGATGCTGACCGGTTTGAATGGCATACTGCTCTGCCGGCAACCCGAAACTATCATAGCCCTGCGGATGCAACACATTAAAACCCTTATGACGTTTAAAACGAGCATAAATATCGCTGGCAATATATCCCAGCGGATGCCCAACATGAAGGCCCGCCCCCGAAGGATAGGGGAACATGTCCAGCACGTAATACTTCGGTTTATCAGAATCGTTTGAGGCCCTGAAAGTCTGGTTCTGGGCCCAGTATTTTTGCCATTTCTCTTCGATCTTATTAAAGTGGTAACTCATGTTCTTTCTCTTACTATTATCCAGTTTCCGGTCGTCATTGCGAGGAATGAAATGACGAAGCAATCTGAGACAGCGTCGCTTCGCTCGCAGTGACCTTAGTCACTAATTGCCTGCAAAAATACAATTTTAAAGGACTTATAAGGAATGATTCAGGTGTCTATTCAAGGCTTTTTCTGGCTTCAGCTTCCATGGGTTTCAGGCATTCGTAGATAAATCGATTTACGGGAGTTTCAATACCATACTTCTCACCTTCCCTCACAATATAGCCATTGAAATTTTCTAGTTCAGAAGGTTTACCCTGCATAATGTCGCGTTGGGTGGAAGCAGTATTCCCTTTAGGCTGGGAATTGATTATCTCGAATACCATATCGATATGCTTATCGGTCAAAGGAATACCTTTAGCGTTTGCCACTTCTTTCATCTCCTTCGCAGTTTTCCTCATTAAATCATAGAGGAATTCACTTTCCCTTATCTTATCGATAGATACCCTGGTCAAGCCACCAATACCGCTCACGGTGCAGATAAAAAGAAATTTTTTCCATATCTCAAGCTGAATATTGTCCGGGATTGTATTACTAATACCCCCTTGATCGAATATTCCCTTTACCGCTAATACTCTTTCTGTTTTTGAATTATCTATCTCCCCGAAGGTAATCTTGGGATCAAATGCAATATGTTTGATCTTACCGGGCTTTTCCAGAAAACTAACCACAAAACATAAACCGGCAAGCACATTTTTTTTCGGCAATATTTCCAGTAATTTTTCTACGTTATTGGCACCATTCTGAAGAGGGAGCACAAGGGTGCTTTCTCCAATTATAGGCTTTAACTCCCTGGCCACAGCCGGGACCTGCCAGGATTTTACCCCGAGAATCACCAGATCGGGCCTTGGAACTTCGCTTACATCAGAGGTGACGAGTTTTGGCTTCACTTTGAAATCCCCATTGATACTTTCTACTTCAAGCCCATGTTTCCGAATCGCCTTTAAATGCTCGCCTCTAGCGACCATGCTAACCTCTAGACCTGCCTCGACAAGCTTCCCGCCAAAATATCCCCCTACTCCGCCAATTCCATATACCAGTATTTCCATGAATCGAATTTTTTCAAATTTAGGAAACTATATAGAGATTCCTTTATTACGCTCGGAATGACTTAGTCTAAGTAATATTTTTGCTGGAAATGCGCCTCGACAGGCTCAGCTACAATACGTCACGCTGTCCTGATAGCTATCGGGATGATTCAGGGTCTCAGAGATACGAAAACAAGTTCAGCATGACGGGCAGGTGTTGCACTGAGCTTGTCGAAGTGCTACAGGCTTGGAATGAGGGAATATTCAAAAAGAGTCATTTCGAAGGAGTATATCAACTGAGAAATCTCCTGGATCTCAATAGATTTCTCGCTTTGCTCGAAATGACTTTAAGGTTTCAATCGAAAAAAATCTCCCTGGACTTATTTCAGTATATATGGAGATACTGAAACATGTTCAGACCAAGAAACCAGTGCTGCACTGAGCTTGTCGAAGTGCTACAGGCTTGGAATGAGGGAATATTCAAAAAGAGTCTTTTCGAAGGAGTATATCGACTGAGAAATCTTTTTAATTTCAATAGATTTCTCTCTTTGCTCGAAATGACTTTAAAGTTTCAAT
>JAWWBH010000310.1:0-2852 GCA_033721075.1 Christiangramia sp.
CATCTATAATTTAATAAACGAATTAAGCAATGAAGCTATTCTTAACTTGATGCGCATTAAAAGAGAAAAGCTTTAGAATTTCACTTTCAAATCTTCAAATTGGTAAGTTTTCAAATTAGTTTATTCATAACGCAGTGACTCAATAGGATCCTGTTTTGCTGCTTTTGCAGCCGGATAACTGCCGGCCAGGATCGCCACTAGAATAGTGATGCCCGTTGCCCATAGCATGGCTTTCCACGGAGTGGTAAAATTGAAATCCAGGGAACTTGAAACTATATAGCCAATTGTGATTCCCAGTATTATCCCGAGTAAACCACCAATCTGTCCGATAACAAGCGTTTCCAGGAAGAACTGAGTGGCGATAGTATTCTTTTTTGCTCCTAGAGCCTTTCTAACACCTATTTCACGGGTTCTTTCGGTTACAGTTACCAGCATGATGTTCATAAGAGCGATAGAAGAACCAAAAATGGTAATTATGGAGATGATCCAGGCGGCGATATTAAGCGCGCCGGTGATACTAAGTATACGATTTATAAGGTCATCGCTTCTTTCCAGTCCAAAGTTGTTTTCCTCTTTGGGGCTTAAACCGCGAATATTTCTGAAAGTAATAATAGCCTCATCCATAGCAGCATCCAGCACTTCCTTATCTTCTACCTTAACGCTCAGGCTGTAATTGATATTAGGTTGAGAAAACAGGGAACGGGCATGCTGAATGGGAATAAAGACACGCAGGTCCTGGTTATTTCCAAAAGTACTACCTTTTGATTCCAGGACTCCTATCACTTTAAATTTTGCTCCGCGAATACTAATGGTCTTATTCACCGGATCAAAACCTTTGAATATTCCATCTTTAAAATCGGAACCAATCACCGCGACATTATTATTGTTCTTTATGTCAAAAACATTGAATTCTCTCCCGTTTTCAACTTCCAGCCCTGAATTTTCCAGGTAATATTCATTCACCCCCATCACCGAAATTTCCGGATCGGTCTTCTCATTTTCATATTTTATCTCGGCAGAACTCGTCCCGGTAAATGAAATGGCTGTTTCGGTAAAGGGGTACTCATACTTTTCTTCAAATTCTTTCACTTCCCTGTAGCTGATAATTGGATTTATCTTCCTTTCTTCATTTCCGAAGCTCTGGGATCGGAATTCATAACGCTGGATATTGAAAGTATTGGCCCCCATAGATGCGAAGTCCTTGCTTATGGTATTCTCAAGCGCTGCTACTGCACTTAATATGCCCACAAGAGCTGTTATTCCAATAGCGATGATAAGTACAGTAAGAATGGTCCTTAATGACTGACTCCTTATGGAGTTAAGTGCGATCCTGATATTTTCCCGAAGGAGTGGAAACATGTGGCTGATTTTCGATCTTACCGGTTAGACTATAAAATTAGAACTTTGTTACTTAAAATTTCAAATTTGTTTGGGTTCGCTTAAAAATTAAGATATTTGCAATCCTAAATAGCAAATTCAGCTTAATACAGATCATGGCACAAAAACCATCCATACCAAAAGGTACAAGGGATTTTTCACCGGAGGAAGTCGCAAAGCGAAACTATATTTTTGAGACCATCAAAAAGGAATTCAAAAGATTCGGTTTTCAGCCGATAGAAACTCCAAGTTTTGAGAATTCTTCTACCCTCATGGGAAAATATGGAGACGAGGGTGACCGGCTGATATTTAAGATCCTTAATTCAGGAGATTTTTTACGAAAAGCCGATAAAGACGCGCTGAATCAGAATGATAGCCTTAAGCTGACTCCATCTATTAGCGAAAAGGCCCTGCGCTATGATCTAACGGTCCCATTTGCCCGTTACGTGGTACAGCACCAAAATGAGATCGAATTTCCATTTAAGCGCTACCAGATACAGCCGGTTTGGAGAGCTGACCGTCCTCAGAAAGGCAGGTTCAGGGAATTCTTTCAGTGTGATGCCGATGTTGTAGGCAGTAAAAGCCTTTGGCAGGAAGTTGAATTTGTACAGTTATACGATTCGGTTTTTAATGGTCTTGGTCTTGAAGGCGTAACCATAAAGATCAATAACCGAAAGGTTCTTTCCGGTTTTGCAGAGGTCATTGGAGAAAAAGATAAGCTGATAGATTTCACTGTGGCTTTGGATAAGCTTGACAAAATAGGCGAGGAGGGAGTTAAAAAGGAAATGCGCGAGAAAGGAATCTCAGAGGACGCGATCAATAAAATTCAGCCAATATTCAATCTACAGGGAAGTTTTTCTGAAAAGATCGAAGGTCTGAAAATAATTCTGGAAACTTCCGAAAAAGGACGAAAAGGAATAGAAGAACTCGAATTCATTCAGAATGCAATAGAAGAGATGCCCCTTAAGATCGCCAAACTGGACCTGGATGTGACTCTGGCAAGAGGACTGAACTATTATACAGGAGCTATCTATGAAGTAGGCGCTCCCGAATCTGTTAAAATGGGTTCTATAGGCGGTGGCGGCCGTTATGATGACCTAACGGGTATTTTTGGCCTTAAGGACATGAGCGGTATAGGAATTTCCTTTGGTCTTGACCGTATCTACCTGGTTCTTGAAGAACTTGGTCTTTTCCCCGAAACCGTTACGCAGAATACAAAAGTTCTTTTTATCAATTTTGGAGATAAGGAAGCCATGTATGCTATGAAAGCAATAGAAAAACTGCGTAATGAAAACATTGTCGCAGAACTCTATCCCGATTCGGCTAAAATGGGCAAACAGATGAAATATGCTGATAAAAGGGATATTCCTTATGTGGTTCTGGCGGGAGAAGAAGAAATGAATCAGCATAAATTCACCTTAAAACATATGAAATCTGGAGAACAATCCAGTCTTTCACTTGAAGAGCTGAAGGAG
>JAWWBH010000311.1:0-2839 GCA_033721075.1 Christiangramia sp.
TCAAACCATTAATTGAAGCTATCTTAAGATTGGCAGAAAATGTTGAATAGCAGTACTTCTTATTGTACTTTTGCTTAAAATTGATATATGACGATACAGGAGAAACAACAGGAGGTAATTGAGGAGTTTTCCATGTTTGATGACTGGATGCAACGTTATGAGTATATGATAGAACTTGGAAAATCATTGCCTCTTATAGACGAAAAATATAAAATTGACGAGAATCTTATTAAAGGTTGTCAGAGTAAGGTTTGGGTTCATGCAGAACTTGAGGGGGATAAACTTGCTTTTACCGCAGATAGTGATGCAATTATCACTAAGGGTATCGTAGCTATCCTTATCAGGGTGTTTTCCAACCAGCATCCGTCAGAAATCATAGAGGCCGATACCGCCTTTATTGATGAAATTGGTTTAAAAGAACATTTATCACCTACAAGGGCCAACGGACTTGTAAGCATGATAAAACAACTTAAAATGTATGCTGTCGCATACCAAACTCAACTGAACTAAAATGGAACAGGAAATAAATACACAGGAATTGGGAGAAAAGATCGTTACAGTGCTTAAAACGATCTATGACCCGGAGATTCCGGTAGACATTTATGAATTAGGGCTTATCTATGATGTGATGGTGAGTACCGATTATGATGTTAAAATATTAATGACACTTACAACTCCAAACTGCCCGGTGGCGGAATCTTTACCCATGGAAGTTGAAGAGAAAGTTAAATCGCTTGATATGGTGAAGGATTGTGAAGTAGAAATTACCTTTGATCCGCCCTGGAGTCAGGATCTTATGAGCGAAGGAGCTAAACTTGAACTCGGACTTTTATAAACCAGCAAAATGTCTGAAGAAATTATAAATCGCGTAGCGCAAAGCAAACTGGTAACCTTTAACCTTGAAGATTATTATCCAAAAGGTGAGCGTATATTATTTGATCTCAGCCAGTGGTTATATGAAGGTTTTGTTCTGCGAGAAAAAGATTTTAGGGATCATGCAAAGGAACATGACTGGTCGCAGTATAGTGAGAAGCATGTCGCACTCACCTGTTCTACCGATGCAATAGTTCCTGCATGGGCATATATGCTTATAACGACCTATCTTCAGCCTTACGCGAAAAAAGTGGTGATAGGTGATCTTGAAACTCTTGAAAGTCATTTGTATCAGGAGGTGATTGATAACATTGATTTTTCAGATTTGAAGGATAAGCCCGTTATCATCAAAGGATGTTCTAATAAGCCCGTACCTAAAAACGCATATCTATTTCTAATAAATAAACTACAGCCGATAGTGAAGAGCCTTATGTATGGTGAGGCCTGCTCTTCGGTTCCTTTATATAAAAAAGCAAAAAAAGAGCTATGAAAAAATTTTTACTTGTCGCTTTATTCCTTACATCAGTTGGAATCGTAAAAGCCCAGGATAAAAAAGAAAAAGATTCAATACCTCCAAATGGATGGCATACTAAAGGAAATATTCAACTGCTCTTTAACCAGTCGGCATTCAATAAGGAATGGACGGGCGGAGGAACCTCGAGTATAGCGGGGAACCTTGCGGTAAACTACGATTTTAATTATCGGAAGGATGATTTTACCTGGGACAATAAGATCATTGGAAACTACGGCCTTACCAAGGTAAAGGATGATGATTTTGCGAGAAAGACAAGTGACAGGCTTGAGATCAATTCGATAGCGGGGAAACAGATAAAAGAGACCAACTTTTATTATTCCTGGTTCCTTAATTTCAGAACCCAGTTTGCCAAGGGTTATGAGTTTAGTGAAGATCCAGATACTGGAGAAAGCCTTCGTACAGAAACCACGCACTTCCTTTCTCCTGGATATTTGCAGTCAGGCCCGGGGATCATGTGGAAAAAAAGTGATGATCTAATGATCAATCTGGCTCCGGCGACCGCAAGACTAATTATTGTTGACGATAAATTCACCTCTGGCGTAGGTTATGTGGATGGTGACTATTTTGGTGTGGATGCGGGAGAGACTACCAGATTTGAATTTGGAGCTTCTTTAAGTGCCCTTGCGAATTTTGAATTACTGGAAAATGTGAATATGCAGAATTCCCTGAGTCTTTATTCGAACTATCTGGAAGAGCCAGGCAATGTGGATATAGATTACTTGATGAATCTTGAAATGGGAATCAATGATTATCTTTCTGCGAATTTACTCTTCCAGGCTATTTATGATGATAATGCTGTAGGCGCTTTTCAGATAAGGGAAGTATTCGGGCTTGGAATTAATTACGGATTCTAGGAATTAACTTATTTAAAACTCATAGGACGCCTGCAAACTTTTAAATTTTGCGGGCTTTTGCTTTTCAGTTAAATTTTTGTTGAAGTAGGCAAGGCTGGGATGCAAAAGCTATCTATTGATTACCTTTGTACTTATGATCGAAAAAACCAACTTATCCTTTGAAAGAGCTGTTCTTATCGGTATAGTTACCAGGGAACAGGATGAAGATAAACTTGAGGAATATCTGGATGAACTGGAATTTTTAACCTATACCGCCGGAGGCGAGGTTATTAAGCGTTTTAGCCAGAAGATGGATGTGCCTAATCCTAAGACTTTTATAGGATCGGGTAAAATGGAAGATGTTAGGCAGTTTGTTAAAGAGGAGGATATTGGTGCGGTAATCTTTGATGATGAGCTTTCTCCTGCCCAGCAAAAGAATATTGAAAAGATCCTGAAATGCAAGATCCTGGACAGAACAGGGCTTATCCTTGATATTTTCGCTCAAAGAGCCAAGACCAGTTATGCGCGTACACAGGTAGAGCTGGCTCAATATGAATATTTACTCCCCAGGCTTGCCGGAATGTGGACTCACCTTGAA
>JAWWBH010000312.1:0-2829 GCA_033721075.1 Christiangramia sp.
CTGAAGAAAAAAATAGATGTCAGGTCCATCATTCCGGAGAAGATGGAAAAGTTTCCCTGGCGCGGGCATTTAGGATTGCATCTGATAGATGAGGTAGTGCCTGTTATAAAAGGATCGAAGACCACGCTCTTATTTACAAATACCCGCTCACAGTGCGAGATCTGGTTTCAGAAGCTGATGCATAAATATCCTGAACTTGCCGGAGAGGTAGCCATGCACCATGGAAGTATAAATAAGGAGACCCGGCTATGGGTTGAGCAGGCGATAAGGAATGAAAGCCTGAAAGCCGTGGTTTGTACTTCGAGTCTGGACCTGGGAGTGGATTTTGCCCCTGTGGAAACCATTGTGCAGATAGGCGGGCCAAAAGGAGTGGCACGTTTTCTTCAGAGAGCCGGCCGTAGTGGTCATCAGCCAGGGAAGGTGAGCCTTATTTATTTCCTGCCTACCCATGCTATTGAGCTTATTGAAGCTTCGGCCCTTCAGAAAGCGGTGGAGAAAAAAGCCGTGGAAGACAGGGTGCCATACCTAATGAGTTTTGATGTACTGGTCCAGTATTTAAATACTCTGGCGGTTTCAGATGGATTCTATCCCCGCGAGATCTTCCCTGAGGTAGCTTCAACTTTCTGTTTCCAGGGGATCACTGAAGAGGAGTGGAGGTGGGTCCTGAACTTCATTACCAAAGGAAGCCAGAGCCTTCAGGCCTATGATGAATATAAAAAAGTGGAAATAGAAGAAGACGGGCGGTTCAAAATAAACAATCGGGGAGTGGCCATGCGCCATCGCCTTCAGGTAGGTACCATAGTAAGTGATGCCATGCTGAGCGTAAAGTATATGAAGGGAGGTTATATTGGGACTATTGAAGAATGGTTTATCTCGAAACTAAATCCCGGCGATGTTTTCACTTTTGCGGGCCGTAATCTTGAGCTGGTAAGGATAAAGAACATGCAGGTGCTGGTGAGGAAATCTTCAAAGAAGACCTCTAAGGTGCCCAGCTGGATGGGCGGACGAATGACATTCTCGGCTCAGATGAGTGAATTGCTCAGGGAAGAAATGTATACGGCTGCAACCCTTAAAAAAGGAGAAAAGAGAACAAGGGAACTTTCAGCCCTTGCCCCGATCTTCAAAAGACAGAAGAAGGAATCGGTAATCCCCAAAAATGATGAATTCCTGATAGAAACCTTTAAAACAAGAGAAGGTAATCATGCAGTATTCTATCCTTTTGAAGGCAGGTTTGTTCATGAAGCCCTGGGAAGTTTACTGGCATACAGGATCAGTCTTTTATCGCCCATAAGTTTTTCCATCGCTTTTAATGACTATGGATTTGAACTTTTATCAGATCAGCCTATCGATATGCAGCAGGTGATAGATAATGATCTTTTTAGTGTAGAATACCTGATGGATGATCTTTACAAAAGTCTCAATGCAACCGAAATGGCCCGGAGGAAGTTCAGGGATATAGCCGTGATCGCCGGACTCGTTTTTGCCGGTTATCCTAATAAACTTGTGAAAAGCAAACACCTTCAGTCTAATTCGCAATTGCTGTTCAGTGTATTCAGGGATTATGAGGATGATAACCTGCTTTACCGTCAGGCATTCAGGGAAACATTCGAACATCAACTGGAAGAAGGGCGTCTTAGACTCGCACTTGAAAGGATCGCTAACCAGGAAACAGTATGGAAGGAATGTGAAAAACCTACTCCTTTTTCATTTCCGATAATTACAGACAGGTTGCGGGAGAAACTCTCTTCAGAAAAACTGGAAGACAGGATAAGGAGAATGCTTCAGCAGTTGGAAAAATGATCAGTCCTTTAATTGCCTTTCGAGATAATGCCTTACAAGTTCAGTGGTAACTCCAAAAGCTATATGTGCGAAAAGCTCATTCATCTGCATTCTCAAAGGAACTTCGGTGGGCTTTGGTTCGAGACCCAGTATGGGTAAGGAAGTCTCATGAGTTGACGCCCAGGTAGTGGCTCCAAAGATCACTCCGTCCATGGGTCTTAATCCAAGCCTGTCTTTTTTACCATAACCGTATGCGGCACCAAGTGATCCACCAACCGGAAGGCTTACCAGCTGCTCGGCCAGAGCTTCATTCTGAGTACTTATTGGTGTACCAGTTATCTTTGTGGAAAGATCATCGATGACCATGATCTGGGCCGATCTTTGCTCCACTTTTCTAACCGGAAGAAATTGTTCGATAAGGTTTTTCACTGCCGTGCCGGCAAGACCGCCAACAAAACCGGAGATCAAACTTCGGCCGGTTTTGGAAATATAGGAGTCACTTTTCAGAAGGCTGTTCATACTCATGATCTGTTTCATTTTAGCCTAATAAAACTATTTATTCATCAGGTTATCTCCAATCATTTAACAAGTATTTGGCATTGCTCATTCAAAATCGATATTTTTGAACATGAGCAAGAAATTAAATATCGCCTTTATCCAGGCTAATCTTCATTGGGAAGATCCTGAAGCCAACAGAAGTCTTTTTTCAGAAGAGATCAATATGATATCTGAAAGTGTAGATCTTATTATCCTGCCTGAAATGTTCACCACTGGTTTTAGTATGAATGCTGAAAAACTGGCTGAACCTACAGAGTCTGTTACACTGGAGTGGTTGAGGGAAAAGGCCAGGTCAAAAGATGCTGCCATCACCGGAAGTGTGATAATAGGTGAAAATGGAAATTATTATAACCGTTTGTTCTTTGTTTTTCCTGATGGTTCTTATAAGCTTTATGATAAGAGGCACACTTTCACCCTTGCGAAGGAAGACCTTACGTACACTGCCGGGAAGGAACGCCTTATTGTTGAATATAAGGACTGGAAGATATGTCC
>JAWWBH010000313.1:0-2823 GCA_033721075.1 Christiangramia sp.
AGGTTCATTAATTATTATCAATAGTTATTTGAGAGCCCAACTTATCTAAAAAATGAAATTACAGAAATGAAATTTGTCTTAAATGCTAGTAATATTGTTGAATCAAAACTGAATTACTGGAGGAAACTATAATCTAAAGTTCATAAAAAAGAAAAAGCCTTGTTTATTACAAGGCTTCCCAACTCAGTACATTTAATTCTAAAATTTAATGCTCGTTTATCACTGTGAATTTTATAAAGTCACCATTCCGAATAGGTATCACAATTCGGCAACGGAAAAATCAAATTCCAGACACAAACTATTCTATTGCTTTAGCATTTGTTATGGTATTAATTACCAGCGAATACTTTTCCAGAGCCAAACACTGCATTCTTTTTTCCAAGCAACCTTAGCATTTTAGTGTGATCTGCAATAGCGCCTATAAAGGTTTTCTTACTATGATATGGAATGCCAAATTCCCTGGCCGTATCTTCTACTATTTTCGAGATTTGCCTGTAATGAACATGGCATATATTTGGAAACAAATGGTGTTCTACCTGGTAGTTCAACCCTCCTATGAGCCATGAAAACACCTTGCTTTTTGGGGAAAAATTACTTGTAGTTGCTAACTGATGTGCATGCCAGTCTCCCTTAATTCTGTTTTTAGTATCGGGCATGGGATAATCTGTATCAGGTATAATATGTGCCACCTGAAAGACCGTACTTATTAATAAACCGGTTACCAGGTGCATACTGATGAAAGCCAGGATAACGACCCAGGCAGCCTGTGGCACCATAATGAGAGGCAAAATTAACGCATATGAAAAATACAGAAGTTTCCAGGCTATTACCTTAACCAGTTCCTTTTTAAATTCATTCTTTTTGTTTAGAAATCCCATGTTCTTAAAGCGGGTTATCTTCACGAAATCTTTTGCGGTGATCCAGGAAACTGTAGAAAGACAATAAAAGAACCATACATACAAAAACTGAAACCTGTGTAGGCCCAATCTTTTTGTATTTGGAGAAAACCTCAGAAAAAAAGGCTGATTAATATCATCATCGGCACCATCTATATTCGGATAAGTATGGTGTAGCACATTATGCTGGATCTTCCATACGGTCGCATTAGCTCCTATAAGGTTAAAACTAAGCCCTAAGATCTTATTCAGCTTTTTATGCTTTGAATATGAACCATGTATGGCATCATGCATGATTCCCATTCCTATCCCAGACATCCCCAAACCGCTAGTTATATAAAGCAGGAAAAGCAATATGGGGCTGGCTATAATCCCGGT
This sequence comes from Christiangramia sp., assembly GCA_033721075.1. GTDB lineage: Bacteria > Bacteroidota > Bacteroidia > Flavobacteriales > Flavobacteriaceae > Christiangramia. The sequence continues at coordinate 1,275 of JAWWBH010000313.1, forward strand.
GTTAATAATGATTAATGGAATAAAGAACAGTGCGAGCATAGTTATGGTTTTTAATACCATGCTCGTATTAGCGTGACGGCTAATGTTGTTGGACTTAAAGTAATTATTAACTCTCTTCTTTAAAACTCTGGAGAAGTCGGTACTTCTAACTGAAAAATTTGGATATTTAATAGTATAATTAATTTATTCAAAAGCTGATGCTCGCTTTAGGGTATACAAAAGGTTTAGTGATAAAAGCATCGATCCGTAAAAAAGGGAAAATTCAAAGGTTTCAGAACTCTTGCAGAAAAGAAACGGTTCTAAATATCTCAGTATAGCGGAATAATAAAACATGCCCAATATACGGTTTTTATAGGCCAAAGCCTATTAATAATGCAATTGTTTTTTCTACAGAACAAAGGATAAGAACCTGGAATCCTTAAAGTTTTTTTAATTATATGTCTTACTGGCAGAATTCAACTTATTTTAAGGAATTCAAAAACAACCAACCAAACAATACATAATGAGCAGTAAAAAGGAAAATTTCGCAAGATTTGGCATGGCAGCCAAAGGAGGAGTCTATTGTATAATAGGTGTCTTAACAGCACTTGCAGCTTTTGGACAGGGAGGTGAACAAACCGGAGGAAAAGGAGCCCTTAAATATCTCGCCGGGCAATCTTATGGACAGGTATTGCTTATCATAATGGGAATAGGCCTTTTAGGCTACGTATTCTGGAGATTCTACCAGTCTTTTGCTAATCCAAACGGATTCGAGGACAATGCAAAAGGCTACGGAAAAAGAGTGGCATTCTTTATAAGCGGACTGCTTTACGGGGGACTCGCCTTTTATTCCTTTAAACTTGCTTTTGGGGATGGGTCTGGCGACAGTAAATCCATGACAGGTTCACTTATGTCTGGCTCTAATGGAGACACTATCGCCATTATCATAGGAATCGGAATGGCGATTAAGGCAGTTTATGACCTTTATCGCGCATACTCAGGAAAATTCAGAGAAGAGGTAGAAGAAACCGGAATGGGTCACAAGGAACAAAAATTACTGATTAATGCCGGTAAATTTGGTCATACTGCCAGAGGTATAGTTATCGCCCTTATGGCATTCCTAACCTTAAGATCAGGATTAAGCTCAGGCAATAATATTGGTACACAAACCGATGCATTCAGTTTTATTCAGAATGAATTTGGGTCCTTTGCCCTTGGAATAGTGGCCATTGGCCTAGTGGGCTATGGAGTATATATGTTCATCAAAGCTAAATATCCGGCCATGATAGTTGCAAGTCTTAGAAAAGGAAATAAGGGTTCTTCGAATAAGACTATCGATCTTAAATAATAAAAAGGTTACCTAATACCGGGTCCTAAATAGGCAGGCAGTTGGACCCCGGATGTTCTCCGGATACATACTTTTGAAACTTTTTAGAACTATTTTAATATTGATATAATAAATATCAATATTATGCTAATTGCAAAGATTATAGCTCTAATTAGGTCTTCCCTTTTTGCTTGAGATTCCATACTTCAGCAATTAAAATTAATAACTGCAGGGGCTATTTAA
>JAWWBH010000314.1:0-2791 GCA_033721075.1 Christiangramia sp.
CCTTCCTGACCTTATTAATGAAGGGAATTTAGGTTTGATCAAAGCAGCAAAACGTTTTGATGAAACACGTGGTTTTAAATTTATTTCATATGCCGTATGGTGGATCCGTCAGTCCATTCTACAGGCATTGGCAGAACAATCAAGGATTGTTCGTTTACCATTGAACAAAATTGGTTCAATAAATAAGATCAATAAGACTTTCGCTTTTTTAGAGCAGTCACATGAGCGTCCGCCAAGTGCTGAGGAAATCGCGAAAGAACTTGACATGACAATCAATGACGTTAAGGAATCCATGAAGAACTCCGGACGTCATGTATCTATGGATGCTCCACTTGTGGAAGGAGAAGATTCTAACCTATATGACGTTTTACGTTCAGGTGAATCTCCAAATCCAGATAAAGAGCTATTGCACGAATCTCTAAGAACTGAGATAGAACGTGCGCTTGAAACTTTAACACCTCGTGAAGCTGACGTTATCAGGCTGTATTTTGGTCTTGGAGATCAACATCCTATGACTTTAGAAGAGATTGGCGAGACTTTTGATCTAACTAGAGAAAGAGTAAGACAAATTAAAGAAAAAGCCATTAGAAGATTAAAACATACGTCTAGAAGTAAAATTTTAAAAACGTATCTTGGCTAAAGATATTTAAAGCAACAACAGTTTAGTGACGGCGTGATGAACCGTCATGAAAATAACTGTTCGTTTTTTGATTGATGAATGACCCCGGAGTGATGACCGGGGTTTTTTCTTGCTGTTAAATAAATAGTACTGTGAATCATTATTTCTTAATTTGTGGAAATTATAACCATAACTGTGGAACCCTACTCCTGGTTTAAAGTATTATTTGATTAATGAGGTACGCCATAAGTTATGTAAGTACAGCCTCTAAGCTACTTACCAGAACTCAAGTAGAAGAGCTTCTTCGAAAAAGCGAAGAAAGTAATAACCGAGAAAACATCACCGGTCTGTTACTATATTCCGATGGAAATTTTTTTCAGGTAATAGAAGGAGAAGAAGCCAAGATTAAAAAACTATACAACACCATTAAGAAAGATGAAAGGCATTCTAACATCATTAAAATTCTTAGCACATCCATTCATAAAGAGTCTTATGATGGCTATAAATCTGACCTGGTTACCGAAAGTGTTAAATTTGACCGATCTAAATTCCAGACATATGCTCATTATGTCGAGGTCCTTGACAAGCCAAAACAGGAAGCTGTAAAAAACATTTTACAGGCATTAATGCAGTAATATTTAGATAACCCTATTTTCTTTCTATTTTTGCACAAATCATAGCAGAAAAATAATGAAAGAAACATTGATCGCTCCCTCTATGCTGGCGTCCGATTTTGGAAACCTTCAGCGAGATACAGAAATGGTAAATAATAGTGAAGCAGACTGGTTTCATATAGATATTATGGACGGAGTATTTGTCCCTAATATTTCCTATGGTATGCCAGTTTTGAAGGCTATTGCCAAACACGCAAAAAAAACGATCGATGTTCATCTTATGATCATTGATCCAGACAGGTATATCAAGGAATTTGCACAACTAGGTGCTGATATTCTCACAGTTCATTATGAAGCCTGTACACATTTACATAGGACTTTACAGGCGATCAAAGCTGAAGGCATGAAAGCCGGAGTTGCCATAAACCCCCATACAAGCGTAGATCTTTTGAAAGATATTATCAATGATATCGACGTAGTACTTGTAATGAGTGTAAATCCCGGTTTTGGCGGTCAGAGCTTTATAGAAAATACCTATAATAAGGTTCAGCGTTTAAAGGAGATAATCTCCATGAACAATGCTAAAACCCTTATTGAGATCGATGGTGGCGTTACAAACAAAAATGCAGCCCAGTTAGCAAAGGCCGGAGCCGATGTTCTTGTAGCGGGAAGCTTCGTATTTAAAGCTGAAGACCAGCCCCAAACCATAAAAAACTTAAAGCAGCTTGCAAATTCCTGAAAACAAATATGAAGTCGTAATTATTGGAGGTGGTCCTATAGGTATTGCCTGTGCTCTGGAAGCTGAAAAGAAGAAGCTTTCGTATATAATTCTTGAAAAGGGCTGCCTGGTGAATTCACTCTACCACTACCCGACCAATATGACCTTTTTTTCAACTTCTGAAAAACTGGAACTCGACAATATCCCTTTTATTAGCAACAACCCTAAACCTGGCAAAAGGGAGGCCCTGGAATATTACAGAAGGATTGCGACGTCGAATAACATTAACATCAAGTTATTTGAAAAAGTTACTTCCGTAAAGACACATGCTGATAAAACTCACACCGTTACCACAACCAAGGGTGATTATTCAGCTGAAAATGTGATCGTTGCCACAGGCTTTTATGACATTCCAAATTATCTAGGCGTACCCGGGGAGGATCTACCAAAAGTATCACATTATTACAACGATCCGCATTACTATGCCACACAAAAAACACTGGTAGTTGGTGCCAGCAATTCTGCAGTAGATGCTGCTTTGGAGATTTATCGCAAAGGAGGGGATGTTACTATGATCGTTAGAAAACCCGAAATTGGCAAAAGGGTAAAATACTGGGTAAGACCAGATATTATCAACAGAATTGAAGAAGGTAGCATAAAGGCGTATTTTAATTCAAACCTCAAGGAGATCAAAGAAAATGAGGTAGTTATAGATACCCCTGAAGGAGAAGATATCCTGGAGAATGATTTTGTACTTCTTCTTACCGGTTACCGACCCAATTTTGGATTCCTACAGGATATAGGTATAAAATTATCTACAGACGGCCGTAAGATTCCTCA
>JAWWBH010000315.1:0-2781 GCA_033721075.1 Christiangramia sp.
CTTAAAAAAAATGCTTCATTTTCATTTTCTACGGCTCTACGGTGCGTATCCATTCTGTCATATTGGATATGACCGGTATCATACATTCTCCAGATCCCTGATCTTGGTGCTCCAGTTACATACTCTACAGTATCTTCAGTATGTTTTACAATTAACTGGCTCCAGCCATCAAGGTTTTCCTGATTAGACCAACGCTTGTTGATTGCATCTATGTCCAACTCATATTCAATATCCATCCATTCCAGGATATGAAAAACGAATAGCGGAGCATCAGCAAGTGCAAAAACCGCATGGTTGGTAATGGAACTCGCTCCGGTTACTCGTGGATTAAGTTCCCCCAGGTAAATTTCACCGTTATCCTGATCTATTAGGAAATCCAGCTCGAAATATCCTTTGTAGCCTTCTTCCCTTAACTGATCTCCGAATAACTGTGTATTCTCGATTGCCTTCTGTCTTAGTTCAGGCGTAAATGCATTGGGATAGATCTCGTTACCACACCAACCACCTTCATAAGGCGTTAGTTCTTTAAAGCCAACCAACTCCGTCATCAAAGGGGCTACAATTGTCCCATGACGCGTTACACAAGCTTCAATCGCAGAACCTCTGCAACGAATACGCTTCATGATCTTTACCTCATCTTCAGCTTCGATCTCTTCGGCGTATTTTTGATATTCTTCCTCATTGGATATAAAGAAAGTAGTATGCCCTGAATCCCCAAACGGAGTTTGTATTACCAGTTGTTCACCAAGTTCTTTAGAAACTTCTTTTAGGTGTTCATAATCATTCACTTTTGAAAGCACATAAGGAACGCAAGAAACTCCTGCTCTCTCAGCAATTCTATTAGTATTCACCTTATTATCAAGGAAGGTTCTCATTTCGGCACTGGGAAACATGATCTCCAGCCCCAGTTTTTCGGCAAGTCGCTCTGTTTCTTCATTGAACATAAGAAACATTGCTTTTCCTGGCCTGCCATCTACAGATCTTGTCTTGAGATAATCCTGCACTTCAGGATGCTGCAGCAAATAGTTGTTGATATCTTCTATTCCTTCAAAATCATCATGCGGAATTTCCTGTTTTGGAGAAAATACATTTGGATGCAATCCGTCAAAACATTCGATATAAGTAATGAATTTAAAACCCTTGATCCATTCATCAGCTCCCAATAGATTGAAATTGGTGGCACTAATAAAATAGAGAGGTTCCTCATTTTTATGAAAAGATCTTCTGATATCTGAAACTCCATTTAATTCAGACTTCTTTGAAACAGCTTTTTTTACTGCTGTTTTAGTGCCTTTTGCCCTGGAAGCTGCAGGTTTAGCCTTCGCTCTCGATTTTTTTGCAGCAGGTTGTGGTTTAGCTTTCTCAGTTTGCTTTTTAGAATTATCAGACTTTCCCCGGATAGGAATTTTGGTCCTGTCTGAACCTGTCTTAATTGCAGATTTGCTCTTTTTATCTTTTGTTGTTTTTGGTTTCTTATTATCCATAATGCTTTATTATTTAATTAATTTCTTCTTATTAATATTTCCCATCGCCCCCATAGAGGTCACGGTTTTTTGCCTGTTCAGCACATTTTCCTTAAAAATTCGAAGTCCCAGATCTGCACGGTAACCGTGAATTTCTGAAACATCTAATGCCTTTAGGAATCTAATGATCTCTTTACTCACTACCTGGCCTGGAACAAGCACAGGAAATCCGGGTGGATAAGGAATAATAAAGGACGAGGCTACTAAAGTCCTGTCGTTTTCCATAGCAGGCAAACAATCCTCTAATGGCATATACTCATAATTTTCTTCATTGTAGGCCAGGAAAAAAGCCTCCCTGATGTTTCCCCCTGGTACTCCCGGCACCGCCTGGAATGAATTATGGAAATAACTAAAATCAGGTAATGGGGGGAAATCTTTGGTTAAAGAATAGATCCTTTCCTCACGAATTTTACTTTCTTTTGAACTCAGGGAAAGCAGCTCCTTATCCAGTTCATCTGCGATCTTAAGCAGGGCATTGGTAAGGTAGGTAACACTTCCACGGGTGGTACCGATATTGGTCATAAACAGCACCGTATTCCTTGAGGTTTTATTGATCTGGATATTGAACTTATCCATCAAATATTTATTCTTGAAGGTATCGCCGTCAACCCCGGTACGTCCAATATGAAGCGTGATCTTAGTAGGATCCAGGACAAATTCATCCTTCTCCCAGGCAGTTTCCATCCTGTTCCAGCCCTCCTTCGAGGTATAGTATTCAGATAGTCCCGATTTACGGAGTTCCGCAGGAATAAAATCACTCACGGTCAAAACATCAAAATATTTATTAAGCCTGGGGTGGTCGTTTATTTTTGCACGAAGTACCATGGCCATTTCTATGCTTTTTTCCACAAGCTCATAACCTTCGAACTGCACCTGCCTGCGGCCAACATCTAATGAAGCCAGCATTTGATAATTAGGCGAGGTGGAAGTATGCGTCATATAAGCTTCCATAAAAGTGTTTTCACTCTTTCTTCTGAAATCCTCGTCCCAGATATGTATCATGGAACCCTGGCGGAAGCTACTAAGAGTCTTGTGTGTACTCTGGGTTGAATAAACCCTGATCCTTACTTTATCAGGATCTGGAAGTCTTGGGATCTCATCTTTCTTCAGGTTCTTTACATGTTCTTCATACTCTTCTCTATAAGCACTGCTATTGTATTTTTCATGTAGCTTTTTGGCAACGAACATTCCTGTTCTTTGCTTATAATTGTAGGTAAACCCTGCAAAAGCGAACCATGCCTCATCCCATAAAAAGACC
>JAWWBH010000316.1:0-2769 GCA_033721075.1 Christiangramia sp.
GTCCTGCAACTTTCATCATTCGGTAGAAATACGCGTTCTCTTCATAGCGCCCCAGCATTTCCTTTTCACGGTCTCCGGTTATAAGTAGAATAGGTGGTGTATCCTTTCGAACATAATACAATGGAGCCCATTCATCTATAAGCGGTTGTTTCTCAGGAATTCCATTTTCTTTCCTTATAGTAAGATGGGTAATTGTATGGCCACTAAATGGAATAAGTCCGGCAAAAACATCAGGATCCAGGTCGTGCTCCGCCAGTAGTGCTTTATTCATTACAGTCATTAAAGCCAGATAGCCTCCTGCCGAATGCCCAGAAATAAAGATCTTTTCGGGATCGCCATTATATTTTTCAATATTCCTAACCACCCATGCAACCGAAGCCGCGGCATCTCTAACACTGGTTTCAGCCTTCACCCTGGGAGACAACCTGTAGCCCACCCCAACTATGCATAAGCCCTTATTTTTAAGAGCTTCAGGAATTTGTTTTGATCCGGAAGTGAGACCACCTCCATGGAACCAGATGATCACAGGAACCTTTTCTTCGGTCCTGGGATAATAAATATCCACCACGCTCATTTGCTTCTGATAATCGTCTGTATTTGCAGAATAATACGGGATGTTCTCCTTAAGTTCATATTCAACATCCTGACTAAACATGATGGATGTAATAAAATACAGAAATAAGAGGCTGAATTTTGTATTCATAGCAATCTGGTTTATGGAGCTTAAAATAAACAATTATTTAAACCTTTAATTACAAAAGTGAATCCAAAGCCCAGGAATTATTTTTGACCCGTATCAAAGATTTTTGCAACAAAGCTATTTCTTCAGCGTCTATTGTATTAACTAAAGATTTTTAAGCAAACTGTCAGGCTTCAGAAAATAATTCATCAATCAAAAAACGAACATCATGAAAAATTTATTCAGCTTCTTATTCTTAATAATGAGTTTTAGCATCTATGCACAAAGAGAAATAACCAAAGAGGTAAAGTATGAAAACCAGTCGGTAAAGGTAGAATTTCCCTTCGCCTCAGACATTCAGATAAAGACCTGGGATAAATCAACGATCAGGATTGAAGCGAAAATAGAAACCGAAGAAGAAAAATACACCGAAATGTTTGCCCTTCAGATTAACAGCGATGATTCTTCCATTAATATAGAATCCAATTCGAAGGATATGTTTGAGGCTTACCATGAAGAAAAGAAAGGTTCCGCGAAAGAATTTCATGGCATGTTAGATCACGAATTCAATTATGTACTGTATGTGCCAAAAAATGTACAATTGAGAATATACAGCATCACCGCTGAGATTATCTCTGAATTTCTGCAGGGAGATATTGAAGTTGAAGTTGTAAGTGGAGATATAGTGATCAAGGAACATAAAGGCAACCTTCAATTGAATAGCGTTGCCGGAACGATAAATGTAGCCTGTAAAAATGCTTCCTTAAATGCCAGGACGCTTACCGGCGAAATTCATACTAATGAAAAACTTAAAATAGAAAGGAAAGACATTTTTATTGGACACGAGATGACTATACAACCGGGCAACCCTGAAAACTCTTTGATTCTCACAACTGTTAGCGGAGATATTTACCTGAATTAAATTCTTACTAGAAATTCACAAATCAAAAAACACATAGGGGCCTAAGAATTTCCGGGCCCCTGCTTTTTTGATATTTTTATGTCTCAACTTATAAAACAAACAGGCTTCACCTTCAACATCCACGGGGATTTTTTAAGATCCCATAATTTTCACACTCCTTACGCTATTAAATTACTGTAACCGGTAAAGCAGCAGAATTTACAAAAGTTGAGGAATTCTGATAATTGAACTAATTCTGCTATTTTTTAATCATTATGTAACATATCCCTGAAAATGTAGTCAAATTGATAAATCACAATTCCCTATATTTAAAAACTTTATACAACTAAAACGTTAATCTAATGACAAACATCAGTTTTAAACCGATGGCATTCATGCTGTCGTTTTTACTCATTTCATTTGTTTCCTGTGATGACAAAAAAGACACTAAGCAGGACTCCGATGAAACCTCCCTATCAATCGATTACGAAAAGTATGAACTTGATAACGGCTTAAATGTAGTCCTCCACCAGGATAATTCTGATCCCATAGTTTCTGTGGCAATTCAGTATGGTGTTGGCTCTAACCGTGAGAAAAAGGGCCGTACAGGTTTTGCCCATCTTTTTGAGCATATGCTGTTTCAGGAATCTGAAAATGTTGCGCAGGATCAGTTCTTTAAGAAAATTCAGGATGCCGGAGGTACTTTGAATGGTGGAACCTGGCAGGATGGAACCATATATTATGAAGTGGTTCCTAAAAACGCGCTGGAAATGGTTATGTGGCTAGAGTCTGACAGAATGGGTTATTTAATCAATACCGTTACGAAATCTGCTTTTGCAAATCAGCAGGAGGTTGTTCAGAATGAAAAAAGACAACGAGTTGATAATAACCCCTATGGACACACTAACTGGGTGATCGACAAAAACCTTTATCCAGATGGCCATCCTTATAGCTGGCAGGTGATAGGCGAACTTGAAGATCTTCAGAATGCCACGGTAGAAGATGTGAAAGAATTCTATGATAAATTCTATGGTCCTAACAATGCAACCCTTGTAATTGCCGGAGATTTTGATGAAGAGAAAACCAGGGAAATGATCCAGAAGTATTTTGGCGAGATCAAAAAACGTCAGGAAGTTGAACCTTTAGACATTCAAACCGTTTCACTTGATGAGACAAAGCGACTTTATCA
>JAWWBH010000317.1:0-2764 GCA_033721075.1 Christiangramia sp.
AGGTTCCACCCGCTCTCTACGGCAATGATCCCGAAATCCTTTCCACGCGCTTCAGCACACTCCCTTATACAACCTGAAACACCTCCTTTTAATTTATGCGGTGATCTTAAACCTTTATATCTTTCTTCAATACGTATAGCAAAGCTTACACTTTCATGCATACCATATCTGCACCAGCTTGAACCTACACAGCTTTTTACCGTTCTCAGGGATTTTCCGTAGGCGTGACCGCTCTCAAAACCGGCATCTATAAGTTCCCGCCATATATGTGGTAACTGATGTAGCTGAGCTCCAAAAAGATCGATACGCTGTCCTCCGGTGATCTTTGAGTACAGGTCATATTTCTGTGCCACCCTTCCCAGAACCATCAATTTTTCAGGAGTTATCTCTCCGCCCGGCACGCGTGGCACAACCGAATAACTACCATTCTTCTGAATATTCGCCAGGAACCTGTCATTAGAATCCTGAATGGTGACCTGCCTGTTCGCCGTTTCCATATAGATACTGGAAAAGATGGAAGCCAGCGCCGGTTTACAAATTTCACAACCATTCCCCTGTCCAAAAAGATCAAGGGCCTCGTTATAATCCTTTATTTTATTAATCTTGATAAGATCGTATAATTCCTGCCTGCTGAATTTAAAGTGGGAACAAATAGTTTCTTTCACTTCCTTGCCCATGGATTTCAGAGTAGCCTTTACAAGGTCGGCTACCATGGGTTTACATCCACCGCATCCCGTTGCTGCTTTTGTTGTCTTTATAACATCTCCCAGGTTTTCACAGTCTCCACTCTCCACAGAGCAACAAATTGCTCCTTTAGTAACACTTTCACAGGAACATATCTGCGCCGTATCAGGATAATCCATGGCGCTTCCCATGGCACTTTCTTTTCCGTCTTTGGAGGGAATAATAAGGTCTTCGGGATTTTCGGGCAATTTCATCGCATTGATGTAGAGCTGAAAAAGATTATTATAATCTGAAGAGTCACCTATAAGGATGCCTCCCAGAAGTTTTTCTCCCTCCCTGGACACATTAATACGCTTATATATTCCCGAACGTTTATTTTCATAGACAATGGTGGCGACCTCGTCATTATCGATAAATGGATCACCAAAACTGGCCACCTCGGTCCCGATCAGTTTTAATTGTGTAGACATATCGATGGTCTCGATCATTATTTTATCGCCACCGGTGATCTGTTCCATGGCCACTTCGGCCATATTATAACCCGGTGCAACAAGGCCATATAGCCCTCCATTATAAAAGGCGACTTCACCTATGGCATAAATATCTTTATTTGAAGTCTGCATTTTATTATTGACCCACACCCCTCCGCGTTCCCCGGTCTTCAAACCGGCATTTACCGCAAGCTCATCCCGGGGTCTGATTCCGGCAGAAATAATTAGCATGTCAGTCTTAAGTGAAGTGCCGTCAGAAAATTCCAGACTTTCAACGCCTTCCTCTCCTGTAATTACTGAAGTGGCTTTATTAAGGTGAACATTGATTCCCAGACTTTTGATCTTGGATTCCAGCATTTTACTGGCAGACTCATCCAATTGTCTTGGCATTAAACGAGGAGCAAATTCCACCACATCTGTTTGCATTCCCAGTTCCCTGGCGGCATTTGCCGCCTCCAGGCCAAGGAGCCCTCCACCCAGAACAGCCGCCCGGGTCTTTCCTTCCCTTTTTAACCTGGAAGCATAATGCCGCATCGCGTCAAGATCTTCAATGGTACGATAAACAAAGACGCCGGGCTTATCTGTTCCATTGATCGGCGGTACAAAAGGGTAGGAACCTGTGGCTAATACAAGCCGATCATAATTATATACCTCATCTTTATAGGTGATGACCTCTTTTTGTTCAGGTCTTATCTCTTTGATCAGTTCTGAAGTACGTAATTCGATATCATTATCATGATACCAGGATAATGGGGCCATTAATAGTTCATCTGGCTGTTCCCTGGAAAAATACTCACTAAGGTGAACACGATCATAAGCCGAGCGTGGTTCCTCACCAAACACAAGGAGTTCAAAGTCCTTTCTTCGCGGTGAGGCAATGAGTTTCTCACAGAATTTATATCCCACCATTCCATTACCAACTACAATTATCTTTTCCATAACTACGTATTTACTAAACAAATATATGTAATAATACTTAGTTTATTATACGTAGTAAAAGAAAAATTACTCTAACAAGGAAAGATTTTTTGATTTCGTAATGAATGTATAGGGGAAATTCAGGTATTATAAAAAATACAGCGATTCATTACATTTTTGTAAGTATACCAGCTAACAGGATTTGGCTTTTACTTCTATCCGCTTTATATTATTTCCTTTCTTAACCAGGATATCGGTCCTGATAAACAGATTCTCACATCTAAAAGCAGCCTCAAAAATCACTTACGATCTCCCCCTCCAGTAATTCCTTGGTTTGGTCTATTAGCAAATCATAGTCCCAGTCGTTATTTTCGATTAAAACACCCTCAGGATATTCAAGCCTGGCCAGTTCTTATACCAGGAAGCCACCTTAAGCCAATGCTTGCAGAATACTATCATCCCGTTGTTGACTGGCATATTATGGTTTTTTATTTATTAGGATTCCCGGCAAGCATCCCTCCACTCCCGCAGGCAGGATCGTAGATGGTCATTACCGGAGGCAGTTTATCTTTAATAGGCTCGAATACCAGGTGCGTCATCAACTCGATCACTTCACGCGGAGTAAAATGCTCCCCGGCCTCTTCATTATTCTCTTCGTTGAATTTCCTGAT
>JAWWBH010000318.1:0-2756 GCA_033721075.1 Christiangramia sp.
GAGTGATATCGCCCCACTTGCAGCTCCTTGTCGAGGCCTTCAAATATATATTCATCGTCCACAAAAAGCTCAATCTTAGTGGCTACCCCGTGATAAACATCATCAAGATTATTTAGAGTTCCACCGAATACTTCGCCAATCGCCTGCATTCCAAGGCAGACTCCCAGAATGCTTTTAGTAGCAGCATATTTTTCAATAATCGGTTTGAGGAGACCGGCTTCATCAGGGATCCCGGGCCCGGGAGATAATAATATCTTATCATAATCTTCAGCCTCCTCAATATCCAGCTGATCGTTCCTTTTTACTACCACATGGCAATCAAGTTCCTCCAGGTAATGGACCAGATTGTACACGAAAGAATCGTAATTATCTATTACCAGAATTTTCTTTCCTTTTATGGTTTGATCTTTATTCATTTTATTCTTTTTAATCTACTCTTCAATGCCCTTCTTTAGAGGGGTTTAGGGAGACCTATATTTCTTCAGCAATTTCAAGGGCTTTGGTCAAAGCGCCTAACTTATTATAAACTTCCTGTAATTCGTTTTCGGGTTTTGATTCAGAAACTATTCCCGCTCCGGCCTGGTAATGCAGTTCATGATTTTTACTAACAAAGGATCTTATGATGATCGCGTGATTGAAATTCCCGTCAAAATCCATAAATCCTATAGCTCCACCATAAGCGCTTCGGTTCACGTTCTCAAATTTTTCGATAAGCTTTAAAGCCATAGGTTTTGGTGCTCCACTTAAAGTTCCGGCCGGGAATGTATCGGCAACTATCTGCGGTGTGGGAACATTCGGATCTTTTTTCCCCGTCACCTTGCTTACCAGGTGGATTACGTGCGAAAAGAACTGTATTTCCCGGTAGGTTTCCACCTTTACGTCACTTCCGTTCCGGCTCAGGTCATTACGGGCAAGGTCTACCAGCATCACATGCTCGGAATTCTCCTTTTGATCGGCTGCCAGTTCTTTGGCTATCTCGGCATCTTTTTCGTCGTTTCCGGTTCTTTTAAAGGTTCCGGCAATAGGATGAATTTCGGCTCTTCCTTTATTAACAACTAATTGGGCTTCTGGAGAGCTTCCAAAGATCTTAAAGTTTCCATAGTCGAAATAGAACAGGTAGGGGGAGGGGTTTACATTCCGTAATGCCCGATACACGTTGAATTCATCTCCCTTGAATTTTTGAGAGAACCGCCTTGAAAGTACCAGCTGAAATACGTCACCCCTATGGCAATGACCTTTAGCAGCTTCTACAACAGCTTTATATTCGTCATCTGTAAGGTTTGATTCGGGTTCTTCTGACCTTGTGAAATTATAAGAGGCGAAATTCTTCACCTTCAATAATTGTTCTATTTCGCCTAATTTATTTTCAGATTTATAGCTGTGATCAAAAATATAAGCTTCGTTCTTGAAGTGATTTATGGCAATTATATTCTGGTAAACCGCATAATAAATATCAGGGATCTGTAGATCCTTTTCCTTTCGTTTAACTTCCACATCCTCAAAATACCTAACCGAATCATAGGCGATATAACCAAAAATACCATTATTGATGAACTTGAAATCTGAAGAATCGGCTTTGAATTGCTTAGAGAATTTCTGAATCGCATCAGGAACCGAAACCGAATCCTCAAGTTGTGTAATTCGATTACTTCCATCCGGAAAAGTTTCGGTTATCTTTTCATTTTCAAGTTTAAAGGAAGCGATAGGATTGCAACAGATATAGGAGAAACTATTGTCACTGGCATGATAGTCACTACTTTCAAGTAGGAGGCTGTTTGGGTACCTGTCCCTTAGCTTCAGGTAGATACTTACCGGAGTTATGGTATCGGCCAGAATCTTCTTGTATTTTGTATTTAATTCGAACATTGAATGTTGTTTTTTTGAAATAAAAAAAGGCTTGTCGTGAGACAAGCCTTATATTTTATATAAATGTATGGCGTATTAGCTCACGAATTTCGACGTAAGTTTATCCACCACCAGTTATGTCCTTTCATTGTAAACATTGCTTCAAATATAGAAACGAAATTTTTCTAAACAAACATTTTTTAAATAAAAATCCCGGAAATGATTTTCCGGGAGATTTATTTTTAGAATTTCAGGTTTACGTCCAATTCGAAATTGTCATATATGGTCTTGTCACCTAAGTTGTCGAAAAAGCTTCCTGAACCATATCGCACATTGTATTTAGAACGATCGATGGTTAATTGAGTTGAAGCCGATTCTTCCTTCATTTTAAGATCGAAGGTAATAGGGTGTGTCTCATTCTTAATCGTAAGATCTCCCACAATTCCATAAACTCCGTTTCCTTTTGAAGCAGCACTTGTGATCACTAATTTGGCGGTAGGGTGATTTTCCACACCGAAGAAGTCGTCAGACTTCAGGTGACCTTCCAGTTTGCCTTTATTTTCACCGGAAAGGTCTGTAACGGTAATGGTACTCATGTCCATTACAAATTCACCACCTACGATCTTTTCATCTTCCATCATCAAATATCCACTTTCCAGCTGGATGGTTCCATGGTGCGAACCTGTTACTTTTTCACCTGTCCAGGTTACCTCACTGGATTCAACATCTACTTCTTTCTTGGTGTTCGTGAACGCTAAAGTTGTTAGAACAATTACTGAGGCGATTCCGCCTTTTAAAAATCTGTTTTTCATAGTTTTCAATTTTTGTTATTATAAAATGGTATATAATTCTGATTTACTTTTTCTTACTTTTTCAAGGTGTTGAACATTATCCTCTTCGCTTCGATAACC
>JAWWBH010000319.1:0-2754 GCA_033721075.1 Christiangramia sp.
AAACGGGTACATGGACTGGAATTGCTTCGGGAGAATCTGGGAGATAAGGAGATAGATTATCGCACTTATGGAGGATATGAGCTTTTTGTTCCTGAAGATGAAGAGCTTTATTCAGAATGCATTCAGAAAATGCCCGAAGTAAATGAGATGTTGAACTCTGTTTTTCATGATGAGGTTTTCAGTATGGAAGATAATAAATTCGGTTTCAGGAATATTCAGCCAAAACTCATATACAGCAAATTTGAAGGCCAGATCGATACCGGCAAGATGATGAGTGCTCTATTGAGAAAGGTACAGGCTCTTGGAATCCGTATCCTGAATAATGTAATGGTTGAAGGCCTAACAAATGAAGAAGACATCATAAAGATCAAAACGAACAAGTTCGAGCTGTACTCCCAAAAAGCTATTATAACCACAAACGGATTTGCCTCCAGGCTCGGTATTGATGAAGTGAAACCGGCCAGGGCCCAGGTGCTTATTACGAAACCTCTGAAAAACCCTCCCTTCGAGGGAACTTTTCATTTGGATAAGGGATATTATTATTTCAGGAATGTTGGCAACAGAGTCTTGTTTGGAGGAGGAAGGAATCTGGATTTTAAAACCGAGGAGACCGATCAAACGGGCCTAACCGATATCATTCAGAACAAATTAAAACATCTTCTAAAGACCAGCATCCTGCCAGATACCGAATTCGAGATTGAACAATCCTGGAGCGGAATAATGGGAGTGGGAACTCAAAAAAAACCAATAATCAAAGAGATTTCCAAAAATCTATACTGCGGGGTGAGACTGGGCGGCATGGGCGTTGCCATTGGTAGCCTTGTAGGAAGAGAAATCGCAGATCTAGCATTACAATCATGATAAAAAGAATTTTCAGGTTTATATTCAAGATCCTTCTGGGACTGTTCATTTTCAGTATTTTCATAGTAATGGTGTACAAATGGTTGCCAGTGCCCTATACCCCACTTATGGCGATTCGCTATTTTGAAAACCCCCAGGAAGAATTTCATCATGACTGGGTCCCGATTGATGATATTTCCAGGCACCTGCAACTGGCAGTGATCACCAGCGAGGATCAGAATTTTGTAAACCACAAGGGTTTTGATTTTGAGGCTATTCAGGAGGCGATGGAAGATAACCGTTCGGGAAGAAAGATACGCGGAGCCTCTACTATTTCACAACAAACCGCCAAGAATGTCTTTTTATGGCCGGGCAGAACCTGGTTTAGAAAAGGAATGGAAGCGTATTTCACGTTTCTCATAGAGATGCTCTGGAGCAAGGAAAGGATCCTGGAGGTCTATCTGAACAGTATAGAAATGGGGAAAGGAGTGTATGGTGCCCAGGCAGCGGCCAGGCACTGGTTTGGCAAGAACGCTATCGATCTTTCAGCCTATGAATCTGCGGCCATAGCTGCCGTGCTTCCGAATCCGAGAGAATACAGGGCTAATCCTGCTTCCAGTTTTATTCAGAGAAGAAAGAACTGGATCGTAAACCAGATGCAGAATTATGGCCGATTCAGCCTCGAATAATATGAAAACAGATCGTTCAGACTTAATAAAAGCCTGCCGGAATTTTCTTCAGAAGAAAACAGATGTGGTCCTGAAAGCCATGGACGGCCTGAAAGAAGATCTGGAAAACGAATCAAAAAGCAGTGCCGGGGACAAATATGAGACCGGTCGTGAAATGATCAATATCGAGTGGAACAAGCTAAGTAATCAGCTTAATGAATACGAGAAACTGGGAAAGGTGCTTAACAGGGTAGAAGATCATAAAAATAACGGAAGAATCGTCCTTGGGAGTATTGTAAATACAGAAACAGCCAGTTATTTTATTTCGATTCCTGCCGGAGAAATTTTAGCAGGGAATAAAAAATTCTATGCGGTGGGAATCCAGGCTCCTGTTTCGCAAAAATTACTCGGTAAAATAGCTGGAGAGTATTTTGAAATCCATGGCAGGATGATCAGGATCACTGCTGTTAACTGAGCCGTTTTTCGATAAGATCTTCAGATACTTTTAATTTTATTTTTGTCCCGGGTTCGAGCTCTCTGTGATGATCTATCAGAATATGATCACTATTAAGGCTGGCCTCGATCAAAAAGCTTTCTCCTTTAAAAAAGCTATTTTTAACCACAGCTTCGATTTCAGATTTTTTGACTATCTCTATTTCATGAGGATACAGGACCACACGTTTTCTACTGGAAACACCCTTCCTAAGATTTTTAAGCATAATTTGATTCACATCTCCGAAAAGAGATGCCACATACCTATTGGGTGGTGTTTGATAAAGTTCCTGAGGTGTGCCTTCTGCATATATACCACCGTTCTTGATCACAAAGGTTCTGTCAGCAAAAGAAAGTGCATCAGTACTATCGTGAGTTGCGACAAGGCAGGTAATGTTATGTTCTTTGAGATATGAAAATAATCTTCTTCGCAGATTGTTTTTCCTGAAATGATCAATATGACTAAAAGGCTCATCGAGCAATAATATTTCAGGTTCATCGGCCAGCGCCCTTGCCAGTGCTATTCGCTGTTGCTGACCACCACTCAGGAATTTAGCTTTCTTATCAGCCTCCTCTTCCATTTCAACCACTTCCAGCAGCTCTCTGATGCGTCTTTTCTTCTTTATTGGGTAGAAATTGCTTAGATGTTTCCCAACGTTCTCTGCAGCGCTTAAAGGCGGCATAAGATCAAAGTCCTGAGCCAGATATTTAATAAAGGGCTCACCGGGAACCAGGTTGTAGTTGGGACCAAGTA
>JAWWBH010000320.1:0-2726 GCA_033721075.1 Christiangramia sp.
CTTAAAATTTAAGGTGGCTATAGCAACGGGGCTCACCTCTTCCCATTCCGAACAGAGAAGTTAAGCCCGTTAGCGCCGATGGTACTGCTATCATTGTGGGAGAGTAGGTCGCCGCCTTCTTCTTGAAAACCCCTTCAGAGAATCTGAAGGGGTTTTTTTATGGAATAATTTGAAGTTTAGCCCGGGTAATCATACTATTCGATCTCCACCAAATATCATTTTATTTTCAAAATGAATCTTCTTCTTCCAAAGCCTTTTGAAATATATGATTCATGTCATTCTTTAGCATCTTTTAAGGAATACTTAAAACCTTCGTTTTTATTTAGTCTTATTTTTGCCGTACAATTTAATTACTATGAACAAGGGAATTTATATTGCCACTCTGGAATCTCATAGTGGCAAATCAATGATTAGCCTGGGACTTATGCGTACTTTGCTGGGTAAGATGATGAAAGTAGGGTATTTCAGGCCTATTATAAATGATACTTCAGAAGGCGAAAAGGATAATCATATAGACACTGTTTTAAGCTATTTCAAATTAAATATTCCTTACGAGGATACATTTGCATTTACTCGTAGTGAAGTTATACATAAAAGAAATGAAGGGAAATCTGGAGAAATTATAGATACCATCATTTCCAAGTATAAAAGGCTCGAAGAGGAGTTTGATTTTATCCTTGTAGAGGGAAGTGACTTTTCCGGCGAAGGCAATGTTTTTGAGTTTGACGTTAATACAGTAATTGCAAAAAACCTTGGAATCCCGGTTATTATTGTGGTTAGCGGTCAAAATAAGACCTGGGAAGAATTATTGGGAAGTCAGCAATTGGCCTTTCAGGCTTTTAAGAATAAAGAGGTTCAGGTTATTGCTATGGTTAGCAATAAAATTCAGGAATTAAACCTGGAACCTGCCAAAAATAATATGCGGGGTATTCTGCCTGAAGAGGTGGGTGTATTTGCTATTCCATTAATTGATACCCTTAATAACCCCACTTTAAAGGAAATAGTAAAAGCCCTTGATGGTAAGGTCCTCTTCGGCCATGATTTTCTGGATAATCAGAGTGGGAGTTTTGGAGTAGGAGCAATGCAGTTACGTAACTATCTTACCACACTTAAGAATGAAAGTTTAGTGATTACCCCTGGAGACCGGGCAGATATCATTCTGGGTGCCTTGCAGGCGAATATTTCGAGTAATTATCCCAGGATTTCTGGAATTATTTTAACCGGTGGTTTAACACCAGAAGAATCAATTTTAAAGTTGATCGAAGGCCTGTCTGATATTGTGCCGATAATTTCCGTTCAGGATGGGACCTTTAATGTAACCAATAAAGTAGGGGCTATAAAATCGAATATTTATGCTGATAGTATTCAGAAGATACAAACAACCATAAGTACTTTTGAACGCTATGTGTCCTTTGATTCCCTGGTGGAAAAACTTACCGATTATGAACCACAGGGAATAACCCCAAGAATGTTCCAGTATGGTGTGGTACAACGTGCCAGAAAAAGCAAGAAACATATCGTATTACCGGAAGGAACCGATGAGCGTATCCTTACGGCTGCAAAACGGCTTATTGATATGGATCTTGTGGAATTAACTTTACTGGGCGATGTTGATGTAATTAAAAAGACCGTAGCTAAAATCCAGTTGGATCTTGAATTTTCAAAAGTAAATATTATAGATCCGGTAAAATCCTCCCATTTCCAGGAATATGCTGAAACCTTTTATGAACTGAGAAAGCATAAAGGTGTGAATATGGATATGGCGAAGGACAGAATGAGCGATGTATCTTATTTTGGGACTATGATGATTTATAAAGGTCATGCCGATGGAATGGTTTCAGGAGCTGCCCATACCACGCAGCATACCATATTACCTGCACTTCAGTTTATAAAAACCAAACCAAAGGTTTCAGTGGTTTCTTCTGTATTTTTCATGTGTCTGGAAGACAGGGTGTCTGTATTTGGCGATTGCGCGATCAATCCCAATCCTACTGCCGAAGAATTGGCAGAAATAACCATCTCTTCCGCTGAAAGTGCAGCGGCCTTTGGCATTGAGCCAAAAATAGCCATGCTTTCCTATTCCTCAGGAACTTCAGGAAAAGGAGAAGATGTGGACAGAGTGAGGGAAGCTACTGCCATTGTTAAGCAACGCAGACCAGATCTTAAGGTGGAAGGTCCTATTCAGTATGACGCGGCAGTGGATATTAGTGTTGGAAAAAGTAAGTTACCAGGTTCAGAAGTTGCAGGACAGGCCAATGTATTGATTTTTCCAGATCTGAATACCGGAAATAATACCTACAAAGCTGTGCAAAGGGAAACAGGAGCTTTAGCGATAGGGCCAATGCTTCAGGGCTTGAATAAACCGGTAAATGATCTAAGCCGTGGATGTACTGTGGCTGATATTTATAACACGGTAATTTTAACAGCCATTCAGGCACAAGGAATTTAAAGTATTATGAAAAATATATTGATCATAAATTCAGGAAGTTCTTCTTTAAAATTTCAACTTATACAAATGCCTTCCGAAGAAGTTATGGCTTCGGGAATGGTAGAGAGAATAGGCCTGGAAGAACCAAGGCTACACTATAAGACCAAAGATAATTCGGTATCAGAAATAATTGAAGCCGATGATCATGCGGTTGCTCTCAAGGTTATTAACGAATATTTGATGAATCCTGAAAACGGAGTCATTAAGAATACAGCCGAAATCGCTGCTGTAGGCCATC
>JAWWBH010000321.1:0-2661 GCA_033721075.1 Christiangramia sp.
AACCCTGCATCAGGCCAAGGAAAGCAAGGCTGAGGATGCTTTAAGCAGAATTCAGAAAGCGGCTATTCATAATGAAAACCTTTTTGAAGAACTGATGGAAGCTACCAAAGTATGTTCTCTTGGCCAGATCACACACGCCTTATTCGAAGTCGGCGGGCAGTACAGAAGAAATATGTAAGCAGGTCGCCGGCTTTTCAGAATGAAATGAATGAAAAGGCGTGCAGGCTGCCTATCCCGATGAGTGAAGCGATATCGGGATCTTTATAACAGTAATAAACCTCACAGGTCTCACAGACCTGTGAGGTTTTTCTTTTCACGGCTACTCACAAGCTTATCTGAAATCCAATTTTTATAGTGAAAATTGCTTCATGCGGTCCGTATAATTATAGGGAAGTTTCAGCATTCGAAAATGTGATGGGTGTATTTTACAGAAGAGTCTTTCCTTAGCCAGGGCAGGTGCTAAGCTATAAGTTTATTTATTTTTCAAAATCCTTTCACTTTTTTGGGATTAAGGAGAATATAATATAGTACCAGAATGCATTTCTTGAAATTAAGAATCGCAATATAACTGAGAGGGTATTTTATCTCCAATTTAGGAGATTTCATGATGAATTCTCGATGGCAATTGACAGGTGAAGAACTGATTGTACCTGCAGAGAATTCAATTCCCGGCAGGAATGATTCCTGGTAAGAGGGACCTGTAAATATATTTTGTGTTTAGTACTTTAACTAAAGACTAAGTTTCCAGATCCTTTGCAATTTCCTGAACTTATGAAGTTCATGTCTTAGGATCTTTAAAAAATCCCTGCCGTTGCTATTTGTATATTCCAGCCTCTCGCAGATTTTATATAATCTCTCGGTTAACATGCTTACACTTGCAACATACTTCATTCGACTGTCCTGAAAATATTCGGTTTCAGCCTTGCTTATGTTGGTTACCAGAGAATTGGAATGCCGCACGATATCACCGGTAAAGTAAACGTTCTTATCCTCATTTCCTGTATCGTTCAGAATTGCAAGATCGGGGACAAGATAATCGGAGATCCTTCGGGAAATACGCATGATCTCCTGGGCTTTTGCATATAAAGCTGAACGACGATCTTCATGATTTCCGGAGAAATATTTCATACCCAATTTTTACTCTAAATTACTACTCATTTTAATCACATGAATTTTAAAATGAAGGCATATAAAATATTTTTCTTTAAATTTAAAGGAAATTTATATTTAAAACTTTAAAAATGCATATAGATGATTTAAGCTGGGCTATTCTGGACGAATTACAAAAAAACGCCAGGATCTCCTTCTCTGAAATTGGCAGAAAAGTAGGGCTTACTTCTCCTGCCGTTGCAGAACGTGTAAAGAAAATGGAAGATGCCGGTATTATCCAGTCCTACAGAACACATCTATCTCATCAAAAATCTGGTTACCAGCTAAGAGCTATTATTACATTAAGGGCGTTTACCGGGAGACTGAAGGCTTTTCTGGAAACCGTAAAAACTTTCAAAGAGGTCATTAACTGTTATCGTATAACCGGTAATGAAAATATAATCATGGAGGTTGTGCTCCACGACCAGGTTCACCTCGAGAAACTTATCGATCAGCTAATCACTTATGGTGAAACCAGGACCCATATTATTTTGTCAAATGTAATCGAGGATGCCCCAATACGGCAAAGACTGAATTTTTAGCAGGTTGCTTAAATACTTAAAATAATTAAAAACAAGCCCTGTGACAATAGCAAATGCTTTGTTAAATTAAGCAGATTTCAGCCCGAATATTAACACCCGGTTACCAGCTCGTTTTATTTTAGTTAAATCAATTTAAATTGTAATTCCTTTATGATATAGTCGTCTAAATCGTAGTTAGATTTGCTTAAGAATAGAAAGTAAAAATCAAGTTATGAAAAAGAAGACGATGTTATTTTTAGCACTTGCATTAATTACAGGATTGATAGGATTTACCGGGTTATCATTTTCCGGAATTGAAGTGGTTAGAGTGATGTTCCTGATTTTTGCAGATCTGGTGATCGTTTCCCTCATGGCCAAATTGTTTTTTCCAGATAAGCCAAAGGTGAAATATCAGCCTGTAAAGAGTGAGTAAATTAAAAATCATTTAGAAGGATAAAACCCGCCAGTTGCTACTTGCGGGTTTTTTTATGGAATAATTAATGATGCAATTCATTATATTTAAACTCATTCTTTTATTATGAAACAACTACTATTAGTAATTATAGCCGTGCTTACTTTGTGTAATGTACGTGCTCAGGAGTTCAGGATTGTTAAGGGCGGAGTAACCGATTCCCTGCCTATTCCCGGGACAAGCAATAAAACATATGCATTTTATGCTCCAACTAATTATTCTGTAGATAGGAAATGGCCGGTAGTATTCGTGTTCGATCCTAAAGGACGGGGATCTACCACGGCTAACCTTTTCCGGAGAGCAGCCGAAGAACAACAATACCTGGTCGCTTCGGCAAATATCAACCTTAAGTCTGAACCTATAGACAGTATCATAAAAACGGCTACTTCAATGATGAACTCCATCTTTAGTGCTTTTCCTATAGATCCTGCCCTGGTATACACTGCCGGTATGGGAGAAGGAGCCCAGGTGGCGTCCGCATTGCCTATGTTCTATCAGAAAATGGCCGGGGTTATGGCT
>JAWWBH010000322.1:0-2646 GCA_033721075.1 Christiangramia sp.
CAAACGAATTCTTGAACGTGCCGACCTTGCAAAATTTGCCCGTTCCAAACCGGATGTGATCACGGCTAAGGAAGACCGTTCCAGAACCCAGCATATTATAGATGACCTCAGGGCATCGGTTCCTGAACCAACAGAGGAAGAATTGCTTCAGGATGAAGCTTTTCTTGAGGAGCAGGCCAGGAAGAGAAAGAAGCGTCGCATAATTCTGGGAGTACTTGTAGGTGTGGCAATTATAATTATTGGCGTTACCGCGCTTATCGCCACTAAAGGATATACCTATGTAAAAGATACTTACCTGGGACATCCAACCAAGGAATTGCTGGAAGGTGAATGGATCAGGAGTGAATATGGGAATCCCCCCGTCTCTGTAACCACTCCGGAAGTTCTGGTGCGTGGCGAAATTGAAATGCCCCAGGAGGTAAAGCAGATGATGGTTGGCAATGAAACCTTTATCTACGGAAGCCTGTTGAGTAATTTTTATACCACTTTAAGTACGATAAAGTTCAAGGGAGAAGTGAATTTTGATCTTGAGAAGGCAGTAGATGGAATTTACACCAATCTGGAAAATCAGGGTGCAAGGAATATTATAATGAAACAGGAGGAATTTACAACTCTTAATGGAGCAAAGGGACTGAAGGTCTTTGGAACCCTGGAGGCTGTGAACCCTATTACCGAAGAATCGATTCCGAATGAATATGTGATCCTGAATTTTGCCGAGAATGGAGGCTTTGAACAGATCATGGTCATTTTCAATGAAAATGATCAGTATGCTAAAGAGATCTCTGAGCGTATCATAAACTCTGTAGAAATAACTAATTTGAACGAATAATGTTTGCAAATTTCACATTTGAAAACCCGGAATTCTTCTGGCTGTTTTTATTGCTTCCCCTGGCAATAGCCTGGTATATCTGGAAGCGAAATAAGCAAACGCCTGAATTAAAAATATCTTCAACCCAAGGTTTTAAAGTGAAATCTGGCCTGCTTGCTAAGCTTAGACCTGTACTATTCTTTCTAAGACTGCTGGTACTTTCATTGATAATTATGGCGCTGGCAAGACCGAGAACCGTGGATGTTTCTACCCAGACCAGCAGCACCCAGGGGATTGATATCGTTATGGCAATAGATGTTTCGGCCAGTATGCTGGCCCGCGACCTGCAGCCGAACCGTCTGGATGCCTTAAAAGCGGTTGCCGAAGAATTTATCAAAGACCGCCCAGGAGATCGTATAGGCCTTGTGGTCTATGCTGGCGAAAGCTTTACAAAAACACCAATTACGAGTGACAAAGCCATTGTGCTGGACGCCTTGGAAGATATCGAGTATAATAATATTTTGGAAAACGGAACAGCCATAGGCTCTGGCCTGGCCACCGCGGTGAACCGGTTAAAAGACAGTGAGGCTGAAAGTAAGGTGATCATACTTCTTACCGATGGTGTTAATAATTCAGGATTTATAGATCCTAATACGGCCAGTGAACTGGCGGTTGAATTTGGCATCAAGGTATATACGATAGGTGTTGGAAGCAACGGCATGGCCTTGTCTCCAATTGCAATACGGCCTAACGGAAGATTCCAGTTCGGGAATGTACAGGTGGAGATCGATGAGGATCTGCTTAAGGAGATCGCATCCTCCACCGGAGGAAAATATTTCAGGGCTACAGATAATGAAAAACTGCAGGAGATCTATGCCGAGATCGACTCCCTAGAAAAAACCGAAATAGAGGAATTCCGTTATTATAACTATGACGAGAAATACCGACCTTTAGTGCTTTTGGCGGGAGGACTGCTACTGTTCGAAGTATTATTAAGGCTCACATTATTCAGAAGTTTTATTTAAGATGTTTGTACTGGAAGAAAAAATATGGTTTTGGTTATTGCTGGCGATCCCGGTGATCATTCTGTTCTTCCTGTTTCTTATTTTCTGGCAGAACAGGACACGTAAGAAATTCGCCGATTCTTCTTTGATGAAATTCCTTGCTCCTAACCGGTCCCGTTCAAAACCGCTAATAAAACTCATACTTATACTTTTAGGGATTACCAGCCTTGTGATCGCTTTGGTGAATCCAAAGATGGGAACCAAGCTGGAAACGGTAAAAAGAGAAGGCGTAGATATTGTTTTTGCAATAGATGTATCGAAAAGTATGGATGCTGAAGATATCGCGCCCAGCAGACTCGAAAAATCCAAGCAACTGGTAAGTCAGATCCTGAATACCCTTGGAAGTGACAGGGTAGGCATTATAGCCTACGCAGGAGGAGCTTTCCCGCAGTTGCCAATAACTACTGACTATTCTGCGGCAAGAATGTTCCTGCAGGCACTAAATACAGATATGATCTCTTCTCAGGGTACTGCCATAAGTGATGCCATTGAGCTTGCCACGACCTATTATGACGATGAACAGCAAACAAATCGTGTACTTTTCATTATTAGTGATGGAGAAGATCATGAGGGCAATGTGGAGGATATCGCTAACCAGGCTGCCGAAATGGGAATCAGGATATTTACCATAGGAGTAGGGACTGAAAAGGGAGGGCCAATTCCTATTAAAAGAAATGGTGTTATTCAGAATTATAAAAAGGATAATCAGGGTGAAACCGTTATTACCAAATTGAATCCTGGAACATTGCAGGAAATTGCAAATTCTGCCAATGG
>JAWWBH010000323.1:0-2632 GCA_033721075.1 Christiangramia sp.
ACGATTTTGGCGCCCCCTACATACACATCTTCTCCTTTTACCTCTACCGGAATACTAAGGTCACTAGCCTGACCTAGTTTTTTGAATTTCTTGAGAAACTCCTTATCATACTTACCAGGAGTGACATGATGTTTTAGAATAAAAGCCAGCTTATCTTTATTCTCAGGCTTTAAAAGGTCTTCCACAGTACCTTCAGGTAAAGCTGCAAATGCTTCATCAGTAGGAGCAAAAACCATTAAAGGGCCGGCATTTACCAGGGCGTTTTCCAGCTCTGCAGCCTGAACTGCCGCTACCAGCGTCTTATGATCTTTAGATTGTATGGCAATATCCAGAACTGTAGGTTCAGATACATCATCCTTAACAAAGGCCTGACCCTGTCTTTCTGCGCTGGCTTGCTCTGTGGAAACAGAAACGTTTTCTTCTTCTTCCGCTTCGTTGGTATTTCTACATGAGGTAATACCGACTATGAGAATTGTTATTAGAAAAAATTTGATTGTTGCTTTCATATTTATTAGGATTTAGTTGGTTATAATTTTAATCCCTAATCAAGTGTCCTGAAATATTCCAGGATCTGTCTTGCATCTTCTTCTGTAAGATTCTGGTTTGCCATAGGAGAACCATTGTGTTCAACCAGCAATTGTTTAGCAATAGGATCTTTCATGATCATCTCTTCAGGATTGAGCATCATGTTCATCACCCATTCAGGAGACCTTCTGTCTAGCACACCTTTAGGAGCAGGGCCGATGAATTTTTTGTCTGGTTTATGACAAGCAAGACATTTTGAATCAAAGATGACTTTCCCTTTAGCAGCCATTTCCTGATCTATTTCTGCAGGTAATTCAAGATTTTTTACCGGTCCTATACCCTTATTATCCATGTCTATCATAGATTCTGAAGAAGTAGAGGTGGGAGGTTTGGCAGGCTCTTCTTTTTTGGAATAATTTCCTAACTGAAGCTCGTCGGATTCTTTTTTCTCTTCTTTTCCTCCGCAACTTATAAGTGCCATAATGCTAAATGCCCAAAGGCTTTTAATAAAGTATTTCATAGTGTTTTGACATTTAATTAATCTCTTCAAAAGTATTGTGGAAGCCTTAGGGAAAATATGACCGTTGTCATATTTAGGATAAAATTGTCCTTTATTGCTTTAAAGGCAAGAAATACAGTATCCATCCAATTAACAAGAGACTGATATATATCATTTTTGATGGAGGCCTGAGGAGCTATTTTTGAATAGTGGTCCTGATTAAAAATCAAATTTTAATCAGGCAGATTAAAAAGCCTAATTTTAGAAACACTTATCCAACTAAAAATATCTTTTATGGATCTGAACAGTTTTATAGATCATACATTACTCAAAGCCGATGCGACTTCTGGCGATATAAAAAAACTTTGTGAGGAAGCGATAAACCATAATTTTTATGCGGTTTGTGTAAACAGCTGCAATACTGTTATTGCAAAAGGATATCTAAAAGACTCACCTGTTAAACTTGCTGTAACTATAGGCTTTCCTCTTGGAGCAGTTTCCAAAACTGCAAAAATAGAGGAAAGCAGACAGGCGGTCCTTGATGGTGCAGATGAACTTGACATGGTCATCAATATTGCTTATTTAAAGGATGGAAAGGAGGCAGAAGTGGAAGACGAGATTGCTTCAATTAAAAAAGAAGCCGCTAATAAGATAGTAAAGGTAATAATTGAAACCTGTTACCTGACTGAAGAAGAGATTAGGATAGCTTGTAAACTTGCTCTAAATGCCGGTGCTGATTTTGTAAAGACCTCAACGGGCTTTGGTAGCCGGGGTGCAAGTTTGGAGGATGTAAGGATCATGAAAGAAGTGGTAGGAGATAAGATGAAGATTAAAGCCTCGGGGGGAATCCGGGATGCGAAAACGGCACGGGAATATATTGATCTGGGAGTAGACCGAATTGGGACATCATCAGGAATTAAAATTATCACCCAAAATTCAGAAATATAATGAGTTTACATATAGAAGCGAAAAAAGGTGAGATTGCCGAATCTGTTCTTTTGCCAGGCGATCCTTTAAGAGCAAAATGGATCGCTGAGAAATTTCTCAAAGATGCTTATTGTTATAATAATATAAGGGGAATGCTGGGATACACCGGTAGCTATAAAGGAAGAAAAGTTTCGGTGCAGGGAACTGGTATGGGAATCCCATCAACCCTTATCTACTGCAATGAGCTTATCAAAGAATATGATGTAAAAAAACTAATTCGTGTAGGCAGCGCGGGTGCCTGTCAACCAGATATCAGGTTGATGGAAATCGTGATCGCCATGAGCGCCTCCACGAATTCAGCGATTAATAAATCTTATTTCCCAAATGCAGATTTTGCCCCTACGGCCAGTTTTGACCTTTTGATGAAGGCCGCTTCTTACGCTAAGGGCCATGATATCGCCTTCAGGGCCGGGAACGTGCTTTCATCTGATAAATTTTACGAAGACGAGGAGGATTCCTATAAAAAATGGGCAGATCACGGGGTGCTTTGTGTAGAAATGGAAGCAGCCGCAATCTACACGTTGGCGGCAAAATATGGGGTGGATGCTCTGGCCATTTTAACTATTTCAGACTCGCTGGTGAACGGTGAAGAGATCAGCGCGATGGTAAGGGAGAAAAAAC
>JAWWBH010000324.1:0-2611 GCA_033721075.1 Christiangramia sp.
AACAGGCCTTCCATCCTGGTATATGGAGGGACAATAGCTTCCGGATGCCATAATGGAAAGAAACTGGATGTGGTCTCTGCTTTTGAAGCATGGGGAGCCAGGGTTTCAGGGGAAATGCAGGAGGAAGAATATCAACAGGTGATAGAAAAAGCCTGTCCTGGTGCTGGTGCCTGTGGTGGGATGTACACGGCAAATACTATGGCGTCAGCAATAGAAGCACTGGGAATGAGTTTGCCTTATAATTCTTCCAATCCCGCAGTGGGCCCTGAAAAAAAAGAGGAAAGTAAAAAAGCAGGTGAAGCGATAAAGCTTCTTCTGGAAAAAGATATAAAACCAAGGGATATAGTTACCCGTAAATCACTGGAAAACGCTATTAGATTACTCACCGTTTTAGGTGGATCTACCAACGCGGTTTTACATTTTCTTGCTATTGCCAGGGCGGCAAAAGTAGATTTTGGTCTGGCTGATTTTGAAAGGATATGTGACAGTACACCATTCCTTGCCGATCTCAAACCAAGCGGTAAGTATGCTATGGAAGATGTGCATCGTGTAGGAGGGATCCCGGCGGTTCTGAAATACATGTTGAAGAATGACATGTTGCATGGAGATTGCCTTACTGTAACAGGAAAGACCTTGGCTGAGAACCTGGCCCAAGTTCCAGATCTTGAAGATGGGCAGGATGTGATCCATGATCTGGATCATCCTATTAAGAAAACGGGGCATATAAGGATACTCTTCGGGAATCTTGCCGAAGAAGGTTCGGTCGCCAAGATCACAGGGAAAGAAGGTCTTCAGTTCACAGGTACCGCAAAGGTATTTAACAGTGAGTTTGAAGCGAATGATGGGATCTCTGCCGGGAAAGTAAAGAAGGGTGATGTGGTGGTGATTCGATATGAAGGTCCTAAAGGTGGTCCTGGAATGCCTGAAATGCT
This sequence comes from Christiangramia sp., assembly GCA_033721075.1. Taxonomy (GTDB): domain Bacteria; phylum Bacteroidota; class Bacteroidia; order Flavobacteriales; family Flavobacteriaceae; genus Christiangramia. The sequence continues at coordinate 933 of JAWWBH010000324.1, forward strand.
TAAGCCTACTTCTGCCATCATGGGAGCGGGACTAGGCAAGGATGTGGCTCTTATAACTGATGGAAGATTTTCAGGAGGTACCCACGGTTTCGTGGTAGGACATATTACTCCTGAGGCTCAGGAAGGTGGACTGATAGGTCTGCTGGAAGATGGCGATGAGATCGTTATCAATGCTGAAGAAAATACCCTCGATGTGAAGATTTCAGCAGAAGAAATAGAAAAAAGAAGAAAGAACTGGAAAGCACCTGCGCTAAAAGCCGATGGCGGAGTGCTATATAAATACGCAAGAACGGTTTCTTCAGCCTCAAATGGCTGTGTGACCGATGAATTTTAATACGGTGAATTATGGAAGAAGTAAAAACTGCAAGTTTTGGAAAGGTAACCACTAAGGAAACTACCACTGTTTCAGGTGCTGAAGCGGTGATCAAATGTTTGCTTGAGGAAGGTGTGGACACCATCTATGGTTACCCTGGCGGAGCGATCATGCCGGTTTATGATGAATTGTTTAAATATCAGGGTAAAATTCACCACGTACTCACAAGGCACGAACAGGGTGCGACACATGCCGCACAGGGATATGCCCGCGTGAGTGGGAAAGTAGGAGTTGCCGTGGCCACTTCAGGCCCGGGAGCAACCAATCTGGTCACTGGGATCGCAGATGCCCAGATAGATTCGACTCCCATGGTCTGTATCACCGGTCAGGTGGGATCTCATTTACTGGGGAGCGATGCCTTCCAGGAAACTGATATTGTAGGTATTTCCACCCCAATCACAAAATGGAATTACCAGATCACAAAAGCAGAGGAAATTCCCGAGGTGATGGCCAAGGCATTTTATATAGCCCGTTCGGGAAGACCCGGGCCGGTTCTGATTGATATTACAAAAGACGCGCAGTTTGCTTCCTTGGAATTTTCCTATAAAAAATGTTCAGGTATTAGAAGTTATAAACCAGTACCAGAACTTAACTCCCTGGAGGTAGACAGAGCCGTTGAGGTGATAAATAATGCCAAAAAACCCATGATAGTTTTTGGTCAGGGCGTTATTCTTGGAGGAGCTGAAGAACTTCTGAAAGAAGTTGTTGAGAAGGCCGGAATTCCTGCAGCCTGGACCATTCTTGGGCTCTCTGCACTTCCTACAGATCATCCTTTGAATGTTGGTATGGTAGGAATGCACGGGAATTATGGACCTAATATACTTACAAATGAGTGCGATGTTCTCATAGCGATTGGGATGCGGTTTGATGACCGTGTTACCGGTAATCTTGATCATTATGCCAAGCAGGCAAAAGTGATACATTTTGAAATAGATCCTGCCGAGGTGAATAAGAACGTAAAAGCCGATTATCCGGTTTTGGGTGATGTAAAAGAGACCTTGAAGGCCTTACTGGAATTACTGAAACCCAATAAGCATACAGAGTGGCATAACAGGTTCAAGGAGCTATATAAGGAAGAGTACGATAAGGTAATAAGGCTGAACCTTGACATTAAGAAGCCAGATATACATATGGCTGAGGTTATCCAGGAGATCAATAATTTTTCAAAAGGTGATGCGGTGATCGTTTCAGACGTTGGTCAGCACCAGATGAAAGCCTGTCGCTATGGTAAATTCAATAAGACCAGAAGCAATGTGACTTCAGGTGGACTTGGCACCATGGGATTTGCACTCCCGGCTGCCATAGG
>JAWWBH010000325.1:0-2609 GCA_033721075.1 Christiangramia sp.
CAGGTTCTTTACATGTTCTTCATACTCTTCTCTATAAGCACTGCTATTGTATTTTTCATGTAGCTTTTTGGCGACGAACATTCCTGTACGTTGCTTATAATTGTAGGTGAAGCCTGCAAAAGCGAACCATGCCTCATCCCATAAAAAGACCATATCTGGCTTAATGGCCAGAATTTCCTGCATCACTTTTTCAACGTTGTAAACAAGGCCATCAAAGGTACAGTTAGTTAGCAATAACATTTTTACCAGGTCCAGTCTTCCTTCCTTTTTCAAACGAAGCAGCTTTTCCTTTATCTGTTCCAGTGGTACCGCTCCATACATTGAATATTCTTCTATTGGATAGGAATCCAGATAAACAGGATATGCTCCGGAAAGGACCAGCCCGTAGTGATGTGATTTATGGCAATCCCTGTCGATCAGGATAACATCACCAGGTTTTACCAGGGCCTGTACAACAATTTTGTTTGCAGTTGAAGTTCCATTGGTCACAAAAAATGTATTCAACGAGCCATAGGCATCACTGGCCATCTTCTGTGCCTTCTTCAGAGATCCGGTTGGCTGAAGCAAGGAATCCAGACCGCCCGTGGTGGAAGAAGTTTCGGCCAGGAACATATTTCTTCCATAAAAATTACCGAAATCATTGATCCATCTTGATTTAAAAACCGAATTACCCCTTGAGATAGGCATCGCATGAAATATACCGGTAGGTTTTTTACTGTATTCTTTTAAAGCTGAAAAGAACGGAGTTTCATAGCGCTCGCAAATTCCTCTTAAGATAGTCAGGTGCAATTCCTGAAGATCTTCAGTTCTATAAAAGATCCTCCTGAAAGTTTTTAAGGTTGTATCCTTAAGTTTTCCAAGAGCCGTATCTGTAACATAATAAGTATCGAGTTCTGGCCTGAATTTTTTCACAAGATCTCCCAGAACCGGTCCCAGTTCAGATGAAGGTTTCGAGGCAAGATCCAGGTTTAAGACTTTTTGAATAAAAGGTTTTAAGGTTGGAGTTAACTTCTTGGAATGATAAGGCGGCGCATAGCGCACTACCACGGCCTGAATATTATAATTAAAGTGTAAAGCGATCAGTGCATCTTCAAAAGATCGTTGCACCACAATCCCGTAATTGAACTGTTCGTTAGAACCCCTAAGATCTTTAAGGTCGTTCCGCAGATTACATTCCTCATGAAACGAAATATCCTCAACAAATAAAACTTCAAAATAGTTCTTCTTAATTCCTTCAGGATGTTCACCTCTTTCTGAAGTTTCCATACCCTGATCATCATCTTCCATTAAATCAGGATTGCTCCTGTAACGGTCGCTAACAAGATGTTTGGTGATCTCAGCTATTTTATTAGTCAGAGCTGTATGCTCCTGCCTGTCCAGCATCTCGTTGAGGGCTCGTAAACGTAAGATCCCCGGAAATGCGAAATAGCTCTCTATAACTTCAATTTCTTTTAATAGATCCCTGAGATCCTTCTGAAGCTTTTTTTCTTCTGAAGAACCACGATTACAATTTTCCAGTTTCTTAGATACATTTTTTAATGTGTTCCAGGACTCCAGCCGAAGTTGGGCAACATTATAATGATATGAACTATCCGATTTATTTTCTTGCATAAATATTATTTGTTTGAATGTAGGGCAAGTTTATTTCCTTCAGAATCAATGAAAATCGCAAAATAGCCTGACTCTTTATTGATAAGGGTTTTGGTCATTACGATCCTTCCCCCTGCAGGTTCAATCCGTTCAAGGATTTTATCCAAGTTATTACCAGCATTGAGATATAACAACGGCCCTGTATCACTCGGTGTGGAACCTGGCCCCTTTACAATAGCTCCTCCTATTCCATTTTTAACCGGAAAAAAAGCCATGGCATAATTATCATCAAAGTTCTTTTCCATCTCAATCCCAAAAATCTGATTATAGAAATCAACCGATTGTTGGAAATTGATCGCCGGGATCTCAAACCAGCTTATGTAATCTTTGATGGTTTCCTTCTTTTTTTTCTTTGATGTTGTTCCGCCCATAGTTATTTTTCTTTTTATAGTTCATTAAATCCTTTATAACCCATTGGGTTTTCAGGGGGCTCATATTCATTTTCCTGCATTTTTAATTTTGCGAGGGTATCCAGTTTGGTAGGTTTTATAAGTGGCCCAAGTGAATTAAGATATGGTAAATGTGCACCATGCTGGTAAATGCCAAACTGGCCTATATGATCCCTGAAACTTTTTAAGGGCTGGCCCAGTCTAAGTATTCCAAGCTCCCTGCTTCTTCTTACTCTGTCTATATTTAATTCCAGCGGAAAGATTTCTTCATTACCTTCTGCCTGATAGATCACACGTCCATCTGGCCCGCATACTATAGATCTTCCGCTTCCACCGGATTCCAATCCGTTTACGTCAAAAAAGTAACATTGATTAACCGCTGCCATGGCCCTGACTATGGATAATTCAATTTCCCTGTCTATGGTTCCAGTCATGGTTGGATGCAGAATTACCTCTGCTCCCATAACTGTTAGGGTACGCACGGTTTCAGGAAACCACATATCGTAGCAGATAGACAAACCAAATTTTGCAACCCCGGGCACGTCAAATACACAAAATTCTGATCCCGGA
>JAWWBH010000326.1:0-2602 GCA_033721075.1 Christiangramia sp.
AGTGTGGTGACCGTCGTGATTATAATAGCCATCAACATATCTTTCTGAGTGATCAGACCGCTTTGTATTGCCCGGGCCGGACCTATTCTTTCATCATTATCGGTTCCTTTGACTCCATCGCCGTAATCGTTCGCAAAATTTGATAATATTTGCAGGCCTAAGGTTGTTCCAAGGGCAAGGCTAAAAATGGCAATATCAAAATGCCCTTCACTACCTGCGATACTGCTTCCAACAATGATACCTGAAATAGACAGGGGTAAGGTCCTTAGGCGCGCCGCCCCGATCCAGGAAGATAATTTGCTCATTCTTTAATTCATTATTTTAACCAGGAGCTCTTTAATTAGATCCCCATGTGAAACATTTGCGGCTCCTACACCCTTGCTTTTTACATCTGTTTCCTGGAGCAGACTAATAGCTTTGCTAACCTTTTTCATCGGATAATTCCTGGCGGCCACGGTGTAATCATTCACAAAATACGGATTCACCTTCAATTGTTTTGCAACACTGCCTTTGGATTTATCGGTAAGACCATGATATTGAAGAATCTGCGAAAAATAAGAAAAGAGCAATGAAATTGTAACCACCAAAGGATTATCCTTGGGGTTCTGGGCAAAATAATTAACTATTCGATGTGCCTTAAGTGTGTCTCGTTCTCCAATTGCCTTACGCAATTCAAAATTATTGAAGTCCTTGCTTATACCTATATTCTCTTCTATGATCTCAGGACTAATAGTGGTTCCCTTAGTGCAGATGAGCTGCAATTTTTGAAGTTCATTATCTATTTTTCCAAGATCGGTACCCAGGAATTCCACCAGCATCTGTGCTGCTTTCGGCGAAATAGTATAGCCCCTGCCCTTCATGGCCTTTATGATCCAGTCGCCAACCTGGTTCTCATATAGGCGTTTCCCTTCAAAGACAAGCCCATTCTTTGTGATCGCCTTATGAAGTTTTTTTCGCTTATCTATCTTTTTATACTTATAACAAACCACCAGAACTGTTGTAGGCTGAGGGTTTTCAGCATAATCTGCCAGTTTCTCGATCGTTCTTGAAAGATCCTGAGCTTCCTTTACGATCACTACCTGCCTTTCTGCCATCATGGGATAGCGCTTGGCATTACTCACAATATCTTCAATACTGGTATCCCTTCCGTAGATAAGCATTTGATTGAAGCCGCGTTCTTCTTCGGTGAGAATATTCTCTTCAATAAAATCGGATATCCTGTCTATATAGTAAGGCTCTTCGCCCATTAGGAAATAAATGGGTTTGATATTTCCTTTTTGAATTTCGTTTACAATTTGTCTTGCTTCATCCATATGGATCACTGCGAGGTTTTGAATAAAGGAAAACTGACAATGTAAATTGCAGGCCTGTAATATTCTTTATTACTTTTGAAGCATGCAAAAACTGAATTTTCCCCCATATTCGTTTCGGTTCAAAAATAATCAAAATAAAATAGCCGTTTTTGATGATCTGAGGAAAAAATTTGTGATCCTTACCCCAGAGGAATGGGTAAGGCAACATTGTGTGAAATTCCTGCAAATTGAAAAGAACTATCCATTAAGTCTGATTAACGTAGAAAAACAACTTAAAGTCGCAGGGCTTACCAAAAGATATGATGTTGTGGTCTTTGAACCCAGCGGAAATATTCAGATAATTGTAGAATGCAAGGCTCCTTCTGTTAAGATCACTCAGGAAACTTTTGACCAGATAGCCAGGTACAACCTGAGTTTGCAAGCCGATTTTCTAATGGTAACCAATGGACTGGAGCATTATTTCTGCCAGATGGATTATGAGAATGAAAATTATATTTTTTTGAAAGATATTCCTGAATATTCCCGGTCATGAAAGTAGCCGTTGTCATACTTAACTGGAATGGAAAGGAATTGTTGAAGCAATTCCTGCCATCGGTAATTCAGTATTCTGAAAAAGCGACGATTTATGTTGCTGATAATGCCTCAACCGATGATTCTGTTGAGTTTCTAAAAAGCAGTTTTCCACAGGTGAAAATAATTCAAAACTCCCTGAATGCTGGTTATGCCGGAGGTTATAACCTGGCTTTAAAATCTGTGGAAGAGGATATCCATATCCTTCTGAACAGCGATGTGGAGGTTACCGAGAACTGGTTGGAACCAATTGTTGAAGTATTTGAGAAAGAACCCGGAACTGCTGCGATCCAACCCAAGATTCTGGATCATAAAAGGAAGGATCGTTTTGAATATGCAGGTGCGGCAGGCGGCTATATAGATAAGTATGGATATCCCTTTTGCAGGGGACGGGTCTTTCAGCATATGGAAGAAGATCATGGGCAGTACAATGACGACCGGTATATTTTCTGGGCGAGTGGTGCCTGCCTGGCGGTAAGAAGATCGGCTTACAATGAAGTTGGGGGACTGGATGAAGATTTCTTTGCTCATCAGGAAGAGATCGATCTTTGCTGGAGACTTCAAAACATGGGGCATAAGATCAAATATGTAAGTAATTCGCGTATTTATCATGTTGGCGGCGCGACTTTGCAGAACATGAATCCCCAAAAAACCTTTTTTAACTTCAGGAACAGTCTTTTTCTTCTTCTAAAGAACCTTAAAAGCCCGAAAGTCTATTA
>JAWWBH010000327.1:0-2594 GCA_033721075.1 Christiangramia sp.
GTTCGGGTTAACGGATTTATATCGATAAATGCATTCGAAAAATAATTGAATGTGGTCCCGAACCACCAGAAATCAGGATCGCGATACTCAAAACCTAATTGTGCCGCGGTCTGTGGTCCGCCTGGCAAGTGATAATTCTTCAAATATGCTTTACCATAATCAAGTGTAGCATCGAAACTTGCTGAGCTTAAGGACAGGTTTGGGTTATTAGCATAAATATATTCGCCTAAAGCCAGAGCAGATTTTACTTTGATAGTGGAAGTAAGTTGGGATTCGGCACCAACTTCTATCCCATAATAATGTTTGTTCATGCCGCTCAATACCTCCTGAACAAAAGCAGTTGTATTCTCTCGCTCCAGCCCAGAGAGCCCATCGGCATAGTAATAGGAAACTTCGGTGACATCTGATATTTCAGTAAAATAGCCGGTGAATCTGAAATTGAGAAACGAAGAACGATAACGATATGAAATATCCCCTGTTTTAATCTTCTCTTCCTCAAGAGCCGGGACTAACAGATTATTCTGCCTTGGATTGACAAAAGCATTTCTGTAACCGGGAGCCTTGTTAAAATACCCGGTATTTAATTCAATATTCTGTCTTCCGGAAATTTTATAAACCGCTCCGGATTTAACTCCAAAATTGAAAAATTCGGCAACTTCACTTTTATCCAGAGAATTGCCTGGAAAAATACCATTCTGATAGTTCCCATTTCTCTGATAGCTAACAGATCCAAAATCTCCGGCCAGGTAAATTTCCCATTTACGACTGTTCCAATGTATTTGGCTGAATAATTCTGCTTCCTCAGCTGAGATATCATAGTCGTATTTATAATGTTCGTTTTCAGCCACGAGTCGGTTGAGATGCTGAAGATCACTTTGAGCAGCCAGGCCAGATATCTCCCCAATTTCATCTTGCACAAAAATGTCTATATCCAGAAATCGATTCCCACCTAAAAGGTCTTTGATTCGTGCATAATTGTGACTTTCTAAACGACCATATCTAATTGAAGCGTTCAACTTCAGGTTATTTTCAAGCTGAATGCCCAGGATGGAATTAGCAGAAAACCGTGAATCCTGATTCACGTCTTCCGAGAGTGCATAGACAGTATTCCGCCCATTTTCAACAGCGGTGAGATTGGCTGAATACAAAGAAGTCCAGTCCAGTTGTCCATTGTCTTTTATTTCATTTTGTGCGCGATAGGCTGCTTCAAAATTCTGGTTATCCTCAAATCTTAAAAAGTAGGAGGGCAATTTCTGATAATAGACAGGATCGGGATTTGCCCCTCCCCCATAAAAAGATATTTGATCATTCGTAGTATGAAGGGTGGTCCCACCGTAATCGATCCTGGAATTCGCTGTCTCTCCAAATTGGTAGGAAATATTAGTATTAATAGACGCTTTATCGGAAATTCCCCAGAAATGATTAAGCATTAGGACAGGTTCTTTGGTTTCCCGAATCCGGGAATTCCTTATTTCTCCATTCTGATATCCCCAGTAGGGATTATAAGTTCTGCCCTTAAGTTCAAAGACTTCTTCAGTCATTGCCGCTGAACGTCCCCTGATGTTAGGAGTATAGATCCCACTAAAATTAAGAGAATGATCTTCATTAAGTTTCTTTTCTGCAGAAATGAAAAAGGAATTTGCATCATAGACCGTTCCGTCCATGTAGCCTTCTTTTGCAAACCTACGACCAAGAGAAATAGCATAATACCAGCCATTCTTCTCTTCTCCTGAGGCATAGGTAGCCATGAACCTCCCGGTGTAACTTCTATTAGAACCTGCATAGGAAAGCCGGCCTCCCTTTTGATATTTTGAAGCTCTCATGATGATATTCGTGGTACCCCCAAGGCCTCCGAACTGGTAATCATTAGCTGAAATCCCGTTTGTAAAAACCTGGTTCCGCTGCATGTCATTGAGTCCACCCCAATTGCTCCACTGTGGCCTCCCATCATAGAATTTGTTCATTTCTAATCCGTTGATAAGAATCCTGCCATATTCGGAACCCAAACCGCGAGGTCGGAAAAAGGTTTGGCTAAAATCGAAGGCGGCCGCATTCAGAAAAACATCCCGGCTGGATTGAAGTATGCCCGAGATATTATCAAACTCACTTTCATCTGAAAGCAATTCGGCCTCTGTTAGGCTTATGGTAACCTGCTGATTCTGCTCAAAAGCAGGATCTGGCTGAAGCAGGATGGTCCCGAGTTCCTTTCCAGAAGATTGGATATATACCGGAATACGCTTGAGCAGATAGCCCAATTTGTCAATTCTCAAAATATATTCACCAGGCAAAATATCGTTCAGGTCCAGCTGGAATTCACCATGGGAATCAGAAAATACTTCCGTAAAATAACTTTCGATAGAAACTTTTACCTGTGGTAAGGGCACTTCGGTAAAGGCATCTGCAAATCTACCTGAGATGGTAATTTGCTGGGCATTTACGATCATGCAAATGAGCATGGCCATAACTGCCGGAATAACCTTTATGTTCATTTAATCGCCCCAAAATAATTTTGATAAAATTTAAGCGAGTAAATATATAATAAACTTATTTTCAGTACTTTAAAAAATCAATAAATTTTTAAAAATTTGAGGAAA
>JAWWBH010000328.1:0-2575 GCA_033721075.1 Christiangramia sp.
CGATGCGCTAAAACCCCTGTTTTTCAGATGTTTTTTTTCGATAATTTCGGCCTTCAATCTAATTATAAAACAAATGAAAAAACTTTTCTTTCTCCCACTATTGCTCATTCTGGGGGCCTGTTCTAATCAGGAAATGGAGCAGGATTTCGAGGGTGAGATTACCGCTTTTGATTATGAAGTCGAAATTCAGGGATGTATCAATATCGAAAGGAATTTCGGGGCGCTTGGGGTTCTGGAAGTTACAAATGATAAGGATTTTATATACGTTTCGGTAGTAGCAAGTTCTCCTAAAAAGATTAGTCAGGTGAGGCTGGCACTATTTACTGCAGATGCAATGGCTAACTTAACAGGAACCGCTATCAACAACATGGTTAAATACGATTTGAATCCAACGCTGGATAAAAAAACATTTCTTTTCCCTCTTTATTCAACTGTAAATGGGAGTATGGTGAAAAATTATCCGGATGATAAGGTTAATATTCTTGCCAGGGCGACCATTGACGGAACGGCTGTTTGGGCTGAGGGATCACAGTTTGATACGGGTGGCGGCCAGGGCTATTATTTCAATTATGAGATACAAACCTGTCAGCTTGAAGATACTACTACATGTGATTCAGCTTATATGGAGGGAGATATAGAATTGAATACTGTGTATACAACTCCCAAAAACTGGGGCTGGGCTCAGTTATTTAATAGTGCAGAAGGGGTTTCACAAACATTTCCAATGTATGCAGGAGCTGGACAGAACAATCACAATGGCGAAGGTACCTATGTGGGGGATGTGACCATTACATGGTCTCAGGCAACTGGTTTAGTGGAAGCAGCAGTTTCACTTACATCAGCATATACATTGGGCAGTTATGAGGTCTTTGTTGCCGATCAACTTCCTGATAAACGGCCAGGACCTGGGAAATATACCAATTCAGGCGATGCAGATGGACTGTTCTATGTGATAGTACATGCAAACGTTTGCTGGTAGTAAAATGATCCAACCAATTAATAAGAAGGCTCTGTAATGAGCCTTTTTATTTTTTAGGATCTTGCCTGTTTTTAAAGTGTAAGGATAACAAAATTGTAAATAAATTCCGACTAAAAAATTTAACTTTTGGGAATCAAAAAAAGGCCACAATCGTGGCCTTTTTTCTTCATTTTCTATGAGGTTTACCAGATCCTTACTCTTTCTTCCGGTTTTATATACATAGGATCACCTTCTTCAATGGTAAAGGCTTCATACCAGGCATCGATATTTTGAAGAGGCACATAGGCTCTGTACATTCCAGGAGAATGAGGATCGGTCTTGATCCTGTTCTTTAGTGCTTCATCCCTCATTTTCGTTCTCCATACGGTAGCCCATGAAAGGAAGAACCTTTGCTCCGGTGTGAATCCGTCAATTTTTCCAGGGTTTCCGTGTTCTGCAAGGTGTATCTGTAGTCCGTCATAAGCAGCATTCACTCCGCCAAGATCACCTATGTTCTCCCCAAGGGTGAACTTTCCGTTTATATAGATGCTATCAAGTACTTCTATATTGCTGTACATTTCGGCAAGATCTCCTCCAAGATCTTCAAACTGCTCAAGATCTTCGTCTGTCCACCAGTTGTTGAGGTTCCCTTCGGCATCGAAACGAGCCCCGCTATCATCAAACCCGTGCGAGATCTCATGACCAATAACAGCTCCGATTCCACCATAATTTACGGCAGCATCGGCCTTGTAGTCATAGAACGGAGGCTGCAGGATAGCTGCCGGGAATACGATCTCATTAAAGCTTGGATTATAGTATGCATTCACAGTTTGCGGTGGCATATACCATTCGGTTTTGTCAACCGGTTGTCCAAGGTCGGCAAGGTTTTCAGATACTCTCCATTTTTGAGCGTTTAGCATATTTTGAAAATATGAACCTCCCTCTTCAGGTGCTTTCACCTCAAGATCACTGTAATCTTTCCATTTGTCAGGATATCCAACTTTAACTGTAAAAGTGTTTAGTTTTTCCAGGGCTTTTTTCTTGGTGTCCTCACTCATCCAGCTAAGATCATTTATCCTTTTTTCATAGGCCTTTACAATATTAGCGATCATTTCCCGGGCTTTTTGCTTGGCTTCTGCCGGGAAATGTTCTTCCACATATAGCTTTCCAAGAGCTTCTCCTAGGGTTCGATTCACAGTAGCTAAAGCTCTTTCCTTTCTTGGACGTTGTTCCTGTGCTCCCTGAAGGGTTTTGTCATAGAATTCCCAGTTCTTGTATTCAAGCTCGGTGGTTAGAGCCGGAGCCGCATCGTTAAACAGGTTCCATTTAAGGTAAGCTTTCCAGTCCTCTACTGAATTTTCAGCGATAATATCCTGAAGAGCCTTCATATATTCCGGCTGCGAAACAATTATCGTATCCAGATCTTTGGCACCTATTCCTTCAAAATATTCGTTCCATTGCATCGATGGAACGGTGTTTTGCAGTTCTGCCACCGTCATTGGGTTATAGGTTTTTCTCGCATCCCTTCTGTCTACCTTGTCAAGCTGAGGTTCTGCAAGGCTGGTCTCAAAAGCAAGGATGGTTTCAGCTTCCTTTTCAGCTTCTTCTTCAGAATAG
>JAWWBH010000329.1:0-2573 GCA_033721075.1 Christiangramia sp.
AATCAAAAACTGGCAAAACAAATCCTTATCGTAGACCTGGACGTTCACCAGGGAAATGGAACGGCAGAGATCTTTCAGAATGATCCTTCAGTATTTACATTTTCGATGCACGGGAAAGGAAATTATCCCTTCAAAAAGGAAAGGTCTGATCTGGATATAGAACTTGCAGATGGGACCACTGACAATGCTTACCTTAAAAAACTTAAATCGGTACTTCCAGAGCTTATTGAAAAAGTTCAACCCGATTTTATTTTCTACCTAAGCGGGGTAGATATTCTTGAGACCGATAAACTTGGCAGGCTATCCTGCACAATTTCAGGCTGTAAGGAAAGGGATAAATTCGTACTACAAACCTGCCATGAACTTGGCATTCCAGTTGAATGCAGCATGGGTGGCGGATACTCTAAAGATATACGCCTTATTATAGAAGCTCATGCAAATACTTACCGACTTGCCCAGGAGATCTATTTCTAGGATATCAAACTATTTTTCCACTACTTTACTTTAAAATTTAACTTTTTAATATTTTTACTGCTATATTCGTAACAATTACATTTATTTTTTACGAATGAAATCACGATCAAATGCCAAAGCCTATTGGAGGGCCAATCTAAAATATCTCCTAATTCTCCTTTCAGTATGGTTCATTGTTTCCTTTGGAGCGGGAATCCTGTTCAAGGATTTTCTAAACCAGTTTCGCCTTGGCGGATTCAAACTCGGCTTCTGGTTCGCCCAACAGGGCTCTATTTATGTATTCGTGATTTTGATTTTTATCTATATCCACCTCATGAACAAACTGGATAAAAAATATGGATATAGTGAATAAATTATTTATCTGTTAAGCCTCAATTTATGGATGTACAAATATGGACCTGGGTTCTGGTAGGGTTAAGCTTTGCACTTTATTTTGGAATAGCCATCTGGGCAAGAGCCTCTTCAACTAAAGATTTTTACGTAGCAGGAGGTGGAGTTTCTCCTCTTGCCAATGGCATGGCTACTGCCGCAGACTGGATGAGTGCGGCTTCGTTCATTTCCATGGCCGGGATCATTTCATTCATTGGCTATGACGGCTCTGTATACCTCATGGGATGGACCGGAGGCTACGTCTTGCTTGCTCTCTTACTGGCGCCCTATCTAAGAAAATTTGGAAAATTTACTGTTCCTGATTTTATTGGGGATCGTTACTATTCCAATACTGCAAGAACTGTAGCTATCATCTGTGCACTTATCGTTTCTTTTACCTATGTCGCCGGCCAGATGAGAGGAGTTGGGATCGTTTTTTCGCAGTTCCTGCAGGTAGAGATCAACTATGGGGTAATTATTGGAATGGTAGTGGTACTGGTATTTGCCTTTTTGGGTGGAATGAAAGGAATTACCTATACACAGGTTGCCCAGTATTGTGTATTGATATTTGCCTTTATGGTTCCCGCAATTTTTATTTCCATTCAGATGACGGGGAACCCTCTTCCCCAGTTGGGAATGGGATCACAGCTGGAGAATGGTACTTATCTTCTGGATAAACTGGATACTCTTCATACACAACTTGGATTTAAGGAGTATACTGACGGTTCTAAATCTACCTGGGATGTATTTGCCATTACCCTGGCGCTTATGGCCGGAACATCAGGATTACCTCATGTAATAGTTCGTTTCTTTACCGTTCCTAAAGTAAGAGATGCCCGGAAATCGGCAGGTTATGCGCTTCTTTTAATCGCTGTTTTATATACTACTGCACCAGCGGTTTCGGTCTTTGCAAGGACAAACCTGATAGAAACAGTTCAGAATAAAGCATATACGGCCATGCCACCCTGGTTTAAAAACTGGGAAAATACCGGGCTTATTTCCTGGACCGATAAAAATAATGATGGTAAAATTCAGTATTCAAATTCTGATGCGGTGAACGGAAAACCGGAGTTTTTGGAATCCAGGGGCGAGAATGGTGAAAGACTTGTTTCAAACCCAACAGATTCCAGGAATGAGCTCTATGTAGACAGGGACATTATGGTACTGGCAAATCCTGAGATCGCAAACCTTCCCAACTGGGTGATCGCCCTGGTTGCAGCCGGTGGGCTGGCAGCCGCTTTATCAACCGCAGCCGGACTATTACTGGTGATCTCTACTTCTATCTCTCACGACCTTTTGAAAAAACAATTGAAACCAGATATTTCAGATAAACAGGAATTGCTGGCTGCCCGCCTGAGCATTCTTGCAGCTGTATTAGTGGCAGGCCTGTTTGGGATCTACCCTCCGGGTTTTGTGGCCGCTGTTGTGGCCCTTGCTTTTGGCCTGGCTGCAGCATCTTTTTTCCCCGCTATCGTTCTGGGTATTTTCGATAAAAGGATGAACAAGGAAGGAGCAATCAGCGGAATGATAGTTGGCATTAGCCTGATGTTGTTTTATATGATAAGATTTAAGACGGGATTTTTCTGGCTGGAGCCACTCCCCTCTTCGGAATGGTGGTTTGGAACATCCCCGGAAGGATTTGGAGTGGTGGCAATGACCCTAAACATTCTTACCTCTATTATCGTCTCAAGACTTACGCCGGCTCCACCCGAAGATGTTCAGAATATTGT
>JAWWBH010000330.1:0-2569 GCA_033721075.1 Christiangramia sp.
TCTCCATAGGCAAAACCTCTATTTAACACTGAGATTTTGGCCTCTTCTTCCTTTACTATTTTTCCGTTAAGATTGATCATAAAAAAACCCCGTTTAAAAACGGGGCAAAGGTAATATTATAATACGATTTTCTAGGCAGATCCAAGAATCTGTTTAAGGTCTGACACCATATTTTCCCAAAGCATCTTCCCTTCATCGATTTCATCTTCTTCAGCAAAATCGGTAATCATCAATGAAACATCTTTGGTAATATCGTCTACTTGTATTCGCAATTCAAAGAAATAGGGAGTATCCTCGTCGTCTACCCATTTGAACTTAATGCGCTCGTCACTTTTCTTACTAACAAGCTTTGCTTTCTCTTCACTACCTTCCCATATAAAAGTAAAAAATTCCCCCCGGGAATTCACATTATCGGCGTACCATTCACTTAAACCTGAGGGAGTTGATATATATTGGAACAATAATGAAGGAGAAGCTTGAATAGGAAACTCCATTTCGTATTTTATCTTTTCTTCCATTTTTGATTAATTAGTTTCGGGCAATATAGATATTAATTGGAAAGATTAAAAGAAATCAAAATAAATATTTTAGAAAATAAAGTTTGTGTCAAAACAAATTGTTTTTATATTTGCACCCGCATTCACGAAATGCTGCGAGGCCTTTTATGACAAGGCATTGAGCGAAATTCAGGAATTGAAAAAATCCAACGGCGAGGTAGCTCAGTTGGTTAGAGCGTCGGATTCATAACCCGGAGGTCCCGAGTTCAAATCTCGGTCTCGCTACAAAGAAAAAATCCCTACTTTTAGTGGGGATTTTTTATATGGAAGAATTTGTAAATTATGTACTGTTCTCTAAAAAATTCAATAAAATTTATATTGGGTTTACCTCCGCTTTAATTCAAAGATTTTATTCGCATAATTATTTATCCCGAAAAGGTTATACTTTAAAATTCAGGGCCATGGAATGTGGTTTTGGTAGAATTTCACAATACAAAAAGAGAAGCTATAAACAGCGAAAAATTTCTGAAATCTGGACTAGGAAGAGCGTTTATCAAAACACAAATTTTGCCGCTTTACAAATGAGTGGAAGATTCATATGCGCCTTAGGCGGACCCGAGTTCTCCCGAAGCATCGGGATCGGTCTCGCTACAAAGTGAAATCCCTACTTTTAGTGGGGATTTTTTTATGGATGAATTTGTTTCATTTGTGCTTTATTCTAAAAAGTTCGATAGGATTTATATCGGATATACCTCCTCATTAATTCAAAGGTTTTATTCACATAATTATTTATACCAAAATGGTTATACTTTGAAATTCATGGCCGTGGAATGTGGTTTTGGTAGAATTTCACAATACAAAAAGAGAAGCAATAAACCGGGAAAAATTTCTGAAATCTGGACTAGGAAGAGCGTTTATCAAAACACAAATTTTGCCGCTTTACAAATGAGTGGAAGATTCATATCCGCCTTAGGCGGAACCGGGTTCGCCCCAGCCATCGGGATTGGTCTGCTACAAAAAAGCCCCTCCAAAATTGGAGGGACTTTTATTTTAAATACTGCTTTTTACGATCTTAATTTCCCTTTTCTGAAACCTCAGCATCCCGGTTCACGTAAGCAGAAACACCGCGTATAAAATCATTAACGATATCTTCCATTGTTTTTTTCGCATCCTGAGTCAAAGGGTAAGGTTCACCGTTCACAGAAGAATAAAAAGCCCAGTCCTTTAATCCTCCTACAATCTGAAAAGCAGGAGCATCGGGACTTGTTATTTCCACAATTTCAACATCATAGCGAATCTTCTGGTTCTCAAACCTGAAGGCCACATCAAACATAGCATCCCAGGTGTATTCATCACCATTATCATTTATAGTAAAGGCCTGCGGCACGAAGACACGGTATTCCAGATATTGATCTTTTATTTCCCGTGTTTTTGCCTGCTGTGGATTGTCTACAGTAAACTCAGCCCACATTTTAGCAGCAAGAAAAAGTTCCGAATCCGTTTTACCGGGATATTCCCGTATCACGGAATCCTCAAAGCCAGCCTGGGACAAGGTAAACTTGTCTGCCGTCTTTTGGGCAATCATATTAATGGAAAATAAAATTAAAAGGATATTCAATGTCAAGATTCTCATCACTTTAAATTTAGGTTTCCCATCAAAATAGACAAATTATGGCCTATGCCCTGTTAATGCACTTGTAAAAATGTCTAAAGTAAAGCTAAATCAATTTGGATCTGATTTCTGAATATGCTCAGGGTTCTTCTTCCATAGGGAGGACCAGCCACCTCCATAATTATTTTCTATTCTACCTTTTATTGAGGCGAAAATAATAACCAGAACTCCCACTCCCATATCGCTTACTATTGCTATGGTATTTTCATAACCAAGTACCCAGGGAGCAGCCAGCAGCCAGATGGCAACTGGATAATTCCATTTCCTAACTACCCTGGTAGCTTCCCAGATTGCGACTACAGAGAAAGTGACTATAATAGGACCTGCTATATGGCCATTATCTGAAGCAGCCTGAGAATACTGAAATATACCTGGCGCAACCATTAGCCATAATCCTAAA
>JAWWBH010000331.1:0-2547 GCA_033721075.1 Christiangramia sp.
AACTGGAAAAGACAGGTCAGGGTTATGGAAAGACAAATTACCGCCTTAGAGATGCTGTTTTTAGCAGGCAGAGGTACTGGGGAGAGCCATTCCCGGTATATTATGTGAACGGATTGCCAAAAATGATAGACACGCAGCACCTGCCGCTAAGGTTGCCAGAAGTTGAAAAATATCTTCCCACCGAGACAGGGGAGCCTCCATTAGGCAATGCGACCCACTGGGCATGGGATACAAAAAAGAATGAAGTAGTCTCCAATGATAAGATCGACGACGAGACCATATTTCCATTAGAGCTGAATACCATGCCGGGATGGGCGGGAAGTAGCTGGTATCTTTTCAGATATATGGATGCCGGGAATCCTGATCGTTTCGTTTCAGAAGAAGCTCAGAAATACTGGGAGAATGTTGATCTGTATATAGGGGGAAGCGAGCATGCCACAGGTCACCTTCTGTATTCGCGTTTCTGGACCAAATTCCTTCATGATCGTGGATGGTTAACAGTGGAGGAGCCATTCAAAAAACTGATCAACCAGGGAATGATCCTTGGAACAAGTGCTTTTGTTTATAGACTTGAAGGTGAGAACGTATTTGTTTCGAAGAATCAAATTAATGGAAATGATGTTCAGCCTATTCATGCAGATGTTTCTTTAGTAAACGCTTCTGATGAGCTTGATATTGAAGGTTTCAAGAAATGGCGTCCGGAATTCGCAGAAGCTAAATTCCTTACTGAAGACGGGAGATACATTGTTGGACGGGAAGTGGAAAAAATGTCCAAATCCAAATATAATGTGGTGAATCCCGATGAGATATGTGCAAATTATGGAGCAGATACCCTAAGGATGTACGAAATGTTCCTTGGGCCACTGGAGCAGGCGAAGCCATGGAATACAGCCGGGATCACAGGGGTTCATAGTTTCCTTAAAAAGCTGTGGAAGTTGTACCACAATGGAGAGGAATTTTTAGTTTCAGATCAAAAAGCTTCAGCTGACTCTTTAAAGACCCTTCATAAAACCATTAAAAAGGTAACAGAGGATATTGAAGAATTCAGTTTTAATACTTCGGTTTCAACCTTTATGATCTGCGTGAACGAGCTTACCGCTCAAAAATGCAACAGCAGGGAAGTGCTTGAGCCACTGGCTGTTCTTATTGCACCTTACGCTCCTCATATTGCGGAAGAACTATGGGAGCGCCTAGGAAACTCAGAATCGGTTTCCACTGCGAAATATCCGGAATATGAAGAAAAATATCTTGTAGAGAGGACCAAGAATTATCCTGTTTCCTTTAACGGAAAAATGCGATTTACAATGGAATTGCCTTTGGATATGGCTAAGGATGATATTGAGAAAACAGTGCTTGAAGATGATCGCACAAAAAGTCAATTATCAGGATCAACCCCCAAAAAAGTGATAGTAGTTCCGGGTAAAATTGTGAATATTGTAATTTAACCCCCTAAAAAATATTATGACAGGGGTCGAAATGTTATTTTTTACATTTTGACCCCTATTTTTATTTTCTTTGATTATTTTTCGGAATCTAAAAACTTCAACTATGAAAATCGGGATTCCCAAAGAGATCAAAAACAATGAGAACCGTGTAGGGATGACACCCGCCGGTGTCCTGGAACTTTCCAAGCTTGGCCATGAAATTTTTGTTCAGTCCACCGCTGGTGATTGCAGTGGCTTTGACGATGAAGACTACTATGTAGCAGGTGCCAAGATCTTGCCGACAATAGACAGGGTTTATGCTCAAAGTGATATGATCATTAAGGTTAAAGAGCCTATTCAGCAGGAGTATGAACTTATAAAAGAAGATCAGGTTGTTTTCACCTACTTTCATTTTGCTTCCAATCAGCAGCTTACTGAAGCGATGATGGAGCGAAAGGCGGTCTGTATCGCCTATGAAACAGTAGAGGAATCTGATGGGAGCCTTCCATTGTTAACGCCTATGTCTGAAGTAGCAGGAAGAATGGCAATCCAGCAGGGCGCAAAATATCTTGAAAAGCCGGTAAAGGGAAAGGGCTTGCTGCTCGGTGGGGTGCCAGGTGTTCCTCCGGGTAAGGTATTGATCCTGGGAGCAGGTACCGTTGGAATTCAGGCTGCGAAAATGGCCGCGGGACTCGGAGCCCAGGTTACCATACTTGATGTGAACATGAATAAGCTTAGGTATGTAAACGATATTATGCCGAGTCATGTGGTTACCGAATTTTCCAATGAGTATAATATCAGAAAACATTTAAGAACCAGCGACCTGGTTGTAGGAGGTGTGTTGATCGCGGGAGCCAAGTCTCCAAAGCTGATTACCCGGGACATGTTAAAGCAAATGCAGCCCGGGGCGGTGATAGTGGATGTGGCAGTAGATCAGGGAGGTTGTGCCGAAACCACACGTCCTACCACCCACGAAGATCCGGCCTATATTATAGACGATGTTGTGCATTATTGCGTGGCGAATATGCCGGGTGCGGTACCTCATACTTCAACGATAGCCCTTACAAATGTAACACTTCCGTATGTGCTTAAACTTGCTGAAAATGGCTGGGCAAAAGCCTGT
>JAWWBH010000332.1:0-2545 GCA_033721075.1 Christiangramia sp.
AAATGTTAAGAACCACAGATGTGTGTATTAATTGCACAGTTAAAATTTTAACCCGGAATTGTTGAGAATCTAAACCTAATAGATGAAAAGCATAAAATAATCGATAAAAAACAAATAAATAATAGCAGGTTTGAATAGAACCCAATCCTATTAAGGTCTGCCATGAAAAAATCAAAATAACCCTACTTATGAAAAACCTAAAATTTATTTTAGTATTGCCATTACTGGCCATTTTGGCCTGTAGTGAAGATCCAGCTTCTGATAACTTTACAGAAGAAAACGGTACCGAGACAGCCTTTATTGATGATTTCACAGAGGTTGCCTTTCCAGAGGAATATGGAAGGGTATCCGATGTGTACTTTGGAGGAAGAAAACTTCCAGTCGAAGAATTGAATGGTAAATATGTATATCAGGGTGATATATTTCTTCCTGAAAACAGCACCTCTAAAACACCTGTAGATTTGATACTGGAGGCAGGGGAAGATCCATCTACTACTGATAAGAGTACGGGACGAACTGAATTTCTATGGCCCGATAACACCGTTTATTATGATATAGATCCTTCACTACCTAATCAGGCCAGGGTAACAAATGCAATTAGCCACTGGGAAGCGAATACAGCAGTGAAGTTTGTAAAGCGTTCTTCTGAAACTAATTACATCTATTTCACTCCGGGATCAGGATGTTCTTCATACGTAGGTATGGTAGGCGGGAGACAGCCTATTACATTAGCCGATGCTTGTTCTACGGGAAACACTATCCACGAAATTGGTCATGCGGTAGGATTATGGCATGAACAAAGCCGTGCCGATCGTGATTTAACTATCACAGTGCACTGGAATAATATTCTTTCTGGAAGGGAACATAATTTCTATACCTATGAAGAAGCAGGCTGGGATGGTGCAGATTATTCTGAAGGCCTTGACTTAGGTTCTATAATGATGTACAGCTCCTATTCTTTCTCCGCTACCGGTTCTCCAACAATTACCAGAACAGATGGTTCTACGTTCTCTGTACAGCGTTCAAAACTTTCTGCAGGTGATGTTGAAGGAATTGGAGTAATGTATCCAGGTCCAACAACTACAACTGAAGAAACGACAACAACTGAAGAAACAACTACAACTACAGAGGGATCAACCGGTACAGGAGAGACTACTACTGGTACAGGAGGTACCACAGAACCAGAACCTGAATACATCAACGGTGAATATTATACTATTGAAGGTGTAACTGTGCTTAGAAAAGACGATAAATGGTGGGTTGAGAAAGGTAAAAACTGGAAAGAAGTTGAATTGATTGATGGAAGATGGAGATTTGTTAAGTAATCCCATCACTAATTTGAATTAGATAAAGAGGCCTGGCTTTTAGCCGGGCTTTTTTATTCTAGGAGGGTAAATACCCCGAGGCTCGCCTAGTTAGTATATGTTGTAAAGTTTGAAAATGTGTTCCACTAAAATGCTCCGTGGTCTTGCCCCGGAGAAATTTTATTGATTCTCCAGTTCATCAATTTTTTGCTCACTAAAACTAATGAGTTCCTCAAAGAACAATTTGAATTCGTTTTCAAACTGGGAATAATATTCCTGTAATTCCTTCACGGCGTGATGCATGCCAGATTTCCTTCCAGTACGATTATTCATACCCTTAAGTACCTTTTCTATTCCTTCAATTTTTGAATAACTGAGTAACCAGTTATCGTTGACCATATAAGGTAAAAAGCTTTTTACCTTGAACGGAAGGATCTCATAATTTTCATTTAAAATTTCATAGAATTTTTTGGTAAACTCTTTTAAGGGAGTTTTGGAATAATCTGTCCAGTTGGCCGCAAGGAAATGATCATAGAAGATATCTACTATAATCCCACTATAATGTCCATAAACAGGGAATAATCTTTGGGTACTCTGTTTAAAGATTTCATGCGTATCGGTAAAATAATCTATAGCCCGGTGAAGAATGATACCATTCCTGATATCAGTAGGATATTTCAGGTATTTATTCCCCTTGACCGCGTCAGCCATAAAATTACCTATCATCAGCTTTTCATTATCTCCCGATAAATAAATGTGCGCAAGAAAATTCATTTTGGGAAGATACAAATTAAAGCAGAGGAGGGTTAATTTTTGTTAAGTTTTGGCTTGTAGTAAGGCTGCCATGTATATTTGCTGAAACTAAACTTTTTCATTTCAATTAAGAAAAAATAAATGACATTAATAAAATCTATTTCCGGAATAAGAGGAACAATAGGTGGTAATACTGGAGAAAACCTTACCCCGCTTGATACCGTAAAATTTGCAGCAGCTTATGGTTCATGGTTAAAAAAGGAGAGTAATAAAGATAAAATTAAAGTAGTGGTAGGCCGTGATGCCAGGATTTCGGGTAAAATGATCCAGGAGCTTACTATGAATACCTTAATAGGCCTGGGAATCGATGTAATTGATATAGGCCTTTCCACAACTCCAACCGTAGAAGTTGCTGTTCCAATGGAAAAAGCCGACGGAGGTATAATCCTTACTGCTAGCCATAATCCTAAACAGTGGAATGCTCTTAA
>JAWWBH010000333.1:0-2533 GCA_033721075.1 Christiangramia sp.
CCTGAAGGCATACGGTATCTTTCCAGTTTTCCCGTACTCGGCATAAAATCTTCCAACGGATCTTCGGCATACACTCTCAGTTCCATCGCATGACCGTTTATTTTAAGATCTTCCTGTGAGAAAGCAAGTTTCTCTCCGCGTGCTACCCTGATTTGCTGTTCTACCAGATCAACACCTGTAATAAATTCGGTTACCGGGTGTTCTACCTGTAACCTGGTGTTCATTTCAAGAAAATAGAAGTTCCGGTTCTCGTCAAACAAAAACTCCACAGTACCTGCACCAACATAATCACAGGCTTTCGCCACTTTAACCGCAGCCTCTCCCATTTCCTTTCTTAATGCTTCATCAAGAACTACTGAAGGTGCTTCTTCAACCACTTTCTGATGACGGCGCTGAATACTACATTCTCTTTCGAAAAGGTGGACAATGTTACCGTGGGTATCTGCCAGCACCTGTATTTCGATATGCCTTGGTGATGCCACATATTTCTCGATAAATACAGAACCGTCCCCGAATGCCGATTCGGCCTCACTAATGGCACGCTTCATCTGATCCTCAAGATCTTTCTCTTTTTCCACGATTCGCATCCCTTTACCTCCACCACCTGCAGAAGCTTTTATAAGTATGGGGAATCCAATATCATTCCCTATCCTCTTCGCTTTTTCCGTATCGGTGATAGCTTCATCGATTCCTGGCACCATGGGAATATCGTATTTTTTGACAGCATCTTTAGCCGCCAGTTTGCTCCCCATGATCTCAATGGCCTTAGAACCGGGGCCTATCCAGGTAATCCCGTTCTTTTCCACCTTTTGGGCAAAAGCCGCATTCTCGCTTAAAAATCCGTAACCGGGATGTATCCCGTCAACATTAAGCTCCCTGGCTACTTCTATTATTTTATCAGCTTTAAGATAAGATTCACTGGAAGGCGGTTCTCCAATGCAAACAGCTTCATCGGCGAACTTCACATGAGGCGCATTCCTGTCGGCCGTAGAAAAGACTGCCACAGTATCGATTCCCATTTTTTTTATGGTCTTCATTACCCTTAATGCGATCTCTCCCCTGTTGGCTACTAATATTTTCTTCATATTTATTTTTTAATAAGACCTCTCGCCATCGCTCGAGGTGACTTCTCATTAATTTTCAAATTGGTAATTCAGAAATCTAACTTCCTGTTACTCCATTTCTATCAATAATTGATTTTTCTCCACAGTATCGGTTTTGGTGACGGTTACCGATTTTACAACACCATCTCTGGGAGCTGTGAGGGTATTCTCCATTTTCATCGCTTCCAGTACCAGAAGGTAGTCCCCTTCTTTCACCTCGTCCCCTTCTTTTACATTAACTTCCAGGATAAGCCCTGGCATGGGAGCCTTTATGTTATTAATTTGCTGTGCAGTTCCAAGGGAAAGACCCATTTCATCAATAAGCTGATCGAGATCGTTGTGGATCCTGACTGCATAAATATTGGAGTTTATTTTAATATCATATTTCCGGTTAAGGAAATCGGGTTTAAAGATCTCGGCGCTGAAGGAGCGGCTTTCTTTCAGAAGGTGATAGTGAGAATTTGAAGTTTCCTGTGTATCAAGAGCATCTACCTCTTCCTGTGTGAATTCAAAATTGTAGGTGTCGTTAACCTTTACCCTGTATTTTTTATCCATAAATGCTTATATATTCTGATTTTTTAGCGTGGAAAGGTAAATATAGAAAAATAAAGCTGTTTCGAATGTTGTAGAAATCTCAAATTATTGAAGGTCCTGGTGAAACGGGATTAGATTGCTTCACTGCGTTCGCAATGACCCGGACAACGTAACCGCGAAGGAGCAAAGCGACTGAAGCAGTCTCATGAAAACCACGACACACCATTAAAGATTGCTTCCCTCTGCTCGCAATGACTGGACATCGTCACTGCGAAGGAGTAAAACGACTGAAGTAGTCTCATGAAAACCACAGCAAACTATTAAAGATTGCTTCACTTCGCTCGCAATGACTGGAATTAGAATTATATTTAATGAATGAGTAAAAGTTATGTTTATATACTAACCAATAAAAACAAAAAAGTACTTTACACCGGAGTAACTTCCAATCTCATTAATCGAATCTTTCAGCACAAAACAAAATATTACAAAGGAAGTTTTTCTGCGAGGTACAACTGCGACCGCCTGGTTTTTTATCGTGAATTTGAAAACATTATCGAAGCTATCAATTTTGAAAAGAAAATTAAGGCTGGAAACAGAGAGCGAAAAGAAAAATTGATAAATAGCCAGAATCCCGAGTGGATCGATCTTGCTGAGGAGTGGATTTTCCCGGTATGATGAGATTGCTTCACTGCGTTCGCAATGACCTGGGAAACGGCACGGCGAGGGAGTGAAACGACTGAAGCAGTCTCAGGTGATTCACTCCCCTACAGGAGATTGCTTCGCTCTGCTCGCAATGACCTGGACAACGTCACTGCGAAAGAGTGAAACGACTGAAGCAGTCTCAGGTTGATTCACTCCCCAACAGGAAATTGCTTCACTGCGTTCGCAATGACCTA
>JAWWBH010000334.1:0-2527 GCA_033721075.1 Christiangramia sp.
AAAGAGGCCGTCTAAAAAAGTCCTTATTTCGTCAAGCTGAACTTGTTTCAGCTTCTAATTGATGTTGAATTTCAATTAATTAAGATCCTTAAATCTTTCCGATAGTTATCGGAACAGGATGACGTTTTACAGACTTTTTAGACGGCCTCCGAAGTTTTTAAATTGCCTCCTGTTTACCTTGTTAGCCAGCCCCTCCTGCTCGCAGTGGCGATCGCATACGGTGTGATCCAGAACAGGCCGAATGTATAGAGTATACTGTATGAATAGGCCCATAATGATTCTGAAAACTTATAGCGTTTCGCATAAAAGAAAACCGGGAAACTGGATAATATCAGGATACTCAGCAAGGTGGAGCTTACGAACAGCACCGGATGCGTGGCTATAAAGAACAGCATGAACAATAAAAACGGATAGCTCATTATGAGTTTGAAGATCTGGTTTAAAAACAACAATCTTGTACCCGCTTTGGATCCTTCACGGAAATTGGTGAATACATATTTCGCCATCGCGATATTCTCACGAACATTGCTTCTCCCCCATCTGATGAACATCTTGGAAAGCCCCCTGTATTTTTCAGGAACATTGGTAAAGGCATAGGCATTCCTTTGGAAAAGTACATGATAGCCTCTTTTTAGTATCATATTGGTCATCGCTCTATCCTCTCCAATATCTGATGGCTGTCCCATAAATGTTTGGTTGATCCATTCTGGCAGACATTCATTAACGGCTTTTGCCCTGTATGCCGCCAGTGCGCCCGGGGTACATAGTACCGATTCAAGTTTACTTTCTGCTGAACGTACAAATTCAAAACTAAGTACAAAACTTACATCCAGCATCTTAGGAAGCAGTGCTTTTTTCTCATTATTCAGAACTCTAATATTTCCGGCTACAGCCCCACATTTTTTGTTAACAACGAATGGACTAACAAGGTTTCTCAACGTATCCCTGTTTACAATAGAATCACTGTCTACAGTTACAAATATTTCACCTGTTCCCAGCTTGAAGCCCCTGTATAATGCGTGACGCTTTCCTTTATTTTCTGGTTGCTGGTAAATAGACAATCTATCTCCAAGTTCATCCTTAGCTTTCTTCATCCAGCTCCAGGTATCATCTTTACTTCCATCATCGATCGCAAGTAATTGCAATTTCTCACCGGGATATTCACTTTCTGCCAGGCTCACCAAAGTCGAATATACCTGTTTACCTTCGTTATATGCAGGTACGATTACCGTACAGGTTGGTAATAATTCATCGGTAACTGACTCGACCGGTTTGTACCTCCAGTACAGATACAGATTATAGATGAAGAAACCCGCTTTGAAAATAAAAAGACTGGTCGCTACAATGAAGAAGATAAATCCCCAGTCAGAATCCAGTCTTTCAAGATTATACCGGGTAAAATCATTTTGAAGTATATAAACCAAATAGGCAGCGGTTAATAACAACATAAAACTAGTGGCCCTCACCAATACCCCTTTGGTATTACTTTCGGCCACAGGCGTCTCTACCCCGTCTGTCTTTTTAGAAGAATTCTTTTCGAATTCTGAATTTTTTAATGTTCTTGTTTCCCTTTTCATTTTTACATTTTTGGTTTGATTGGTTCGCAAATGGGGCCTTTCAGCTACCCATCCAGACTTCGGGAATTAGCAATTCACATGCCAATACATATACACTTGCATTTCAGTCACTTACAACTATGGTTTTAAAAGAAATGTGGTGATATACCACAGTTTTTATAAGCGGTTACACAGTATTTTTATTATAGGGCAACCAGGGTTTCCAGAGAAAGTGACAGGAATGGCCTTTTGATGCCTCATATTGACAGAGAACCATTCGCCATTAACCTGACAACAAACAAATCCTGACATGAATTATTTAAAATTTCACCTCGCCTCTATTTAACTGAATATTAACATCTTAGCCGAAACCAGTCTCTAAAGCTGTACGTAAGTATCTGTGAACTAAAAAATTTAATTATGAAGACGTTTAAGATTTTTAATGCATTCCTGTTATCATCATTTTTAATTATGGCAGTAGGCTGCTCAAAAGAAGATCCCATGCAGGAAGACCTGGTTGTATCAGATGCTCACATTGCACCTGAGGATGTTGCAAATAACGGAGCCAAGGCAAAAATGTATAGTGTTGAATTTGGGTCGCTGAATAATTCGGGCGTATCGGGTTCGGCAGAATTAAGCCTGGAAGGAAGTACCTTGAGGGTTAGTATCACAGCCACAGGCCTCCACCCGGAAATGCTTCACCCGCAACATATACATGGATTTGCTGATGATAAACGTAACTCTACCTGTCCTCCTGAATCTGCCGATACCAGCGGAGACGGCCTTATAAGTGTAGGAGAAGGGGCTCCTTTTTATGGTGGCATTCAACTTCCACTTATCATGGATCCTGATAATGAACTTTCTTTTCCCGTGGCAGATGCAGAGGGTAATATTAATTTTACAATGACCTATGAATATGAGGATGGAATTGATAACGATATTACTCCTCTACAAAACAGAGCTATTGTTCT
>JAWWBH010000335.1:0-2452 GCA_033721075.1 Christiangramia sp.
GGGAGCTGTAAGTTTTAAGCACGATTGTAAGCCGTTTTGAATGCTAAACTAAAGCATATATCCGCCAGAGTAGCCTGGACCGAGCCTGTCGAAGGCTATTTTAAATTCTGAATGCTGAATTTTGAATTATTAAAATATAGAGAAGAGAACATAGAATACTGAATTACTCCCGACTAAAAAACAGATTTCTCCCTACGGTCGAAATGACTCAAAAACTATGTCAGGCTGAGCGGAGTCGAAGCCTACTTCGTTATTTAGCATATTGAATATCGAATTGGATACTGTCTATTAAAGCTATAAGTCTTCGATTATAGGTTTTATACCAATTTAAATATTAGATAGCCTCTGCTGTCCCCAGCCTGCCAAGGGTTATCTCGAATCTTGAATGCTGAATTTTGAATTATTGAGAAAAGAACATTGAATATTGAATTACTCCCGACTAGCAACTAAAAAAGCCCGAACTTTTCAGTTTGGGCCTTTTGTTGGCCTACCAGGGCTCCCTTCCACTCCACTCAGGATAAACTTCTCGCCCTTGAATAATTCACAATAAAAAAACCCGATCTTTTCAGATCGGGTTTTTGCACTTTGTTGGCCTACTAGGGCTCGAACCTAGACTCTTCTGGACCAAAACCAGACGTGTTGCCAGTTACACCATAGGCCAATGCTTAAATGCGGATGCAAATTTAAAACAAAGTTTATTTTACACAAACTTTTTCTAAGAATTTTACTGAAAAAATCTGCCTTGAGACCGGCTTTTTTCCTGGCTGCTTCATTTTCAGCTTTTTTCAAAATAAACGCTTTTATCCATCGTTTTGAAAGCATTCAGCATTTTATTATTAAATTCGCCACTTTAGTACAACTACACTACTATTTATGACTGATTTTAACTTTGGTAAGTGGAACAAAATTCTGGGCTGGCTGGTTTTTGTTATCGCTTTGACCACATATACGCTTACGCTGGAACCAACAGCAAGTTTCTGGGATGCCGGTGAATATATCGCTACGTCTGCAAATCTTGAAGTAGGCCACCCTCCCGGAGCGCCCTTTTACCAAATGATGGGTGCCTTTTTTGCCACTTTTGCTCCAGACAATGGTTCTGTTGCACTGATGATCAACTTCATGTCTGGTTTTGCGAGTGCCGTCGCGATCATGTTCATGTTCTGGTCTATTAGCATGCTTGTATTAAAGGTCGCAGGACCAGTAAAGGATCTTACGCCCTCAAAAAAAATGGCTGTTTTGGGAAGTTCACTTGTTGGCTCTCTCGCCTTCACTTTTACTGATAGTTTCTGGTTCAATGCTGTTGAAGCTGAAGTTTATGCGATGGCCGCCTGCTTTATGTCGGTCATGTTCTACCTGGGACTGTTATGGGAAAGAGATATGTTTACGCCAAGAGGGAATCGGTGGATCATTCTGATATCCCTTGTTATAGGCCTGTCCTTCGGAGTTCATTTTATGGGGCTTCTTACACTGCCGGCAATAGGCTTCCTCTATTTTTTCAAGAATTATAAAAAGGTAACGGTTAAGAATTTCATTATCGCAAATGTTGTAGTGGTCGCGGTACTTATGTTCATTTTCAAGCTTCTGTTACCCTATACGCTAACTTTTTTCTCAGCTTCTGAATTGTTCTTTACCAATAGCCTTGGCCTTCCATTCAATACAGGAACCATAGTTGCTTTACTCGTTATCGTTGGGGCCTTCTATTTTGGGATCAATTACACACAAAAAAAGAATCTTTACAAATACAACACACTACTACTTTGTATTCTTTTCGTCCTCATTGGATTTTCCAGCTGGGTGATGCTTCCAATTAGGAGT
Source organism: Christiangramia sp. (assembly GCA_033721075.1). GTDB lineage: Bacteria > Bacteroidota > Bacteroidia > Flavobacteriales > Flavobacteriaceae > Christiangramia. The sequence goes on from JAWWBH010000335.1 coordinate 1,816, forward strand.
AACGCCCCAACAGTGATCAACGAGAACAGCCCCGATAATGCCAGGGAATTACTGGCTTACTATAACCGGGAGCAATATGGGGAGACTCATCTTTTTTATGGCCCTCAATGGTCTGAAATGTATTCAGGTCTCGACACCGAAAATCCATATGAAGACGCGAAGCCTAAATACGAAAAGGATAAAGAACTTGGCAAATATGTAATCGTTAATGACTACAAGAATGCCCGGCAGAACCTGGACGATGACCATAAGGCCATACTTCCAAGGATGTGGAGTACAGAGCATGCCGTGAACTACATGGAATTTACAGGGCCGCTGGATTTCACGGTAAAGCAAGAATACCAGGGTGAAGAAAGACTGATCTCTGCAGTAAACGAATTCAAGAACCAGTTTTCAAGGGGTGAGAGGGACATGGAGGATTATCATAAGTTCCTCAGCCAGTTTAGCGATTATCTGGATGTGGAAAAACCTTCATTTGCTGAAAATATCGCCTATTTACTGGAATATCAGATAGGTTATATGTACTGGCGTTATTTTATGTGGAACTTTACCGGTCGCCAGGACGATATCCAGGGGAAATATAATGACCTTCACGGTAATTGGATAAGCGGAATAAAGTTCATCGACGAATGGCATA
>JAWWBH010000336.1:0-2428 GCA_033721075.1 Christiangramia sp.
GGAAATGCCCAGCCGCTCGAAGCGATTTCAAAAGAATATTTTCTGAAACATTTTGAACAGCATAACGGGCAAACCGTAAATATAGTCACAGGTTACATTGGTTCAACATCAAATGGAGAAACCACTACTTTAGGTAGAAACGGAAGCAATTATTCTGCGGCACTGATCGCCAATTATCTGGATGCCGAAGAATTACAAAATTACACTCATGTAGACGGGATTTATACTGCGAACCCGGATCTCGTGCGAAATGCGCAACGTATTGGTGAACTTTCTTATAGCGAAGCTAACGAACTGGCCAATTTTGGAACAACGATCCTGCATGCTAAAACGATTATTCCTCTAATCGAAAAGAATATTCCCCTGCGTATTTTAAATACGTTTAATGATGACAATCAGGGAACTTTAATCACCGCCAAACCTACAAAGGAAGGGATCAAGTCCCTATCGGTTCTTGAACACACTTCATTGCTCAACCTGGAAGGCCGCGGACTTTTAGGAAAATCAGGTGTCGATGCACGAATCTTTAAGGCACTCGGAGACAGCGGAATTAGTGTCAGCATCATTTCACAGGGCTCTTCAGAAAGAGGTATTGGGCTCGTGGTTGACGCACAAAACGCGAATCGTGCTGTTAAAGCGCTGGAAAGGGAATTTGAAAGTGATTTTTATTCAAAAGACGTCAATAAGATTTCGGTCGTAGAGGAAGTTTCGGTAATATCCATTGTGGGGCAGGACCTAAGCACTTTTCACAAACCTTATAACGCACTTATCAGGAACCAGATCGTTCCTTTGCTTTTCAATAATACCGTCACGGGAAAGAACGTGAGTCTGGTCGTGAAAAAAACACAGTTACATAAGGCACTGAATGTGATTCACGGCGAGATCTTCGAAGTTTATAAAAAGATCAATATTGCCATTTTTGGCCATGGGAATGTGGGTGGAACCCTTATCGAGCAGATTTTGGATTCGGCAGAGTCTATCGAAGAACGCAAGAAGATAAGACTGAATGTTTTCGCGGTGGCTAATTCCCGAAAATTGCTGTTGGATTCAGAAGGTATTTCTGAAGATTGGAAGGACCAGTTGCAGGCATCAGAAAAAGTATCTTCGGTTTCAGAAATTATTGATTACGCTCGGCTGCATCATCTTGAAAACCTTATTGCGATTGATAATACGGCCAGCAGGGAATTTGTTCAGCATTATCCGAACCTGGTTAAAAATGGGTTCGATCTGATCTCATCCAATAAAATAGCCAATACGTTGGATATACAGTTCTATAATGATCTGCGAAGGGATTTAGAGAAAAACCAGAAACGATATTTTTATGAAACCAACGTGGGGGCGGGACTTCCGCTTATAGATACCATCAGGATCCTGCATCTTTCAGGAGAAAATATTACTCGAATCAGGGGTGTCTTTTCCGGAACCTTAAGTTATCTTTTCAATACATTTTCTTCAGAAGACAGGCCTTTTAGCAGTGTCGTGAAAGAAACGATCGAAAAAGGTTTTACAGAACCAGACCCTCGGGAAGATTTTAATGGAAATGATGTTGGCAGAAAACTACTAATTCTGGCAAGGGAACTCGATTTGCAGAATGAATTTGAGGACGTGAAAATTAAGAATTTAGTGCCAGAAAATTTAAGAGGTGGAGACACCGAGACCTTTATTTCCAATCTGGAAAAACTGGATGAAACCTATCAAAAAATAAAAGATCAACAAGAACCCAATCATGTATTGCGATTTATAGGAGACCTCTCCGGGGATTTGCAACAGGATAAGGGCGAGCTGGAAGTCAAGCTGGTCTCTGTTCCGGCAGATAGCAGTCTGGGCCAGGTGAAGGGAGCCGATTCGATTTTTGAGATTTATACCGAATCTTATGGTGACCGGCCTATCGTGATCCAGGGAGCCGGAGCCGGAGCTGCCGTTACCGCGCGAGGCGTTTTTGGGGACATTTTAAAATTATCAGAAAAAATAGCTTAATGGAAAATTTTGAAACCATAGCAGTAAGAACACAAACTGAAAGAACACAGTTTCTTGAGCATTCAACACCTTTATATCTCACTTCAAGTTATGTCTTTGAAGATTCTGAAGATATGAGGGCGAGTTTTGCTGAAGAGAAAGAGAGAAATATCTACAGCAGGTTTACCAATCCCAATACTTCTGAATTTGTGGAAAAGATCGCGAAAATGGAAGGGGCCGAAACGGGTTATGCGTTTGCTACGGGAATGTCGGCGGTTTTCTCAACCCTGGCAACACTGTTGGATAGTGGGGATCACATAATCTCGGCGAGAGCTGTTTTTGGTTCTACCCATAGCCTGTTCACCAAATTTTTCCCCAAGTGGAATATTTCACATAGCTATTTTAATGTGAATGAAGTCGATAAGATTGAAAGTCTGATTAAGCCGGAAACAAAGGTCATTTTTGCAGAAAC
>JAWWBH010000337.1:0-2423 GCA_033721075.1 Christiangramia sp.
TAGTCTTGAGGAAGGAAAGCTTGCAGATCTGATCATTCTGAAGAAGAATCCGCTTGAGGAAATAAAAAACACCCGGAGTATCAAATTTGTTATTAGGAATAACAAAATTTACACCCCGGGTGACCTATTAAAGAATCTAAACAATTAGATCTTAAAAATCGAATTTGTAAGTGGCTCCTGCCAGGAACTGAATTCCCTGAACATCATAATTCAGCCACTTCTGGTAATTATTATCCAGAAGATTGCTTCCTTTTACAAAAGCTGAAAGCTGCTCATTGAAACGGTAGCCAAGATGGGCATTCGCATCAAAATAACTGTCCAGGCTAACCACGGGATCATCAAAAACAAGGCTGATTGAACGAGACTCATCCTTACGCTCCCCAACATAGAATAAATTAGCGCCGGTATACCATTTTTCAGTTATCTGATAATCTGCATTAAGGCTTGCCTTCATATCAGGAAGGTTCCAGGCCTCTGCTTCTTCATCTGTATTATAATCGAAGAATTCCCCGTTAATTCCCAGCCTGAAATTACGGTTCACATCCACATTCAGTTCACCATAAAATGAAAGTGTCTTTACATCGTCATAGACCACTTCAAAACTATTCCCATAGGTATAAGGTTCTCCCTCAAGGGTTGAAGCATCATAATTCTTCTTGAACAAAGTCTTATTGAACTGGGACTGATAGCTTCCCCTAAGGTTATAGGAAACCGCATTGCTCAGTTTTCCTTTTCCGCCAATATATCCCTTATACTCATTATCAGTTGGTATTATTTCCAGGGTTGGAGAAACATAAGGGTTCTCCTGGAAAAAATGGTAATAGGTATTCTGCTGGAGATCCCCATCAACTCCGGCATAGGCCGTAAAGTAATCACCGGCAAGCCTGTAGCTTGCAGAAATTGCAGGGTAGATATAAAAACTACCGTCACTGGCCTCAGCATCCATTCCATAAACAAAGTTAACTCCCAGGTTCAAACTCAGATCGTCCCTCAATATCAAAAGGCTTGGGGTAAAATTGAAATTCATAAAGGTATAATCATAACCTACATTGGAGTCATACATCCTGTCGAACTTCCCATTCACAATATCCGCTCCTATTTTGGTGGAGATGAGCTCTTCAGCGATCTCGATCTCAAAGAGTCCTTCCGCATTAAAATGGTTCTCAGCTGTACTATAGGAGTCCCCCGAATGACGGAATTTCGCTTTGGCGCTGTCAAAGAAAGAATCATATAGTTCTATTTCACTTCCCAGGTAAACCGAATAATAATTCTGTGCAGGATCAAGTTCTGCAAGTTCAGTATCAGTAGAAACATTATACTCGGGCAGGCCATACCAGTTAAATAACTGGTGCTCTCCTCCTACTTCGGCCATCCAGCCAAGATCACGATTCCTGGTATTATAGCTAAGGTTCATTTCGGTATCATAGAACTTGTCGTCCAGTTTAACTCCCTCTATTCCTCCCTGTGAAGAATTATGATTAAGATAGATACCAAAGTTACTGCTTCTGTCAATCTCAAGATTTGAATAGAATTCAGCCAGGACATTGGAATAATTTCCAAATCCAAGCGTCGCATAATTATCATATACTTTAGGAGGCCTTTCCCTTTCTACAGTAGTCGCCCTACCCTTCGCGGGTGTGAATGTAGATGCAACAGGAACGGAAAAAATAGAATATTTCACCTCTTTTTTCTGAAGACTTACTGAATCGTTCCTGCTGGGGGTTTCCCTTATCTTGTTTGCATCGCTTACCGAAGGTGTATAAGGTTTTACAACGGTTACTGTTTCGCTACCAATAGGGTCCTGGGCATACAGGATCCCGCTAAATATGAACAGACTAAAAAACAGACTTTTCTTGATTGCTTTAAATCGCATATAGCAGTGAATCTATTAGATTAAGTTTAGTTATTTGTTTCTACGGAAGAATTGGTCTTTGCTTCCTGGGCTTTGATTTTAGCTAATTCGGCTTTGGCTTCCTGTACGATCTCAGGATATTTCTGGAAGTTCTTGGTTACGTTCTCCAGAATATAGGTTGCCTGGTATGCATCGTCAAGGGCGTAGAAATTCTTCGCCATCAGCACAAGACCTTTTGCTCCCCAAAGCTTGTATCCTGCAAAATCCTTGGCCAGGATCTGTACTGCAGCATTCGAAGCTTCATAATTACCATCTTTATGTTTAAAGTAAGCATCATAATAAAGGGATTCGGCACCAAGCTCACCGGTAGCTGTCTTCTGAACTTCCTTATATGCCGAACGTGCCTTGCTGTCGTTCCCGGCTTTTATGGCCGCTCTGGCCACCATAACCCTGGCGTCATTTCTTGCTTCGGTTTCAGCGCTGGAATTATTGAGCACTTTTTCTGCATATTCATTCGCCTTGTTGAAATTACCGGTCTCATAATAAGATTTCATCAGGTTTTGCTGAGCGA
>JAWWBH010000338.1:0-2404 GCA_033721075.1 Christiangramia sp.
ACTTCCACTTCGGGATTTCCCTGAACTGTGCCTTCTAATATCTCGGCTATTTGCGCTGCTGTAAACTTCATTCTGGCAAAAGAAAAAAAAATGCTTTAATCTTTAACTTTAGGATAACACATATAGTATTTGGTAACCGTATTGGTAAGGGCTTTTAAATTGAGCTGATCTGAGGCCTTAACTACATCGTTTATCTTCCCGTTCTTATGAAGGATATTAATATTATTATTTTCCCTTTTGTACGCCAGATTAGCTATTTCTCCTTCAAAAACAAAATAAGAGGCTTCCTTTTCTGAAATTCCATATTTATTCTGAAGGGCAACCGAACGTTTTTTTAGCTTGGCTTCAGACGGCTTCTTTTTCTTGATCTTAACTTTTAAAAGGTTTCGGTTAATTATCATCTCACAAAGATTGCTAAGAACAAAATCGTCTGAATGCATCCATTCTTTCATCGCTGAGATCACATCATTATCATCCAGTCGGGAAAAAATGGCCAATGTATCTTTATCAAAGTTTTTCCGGGTGATCTTATTCTCTAAAAAATAAAGCAAAGATCCACTGGCATGTAATTTTTCGCCTTTTTCAATAAGCTCTTTAGCCCTTTTCAATACCCTTATCAAAAGCTGTTCTGCCACAAGACTGGTCTTATGCAAATAGACTTGCCAGTACATAAGCCTGCGACCAATGAGGAACTTTTCCACAGAATAGATCCCTTTTTCTTCAATAACCAGCTCATCATCCACAACATTCAACATAGTGATAAGCCTTTCGCTATTTATATTTCCCTCCACTGCTCCTGTATAGAAACTATCCCTTTTAAGGTAGTCCAGCCGGTCCATATCCATCTGACTGGATATGAGCTGATTCATGAAATTACGCTCATAGGTGCCTTTGAATATATTAATAGCAAGAGTTAAACTTTGGTTAAAGTTAGAGTTCATTTCTTCCATGAAAAGCAGTGAAATAGTCTCATGATCAACCCCTTCAACGAGGCTATGTTCCATCGCGTGACTGAATGGCCCATGACCAATATCATGCATCAATATAGCGATAAGTAAGGCCTCCTCTTCTTCCTTTGAAATTTCAACTCCTTTATAGCGAAGGACTCTCACCGCTTTTTGCATTAGATGCACGCATCCCAGGGCATGATGAAATCTGGTATGATGCGCTCCAGGATAAACCAAATATGAAAGACCCATTTGGGAAATTCGGCGCAATCTTTGAAAGTAAGGATGTTCAATGATGCGAAAGATCCGCTCGTTCGGAATGGTAATAAAACCGTAAATTGGATCGTTTAATATTTTGAGTTTAGTTTGCGACGCCAAGCTTTAATTTTCTAATATTTCAAAACAAAGATACATATATGAAATGAGCCGTAACAGGATCTTGAAATTAAGTAGGATCTGGCGGAAAATTCCATATTAACAACCAAAATAAGAGATCAATATACATTTATGAGTACTATAAAAATACTATGGGTAGATGACGAGATAGACATGCTGAAGCCACACATCATGTTCCTGGAATCACGCAATTATGAAGTAAGAACCTGTAAAAGCGGTACCGAAGCTTTAGATCTTATTGAAGATGAGAATTTTGATATTGTCTTTCTGGATGAAAATATGCCTGGTCTAACCGGGCTGGAAACTTTATCTGAAATAAAGGAAAGGAGAGAAACCGTTCCAATCGTTATGATCACTAAGAGTGAAGAGGAATATATCATGGAAGAGGCGATTGGTTCCAAGATAGCCGACTATCTTATAAAGCCGGTTAATCCAAACCAGATTCTTTTAAGTATTAAAAAGAACCTTGATCATTCAAGGCTTGTTTCTGAAAAAACCACATCCAATTATCAGCAGGAATTCAGAAAAATAGCTATGGATATGTCTCAGGTTAACTCCTGGGAAGAATGGGCTGAACTATATCAAAAATTAGTATACTGGGAGCTACAACTGGAAGATATTGAAGATTCCGGCATGTTTGAGATTCTGGAGTCACAAAAGCTAGAAGCCAATAATCAGTTTTTCAAATTCATTTCAAAGAATTACCAAAGCTGGTTCGAAAAAGGAGCTGAACCACCGGTAATGTCCCATACCCTTTTTAAAAATCTGGTAATACCAGAGATAAAAAAGGATCAGCCCACTCTTATGATCGTGGTAGATAATTTAAGGTACGACCAGTGGAAGAGTTTAGAACCAATCGTTAACACCTATTATAAAAAGGAAAAGGAAACACCTTATTATAGTATACTTCCTACCGCTACCCAATATGCCAGGAATGCAATTTTTTCTGGTCTAATGCCAAGTGAAATGGAAAAACTTTTTCCAGATTACTGGAAAAATGATGTTGAGGAAGGCGGGAAAAATAATTACGAGGCTCAGTTCCTTGGAGAACAATTAAAACG
>JAWWBH010000339.1:0-2373 GCA_033721075.1 Christiangramia sp.
CTGTATGTAAACCATAACTCATTTCCTGAAGCTTCATTCCCGGACTTTTTTCTGAATAAAAGTGGGTTTGTAATAATTCAGCAGTCTGAGGATGAAAATAAAAGTTGCTTTGATGGTCAAAATCCAGTGACTCAGGGTAAGCCCCTGTAGTTATTGGTGCTTTTTCTCCATTATCCCATACAAAATACATGTCCTGTCCAGGTAATAATTCTATACTTTCATAAAAGGCCAGATCAATCGGATTCCCCGAAACTTTTGTTTTGGGTAGAACCTTTGTTACTACTTTATCAGTCTTATAATCCTTCCCCAGGTTACCAAGTTCATACAATCCATCACTTACCCACTCATAGGAAAAATAAAGGCCTGTTATTGCAATTATTATTGCCAGAAGGTGAATGTAAAAACCACTCACGTTATGAAGATCATAATTAAGTCTTCTCCACCTGGCATTCCACTTAATTTTCAGAGAATTCTTCAGGTTTTTCAACTTCCTTGGCCACCATAGAATGATACCGGTAATGAGCATTAAGAGGAAGATAATCGTGGATATCCCTACTACCTGTCGTCCCAGCTTCTCGGGAAGTAGCAAATACATGTGTAGGTTTCTGATGATATCAAAAAAATCAGTATCAAAATCCTGGGCATGTAAGAATTCTCCCGTATATGGATTAAAATGAAAGTAATATTGCTTTTCCCCGTCCACACTATATACCGCTGCCGGGCGGTCTCTTCCCGCATAGATCACAAAATTATTGCTCGCATCGGGATAACCTTCCTTTACTGCCGTACGTAGTTGTGAAGGCTCTATAAATGATCTTTTCTCTGGCTCTACTTTTCGCCAATCATGCACAATATCTTTGATCTCATCCTGAAAAACATAGATACAGCCGGTGATGGCCACTATAAAAACCACCAAACCGGTAATTAGCCCAAGCCATAGGTGTAAACGACCTGCCCACTTTTTTATACTATGTTTCTTTCTGTTCTTCATAAAAATAAGGGATCGCCTGCAGAGGCGATCCCTGGCTGATTCAAATCTTAGAATTTATAGGTTAGAGCCGCCGCAAAATTTCGCGGAGCCTGAGGATTGATGGTAGACCACCCGTTAAAATAATCCTCATTGCTCAGGTTATTCAATTTTAGATTTACAGAAAACTTATCTACGTCATAGAAAACAGCTGCGTTCAAAACTGTATATGAAGGCAGGGTGAAAGTTCCTCCGAGGTTGCGGTTAAAGATCATATTCTCACTGGCATAATTCCCTCCAAAACCAAAACCGAATCCTTCAATTTTTCCCTGAGTGAATCTATAACTTGCCCAAAGGTTGGCCAGGTTTTCAGGTCCGGCAGATTCCGGTCTTTTTCCTAGAAAATCGTCATTTTCTGCCGCTCTGGTAACCTTACTGTTATTATGACTAAAACCGGCTATGATATTAAGACCCTCTACAGGATGGGCAGTGATCCTTGTTTCAAATCCACGGCTATACTTTTCTCCATCCTGAGTTGCTTCGAAACCACTCCCTAATACAATATTATCAACCTGTATATCATAATAACTTAGCGTAGCAAAGAGGCGGTCATTTAAAAGATTCAGTTTGGTTCCAACTTCAAACTGGGTAGCATGCTCAGGATCGAATACAATTCTGCTGGTTTCTCCTGTTCCCTGGTCTATGACTTCTGAAGGTGCTACATTGCTAAACCCATTCATGTAATTGGCAAATAGCGATACTCTATCAACTAATGGCTGATACACAACACCAAATTTCGGGGAGAAGGCAGTCTGACTGTTGGTTTCACTCTCAAACTGATCTACTCTTAAACTGGCCATCGCCGAAAGACCGGACGTGATATTCAATACGTTTGAAACATATGCACTGTAGATATCTTCCTGTGTATTTCGATTATTCCTGTCTACATTTTCCAGGATGCCATCTACGGCCGCAGTAGAAAGGATTCCGCTGTCTCCATCGGTGATATAAATATCGGGATTATAGATACCATATACACTTTCATTTACATTCTGCAAACTGGCATTGCCTATATAAACATTCCCATTTGCCCTGTATCCGGTTCCATTATCTGTAATGCTTCTTTGGAAATAATCCAGACCAGCTACCATTCTGTTTCTCATCCCGGCGATCTCAAAATCTCCAATAAAATTCTGCTGAACATCAGTAGTTAGAGTGGTTGAATTCTGATTATTCATATACCGTGTAAACACAACTCCTTCATCAAGATTTGTAACTTCACCATCTACCTCTTCCCTCCCCTGATAGAAACGGGTGGTTTCATACAAATAAGAGTAATATCCTTTTGAGGTTGAACTTCCTCTGGAAACAACTGTTTGAGAGGTCCAGGAATCAGACAGTTCATA
>JAWWBH010000340.1:0-2356 GCA_033721075.1 Christiangramia sp.
AAGATGATGCTATCTTCAATGTTCTTAGAGAGTATATCAAGAAATCTAAAAAGATCCGTTTTGAAGGGAATAACTATTCTGAAGAATGGGAAAAAGAAGCTGAGAAACGTGGCTTAAGTAATAACCGTACCACCCCAAAAGCACTTAAAGCTCAGGTAAGCAAAAGCACTATCAAGTTATTTGAAGAGCTTGAGGTGATGAACAAGACAGAAATAGAAGCCCGCCATGAGATCGAACTCGAGGAGTATGCCATGAGGATCCAGATCGAAGGGCGTGTGCTTGGAGATATTGCCCGCAACCATATTATTCCTACCGCCATAAAATATCAGAATATCCTGATAAGAAATGTACGTGGACTTAAGGATATCTATGGTGAGGAATTCCCGAGATATGCTAAGGAACAGCTTGAGATCATCGAAAGCATCTCTGCTCACATTGCGACTATCAACTCAAAGGTAAATGCAATGATAGAAGCAAGAAAAGTTGCAAACAAGATAGAGGATGTGGAAGAAAAAGCCTTCGCATACTGTGATGATGTGAAGCCTTTCTTTGATGAGATAAGATATCACTGTGATAAGCTTGAATTACTGGTAGATGACGAAGTTTGGCCACTTACCAAATACAGAGAGTTATTATTTACCAGATAATTCACTATGAAAAAGATTGTTTTCAAGCCACGCTTTTTGCGTGGCTTTTTTTTTAAAATCTTATCTTTATTTATCAGAACTGTTTAAACTATTTATCTTTGCCAACTCTAAGAATTAGTTCATGAGTAAGGAAGTAAGCAAAAGATATTCAGGTCGCGGTGTTTCTGCCGGAAAAGAAGATGTACACAAGGCAATTAAAAATGTAGATAAAGGGCTGTTCCCAAAGGCCTTTTGTAAGATCGTACGCGATCATCTAACAGGCAGTGATGAGCACTGTATCATCATGCATGCCGATGGTGCAGGAACTAAATCCTCCCTCGCTTATATGTACTGGAAAGAGACCGGGGATCTTTCAGTATGGAAAGGAATTGCGCAGGATGCGCTTATTATGAATATCGATGACCTGCTCTGCGTGGGGGCAACAGATAATATTCTTCTTTCTTCAACTATAGGAAGAAATAAAAATCTGATTCCCGGTAAGGTCATATCGGCCATTATTAATGGCACTGAAGAACTGATATCTGAATTAAAGCAATTTGGAGTTGAGATACACTCTACTGGTGGAGAAACAGCAGATGTAGGTGATCTTGTGAGAACTATTATTGTAGATTCTACCGTCACAGCCAGAATGAGGAAAGATAAAGTGATCGATAATGCCAATATCAAACCTGGAAATGTAATAGTGGGGCTCGCGTCTTTTGGACAGGCAACTTATGAAAAGGAATATAACGGGGGAATGGGAAGTAACGGACTTACTTCTGCGAGGCACGATGTATTCTCAAAACTACTGGCCGAAAAATATCCGGAAAGTTTTGACAGTTCCATTCCTGAAGACCTGGTTTATTCCGGAACAAAAAAACTTACCGATGCCGTAGAAGATAGTCCTGTGGATGCAGGGAAACTTGTACTTTCTCCAACCAGGACCTATGCGCCTATCATTAAAAAGATCCTTCAGAAAATTGGAAGCGATAAGATAGATGGGATGGTACACTGCAGTGGGGGAGCCCAAACCAAGATCCTTCATTTTATAGATGAGCTGCATATAGTGAAGGACAATCTTTTTGATACCCCGCCACTTTTCAAATTGATCCAGCAGGAAAGCAGGACCGACTGGAAGGAAATGTACCAGGTATTTAATATGGGGCACAGAATGGAACTTTATGTAGATGAGAATATAGCTTCTGAGATCATTGAAATATCCAGATCATTTGGAGTAGATGCTCAGGTTGTAGGCAGGGTAGAGGCATCAGATTCCAAAAGGCTTACAATTAGGAGCATTCATGGTGATTTTGAGTATTAAGGAGTGGGTATGTAACCCAGTTTCTCGAGCTCACCTGTAGTGCTGACAGCCCTGGAACAACCATTTTTGATAAAATAAAGATCATTCGATATTTCCATGATATCCTTATATAATTGATCGGTTAGGAGAATTGCCTTATTCTTCTTTTCCTGGATAAGTTCCTTTTTATGATTCCAGCGCATATCGGAGTAAGATGAGTAAAAGGTTCGTCCAGCAGGACTAGCTTTGCATCACTCTTTATAGTGAGCCATATAGATACCACTCTTTTTTCCCCGCCGGATAGTTCATTCATTTTGAAATTTTTATAATTTCTGAAGGAAGGTAGTTTTTCAGTAAATTCTTCAAGTGAAACCCTGTATATTTTGAATAGTTTCTTCAAAGAAGTATTCGGCAGAAAATCGGTCTGAGG
>JAWWBH010000341.1:0-2356 GCA_033721075.1 Christiangramia sp.
AACGACCAGGAATCACGGCACCAATTGCCAGTGCTACCAAACCTGATCATCTAAAATCTTTTAAGGAAGCAATTAATACCAAATTAAGTTCTGAAGAAATGGAGGTACTTAATAAAGTTAGTGCGTAATCAGATCTTAAACTTTAATCTTTCATAGCTTTCTTCATTGCTCTTCTTTCCTGGCGCTCCAGTCTCCTGAAATAACCACGAAACAGGAAATTGTCTCTGAGAGCTTCCATATTTTCATCAAGTTTTATGGAGGATTGTTTTATATGAAATAAAGTAGTGTCAATATTCCTTACAAATTCGGGATCCTGGGTAAGGTGATTTAAAGCTCCTTCCCCTTTATCAATACGGTCTATTATAGTTTCGATATTTCTGGTTATTCCGGCAATGTTGTTACTGGAGGAATCCAGTTTGGTAATAATATTCTCTATTCGGTTCCGGGACACAGTGTCATTAAATAGAGTTCCCGCCAGGCTTTCATCAATATTTATATTATCCAGCTCTTTATTGATCTTATTCATTGCTATGGTTGTCTGCCTGCTGGTTTCCTGTAGATTGAGTAGGGTTTGCTTAATATTTTTGGCAAGAGTGGAATCGCTTACAAGCACCCCAAGGGTTCCTTTGCCTTCCAGTATTTTATTTGTGATCTTTAAAAGATCTGAGGTGAGCAAAGCAGCATTTTCATTGGTTAGGTTAAGGGTAGACAACATATCATCAGCGCCAATACGGCTATAAGACGCTATGGTATCACCAGGTTTAATTGAGGCTAAATTCTCCTTTCCTGGCAAAATATTTACAACCATACTGCCAACCAGACCGTCTGTCCCAACTGTGGCAATGGCATCTTTCTTAATAAACTTTCCGGTAGTCTCCTCCACCATCATCTGAACCAGAATACGTGATTCTGCCAGCATTTCAATCTTACTCACATTACCTACATTGATCCCGGAGTAACGAACATTATTCCCTATTTGCAGGCCATTTACATTTTCAAATTCCGCAAAGACAGGAATGTTTTTAGTAAAAAGGTGTTGCCTGTTACCTATGTAGTATAGTGCTGAAATGAGTACCAATGTGCTTAAAACCACAAAAACACCTAATCTTATTCGTTGTGAAGTCGATTTTTCCATGATCCTTAATTTTTAAAAAAAGCCTGAACCTTTGGGTCTTTTGAATTCGATAGCTCCGAAAAGGTTCCTTCGGCATAATTAATCCCGTCCACCAGTAATATCATTCTATTGGAGATCACTCTCGCACAATCCACATCATGCGTTATAATTAGCGAGGATGTATCATATGTTTTCTGCACATTCCTCATTAACTGAATGATCTCCTTGGAAGTTATAGGATCCAGTCCTGTAGTAGGTTCGTCATATAATATGATCTCTGGTTTCAGGATAAGAGCTCTTGCCAGGGCAATCCTTCGCTGCATTCCTCCTGATAATTCAGAAGGCATCAGATCTATAGCATGTTCCAGACCTACATTACTTAAGGCCTCACGAACAAGGGTCTCCGATTTTTCCTTTAATTGAAGCCTCTTCTTATGCCGTCTTAAAGGAAACAGAAGGTTTTCCCGAACCGTCATCGAATCATATAAGGCACTCCCCTGGAACAAAAAGCCTATATGAGTTCGCAATATATCCAGGTCTTCCTGCCTAAGTTGTGTGATATCCTGATCTTTTATTTTAATACTTCCACTATCGGCCCGCATAAGTCCCACCAGGCATTTTATCATTACCGATTTTCCAGCGCCCGATTTTCCCATTACTACAAGATTCTCACCCTTATACAGCTCCAGATTAAAACCATTCAGAACATCATTCCCTCCGAAAGCCTTTTTAAGATCTTTTATCTCAAGAATTGGTGATATGCCGTTTTCCAGTTTCATCAGATTCCAAAAAATATATCGGTTACAAAAACAGCTATAAAATCAATCACAAATAATAACATTGAGGTATAAACCACTGCTGAATTTGAAGCTTCTCCAACACCCATCGTTCCTTTGGAACAGAAATATCCCTTATAACAGCCCACCAGTCCTATGGCAAAGCCGAAGAAGAAGGATTTGATCGTAGCAGGGATAAGATCAGAGAATTTCAAAGAATCAAATACCTGGTTAAAATACAGTAAAAATGAAACCTCTCCCTTAATGTTCTCGACAAGGGCCGATCCCAGGAGAGCTATGGCATCTCCCAGAAGAATCAATAAAGGCAACATCAGGGTTGCCGCTACAATACGGGTTACAACAAGAAATTTAAATGGATTGGTCCCTGAAACCTCCATGGCATCTATCTGCTCTGTTACCCTCATTGAACCCAGTTCAGCACCGATCCCCGAACCTATTCTACCGG
>JAWWBH010000342.1:0-2355 GCA_033721075.1 Christiangramia sp.
AGCCGTGGTCATGATATCATCCTGGTAAATTACCAGCCTACCAGTGAGAACATGGTGATAGATTTTGCCGAAAAGATCAAAAAACATCTTCCACCTCATATCAGTCTCCACTCCCTCAAGCTCCAGGAAACCGAATCTTCTTTTGCCGAGTGGTTTGCTTCTGATAATAATTAGGGCGCAACCCTAACGGGTCGGGCTATACGCTTTTAGTCCCGTAAAATTTCGGGAGCTAATCGCTTCTATCCCTTGCGCAAATATTTTACATTAAGCTGAACTTGTTTCAGCTTCTTATAAATAAGATCCTGAAATCTCCGATTCGATGAAGTCAAACAAGTTCAGGATGACATTCGAACAAAAATCAGATTTCCATATCTTTACCGCGAACAACGCATTTTATGAATATTCCCCAGGGTAAAAAAATTTACTTTTCCAGCGACAATCATCTTGGAGCACCTACAATGGAAGCCAGCCGGAAAAGGGAAGCCAGATTCGTTGAATGGCTTGATAAGGTTAAGGAAGATGCAGCCGCAATTTTCCTGCTTGGAGATCTCTTCGATTTCTGGTTCGAATATAAACATGTGGTTCCAAAAGGTTTCGTAAGAACTCTCGGAAAACTGGCGGAAATTAAGGATTCCGGCATTCCGGTTTATTTCTTTGTGGGCAACCACGACCTTTGGATGGATGATTATTTTGAGAAGGAACTCAATATTCCCGTTTATCACAAACCACAGGAGTTTGAATTCAGCGGAAAGAGCTTTCTTATTGGACATGGTGACGGACTCGGCCCCGGAGATCATGGATATAAGCGAATGAAGAAGGTCTTTACCAATCCTTTTGCCAAATGGTTATACAGATGGTTACATCCAGACCTTGGAGTGCCGCTGGCGCAATATTTTTCAGTTAAGAATAAGGCTATTTCGGGTGAAGAAGATATGGAATTCCTCGGAGAGGATAAGGAATGGCTTATCCAGTATTGTAAAAGAAAACTGGAATCAAAGCATTACGATTATTTCCTTTTTGGGCATCGCCATCTCCCTCTCGAGATCGACTTCAATGGCAAATCTACTTACATCAACACCGGCGACTGGATAAGTCATTATACCTATGCTGAATTTGACGGTGAGAACCTCAGCCTCAAAAAGTTCGAATTTTAGACGCTTTCTCTTATGTCCTTAAGTTTAAGCTGAATCGTGGTATTCCCGTTCCAGGTATTTTCATCAAGGGAATAGACCGCATCAAATCTTTTATGGTCCTTAATCAGGTCCAGCTTTGACCCCAGGTTAAAACCTATTACATCAATGGCAGGACCGTTTTCATCCTGTTTCACTTTGCATTTAAGATGCGTTTTATCTTCCCCTACACATTTGCCATAACCTGTATCTGTAAGCCCTCTGGTCAAAAATACCGGTGACATGTTCCCCGGGCCAAATGGAGCGAATTGTTTGAGGATGCGATAGAATTTTGGAGTTATATCATTAAGGTTGATTTCGGCGTCTATTGAAATTTCCGGAGTAAGCAGCTTTCGGTCGATGCTTTCAGAAACCACTTCCTCGAATTTTCTTTTAAAATTCTCGTATTCTGACTCGAGCAAGGTTAAGCCTGCGGCATATTTATGTCCGCCAAACTGCTCAATATGATCCTTGCATCCTTCCAGGGCTTCATAAACATCGAATCCCTTTACCGAACGGGCCGAAGCTGCAAGCCTTTCCCCACTTTTAGTAAAAACAAGGGTTGGGCGATACCAGGTTTCGGTCAGTCTGGATGCCACGATCCCTATCACCCCTTTATGCCAGTTCTCACTATATACTACAGTAGTTAGCCTGTCTTCCTCGTTTTTTGCAATAATCTGCTGCCTGGCTTCTTCGGTGATGGTTTTATCAGCGCTCCGTCTGTCTGTATTAAATTCTTCGATCTCTTCGGCATACTTTCTCGCGATTTCTTCATCTTCTTCAGTAAGAAGATTTACTGCATGCTGGCCATGTTTCATCCTTCCGGCAGCATTGATTCGGGGAGCCACGATAAATACGACATCGGTAATGCTCACGTTCTTCCGCTCACCGAGTAAACTGCTGATCCCTTTGCGCGGAGCGACATTGATCACATGAAGACCATGATACGCAAGGATCCTGTTTTCCCCCGTAATAGGAACTATATCGGCACCAATGGCCGTTGCTACCAGGTCCAGATAAGGAAGCAGGACCTCTTCAGGCTCCTTGTTCCTTTTTGATAGGGCCTGAATAAGTTTAAATCCAACCCCGCACCCACAAAGTTCATCATACGGATAATCGCAATCCTCCCGCTTGGGATCAAGGACAGCTACAGCTTCAGGAATCTGATTTCCGGGACGGTGGTGAT
>JAWWBH010000343.1:0-2272 GCA_033721075.1 Christiangramia sp.
GTTGCCCATGGGGGAATTCTTCAGAAAAAAGGAATCGTGTATGCTCCAGACTTCCTTATTAACGCTGGTGGAATTATTAATGTGTATGCTGAGCTTGAAAATTATGATAAGCAGGAAATAATGCGTAAGACCGAAAACATCTATAATACGACACTAAGGATACTGGAGAAGGCGGCTAAAGATGATATTACAACTCATTTTGCTGCTTTACAGATCGCAAAACAAAGAATTGAGGACAGAAAAAAACAGAATTTGAATTAGCCAGTTCCAATTTATTGATATTTTTGCAGGGCGAAAGTAAATAACTTTCGCCCTTTTTAATTTCTAAAAGTTCTTTTACAATTATGTTGACAAGAAGACATATCAGGGTTAAAGTAATGCAGTCGCTCTATGCCTTTAACCAAAGCCAGAATGATAACCTTGCCACCGAAGAGAAATTCCTGCTAAAAAGCATGCGGGAAATGTATGACCTGTTTCTTCTTCAGATAAGTCTGATCACCGAAATAAGAGAACATGCAGAAACCTACCTGGAAAAATCCCAGCAAAAACATCTCGCTACCAGCGAAGAAAAAGATCCCAACAGGAAATTTGTAGATAATAAGATCTTCCAGATCCTCAATGAGAATGAAAGCATTCAGAGTGCTTTGGAAAAACATAAGATCAATCACTGGAAGCAGGATGATGAATATGTTTCGATTATCTGGAACGAAATTCGGAACAGCCTGGCTTATGAGGAATATATGCAGACCAGGGATACCAGTTTTAAGGAAGACAAGAATTTCATAATAAGCATCTTTAAGGAAATTATTGCTCCTAACGAAAAGCTCTATGAATATCTCGAGGACAAGAAATTGACCTGGATAGATGATCTTCCATTAGTGAATACAGCTATTTTGAAATTTCTTCAAAAATTAAAGGAGAAAACGGGGAAGGAAAAGAAGATCACACAGCTCTTCAAAAATGAGGAAGATAAGGAGTTCGCTATTAAGCTTTTCAGAAAGACTTATCTTAATGACGAGGACCTTTCAAAAGAAATGTTAGGGAAAACACCTAACTGGGACAAAGACCGTATTGCTGAAGTTGATATGGTGCTTATAAAAATGGCGATCTGTGAATTCCTGAAATTCAACAGCATCCCGGTGAAGGTGACCATCAACGAATATCTTGAAATTGCCAAAGAATACAGTACTCCCAAAAGTAGTATTTTTATCAATGGTGTTTTGGATAAACTTTCCAAGGAGTATCAGGCAGAAGACAAGTTAAATAAAATGGGCCGGGGACTAATGTAGTAAAGAAATTTTCTTATTTTTATCGATTAGAACTTAAACAAAATAACTTCACCATGAAAAAAACAATTTTGATGTTTGCAGCAATAGGGGCGATGCTGTTCACCGGATGTAAAGATAATGCCTCAGATAAGGTAAAGGCTGAAAATGTAGAAACCGCTGCTGAACGTGACGCTCAGGAAACTGTTTATCCTGAGATCACTTTTGAGGAAACTGAATTTGATTTTGGAAACATTGCTAAAGGAACCAACGTAGAGCATGTTTTCAAATTCACCAACACAGGGAAAGCTCCATTGGTTATTACCAATGCTTCAAGTTCTTGTGGTTGTACAGTGCCTACCTATCCTAAGAATGAGACTATCGCACCCGGAGAAAGTGGTGAAATGCTGGTAAAATTCAATGGTTCAGGTAATGGCCAGGTGACCAAGACTGTTACAGTAAGTGCTAATACCGAATCAGGAAAAGAACAGATAAAAATCAAGGCTTTTGTAGAAGCTGACGAAAACCAGAGCTAAAAGCATATATGGATCAATTAACGCAGTTTGCACCAATTATTTTAATGTTTGTGGTAGTGTATTTTTTTATGATACGCCCACAAATGAAGAAAGCTAAACAGGAAAGAAAATTTGCCGAAGAACTTAAAAAAGGAGACCGCATTGTAACTAAGAGCGGGATGCATGGCAAGATTATAGATTTTAGCGAAAAAAATAATGCGGTGATTATAGAAACCGGAGCAGGAAAAATCACATTCGACCGTTCCTCAATTTCAATGGAAATGAGCAGAAAACTGAATGAGCCTGCAAAGGATAAAAAATAGAAATTCAAATTTTCAATAAAAAAAGCAGCTTTTTCAGGCTGCTTTTTTTATGCTAACAATTCTTGTATTTGTCGTTTAGACCAACCCCGCTTTTTATCATGGGGCTTATCTTTTCTAATCTGCTCGCCTTTGTAGTTTCTCTCTTTGCTTCAGCGATATATTCAGCATA
>JAWWBH010000344.1:0-2268 GCA_033721075.1 Christiangramia sp.
CTAAAACAAAAAGCCTCTGATTGTATAATCAGTCCTCACACAACTTATTAAGGGTAGTATAAAAGGGAATAAAAAGTGGAACTATAATAACATGATAAGTAATGTTATTAGGACTGAAGAAAAAGCTATGATGGACATACTTATAATTAATATGCTTTCTTTAGCAGCTCTGTATTCCTTTTTAAAATCCTGATCTTTTTCGGCTAATTCTTTCATTTACCAATCAATATCCACAAATATACCCTTCGATAAAGTCATTTAAAATACCTTTTTTAAGGTATTTTTCGCCAATTTTCATAATAACAAAGAATTGGAATAGACCATTAAGAAAAATCAGTAAAAGACATGAAATAAGAACCCCAAAAAAACAAAAAAGCCTCTTCCCAAATCAACGGAAAAAAGCTTCTCATTGGCTAGTGAAAATCCTTGCGACGCTTCGATTATTAATCAGGAATAATCATCTATTAACTTCCCTCAACTTTATTTCACAATAAATGCTCCCAGGAAATTTGTCCGAAAACCTGTAGGAAACATGATATGGGATAATCGTTTTAATTGAAGGCTATACTTTTAAAGAGTCAATTTTAAAAATGCAGCATCATGAAAACCTTAATAAACTATTGGTCAGCTGGTGCTTTACTAGTTTACCTGATCTTTCTTTCATCAGGTTGCACAAAGGATTGGATTGATGAACAATTGAATTGTGAGTTTTATTCATATATAAAAGTAGCTTCAACATGTGAATGTCTGGTGAATGAAGGGCCCAATTGTGAAGTTAATTACAGCCAGCTCACAGAAAAAGAGTATGAACGTATCAGTGCACTATTTAATGAAAGTGAGAAAGAATGTATGGAAATATCCGGCGTTAATTTCTCAGGAAAGATTTTCTCAGGTATGGCTAAAAGGCCTTTTGTCAACAATTGCCGTCAATTTCTTTGAAATACTAAAAGTGAAATCGGATGGAACGAAAAATTTACCGAAACCCCTAAAAACAAAAAAGCCTCTTCCCGAATCAACGGAAAAAAGCTTCTCATTGGCTAGCACCTCTCAGTGCTAACTACACATCCCGACACGTCGGGACAAACAACACAACTAATCATTAGTGCCAAAAAAAGCCCCCATTTTTCGTAGGAGCTTTTCTGTACTATGCGGTCTGGACGAGACTCGAACTCGCGACCCCCTGCGTGACAGGCAGGTATTCTAACCAACTGAACTACCAGACCGTTGCTTTATTGCGAGGGCAAATATACTACCCTTTTTAATTTCACCAAACCTTTTTTTTAAAAATTTCAGACTAAAAAATAAGTGCTTAGCCAAACTTTTGTTTCTCAAGTAAATATGTGGTCATAATATTATCAAAATTTTTATTGATATCTGCCTCCACATACTTAATGCGGTATTTTGCACATTGCATTTTTAGTTCCCCAAGATACTGCTCAATTGCTTTTTTATAATTCTCCCTGATGTTATCTGAATACAGGTCTACCTCCATTCCTGTCTCCACATCGGTAAAACGTCGTGGAGTATTCTCAAAATTGAAATCAAGCTCTTTTTTTTCATCCATCACATGAAAGAGGATCACCTCATGGCGATTATATTTAAGATGTCTCAATGCCTCAAAGAGCTTCTCTTCATCTGTATCTGCCTGGAACATATCTGTGAAAAGAAAGATCAACGATCTTCTCTTGAGTTTTTCAGCTATCTGGTGCAGGTAAGTGTAAGTATCTGTAGTCTTGCTTTTAGCGGGATTTTTTAAAATCCCGTTCAACTTATTCAGAAGCATATGATGATGCCTTTCACTTGACTTTTCAGGAGCGTAAAATTCAAATTCGTCACTATAGATACTCAAACCAACAGCATCGCGTTGCCTTTTCAGAATGTGCATCAAACAGGCCGATGCCAGCACCGAAAATTCAATCTTATTTAAAGACGCGAGACTCTGGTTCATCATCCTGGGATAATGCATGGAAGCCGAATTATCCAGGATAAGGTGACACCTTAAGTTTGTCTCCTCTTCATACCTGCGAGTATAAAGCTTGTCTGTCTTGGCAAAAAGCTTCCAGTCTATATGCCGGGTACTCTCGCCGGTGTTATAGATCTTGTGCTCTGCAAATTCAGCCGAGAAACCGTGAAACGGACTCTTATGCATCCCTGAGATATACCCCTCAACCACCTGCTTTGCCAGGAGGTCCAGGTTCAAAAATCCGCCGGTGTCGTGAAGTTCTTTTTCTATATTCATAGGCTGTAATCAAAAATCGGGACAATCCC
>JAWWBH010000345.1:0-2263 GCA_033721075.1 Christiangramia sp.
TTGTTAATATCCTCTTAATAAATCCTTTTCAAAACTTTCTAAAACAGGGGGTTATAAGGTCGATAATCCCTAAATTATCCCAGTTTACATTATTTAAAATTTGAGATTTGGGGCATTTTAAATTTAAAATTCTGTATTCCCTTTTATTGGTTTTGGGAATTACCGGTAGGTTAATCGGGCAGGATGCAGGTTCAGTTAAAAGAGTGATGGCTATCGATCCTTTAGTAAGGGCCGAAGCAGTGCACATTCAGCAGGATTCCAAAGATAATCTTTGGATCACTACTCCTGTGAAGGTTTTAAAGTACAATTCAGTTACGGTATTGGATTATAATAAATTTCGCGGTGTTCCACGGGATATTGGCGATGAATTCATAGCGACATATTCCGATTCTGAAGATCAGACCTGGCTTGCAGGTAACCAGGGTCTCGCGGTTTACAATGCTGAAAAGGATAGCTTCGAATTTGTAAGCGATGTTACGGGCAGGATCTATGCTCTAAGGGAGGATTCCGGGAAACAACTATGGATAGCTGCTGAAAATGGAATCTTTAAGCTTATAGTTGATTCCCCCAAAAAGGATTTCGGGATCTCACGTTTTCTTTCGGAAAATACTGTAGCTGCAGATGTGGTTCTTTTTGGAAATATGGTGGTGTTTGCTGGCCCTAATGGAATATTAACTATAGATCGCCGGTCTGGAAAGTTTAATAAAACAGATATGGGGTACTATCAAAATCTTCATATTACCTGTATTCTGGCCCTGAACGATAAGGTTGTTTTTGGTACCAAAGATCAGGGCCTTTATAAAACCGATAAGGATTTTAAGAGCATTCAAAGGCTGTATTCAATTCCCTACAATATTGCGCAAAAAGAGATTACAGCTCTTCAGGAATTCAATGATGAGATCATAGTTTCTACTAACGGAGCGGGCATAATTCGTCTAAACAAAAAATTAGAGCTGGTTCAGGGGCGGGCTGATACTTATCCACAAAATATCTATGAAAGTTTTCTGAATGATGATAACCTGCTTTGGATCGTCGCAAAGGAAGGACTTTTTATTCAGAATTTTTCTGGCTTTGCCGTTGAAAAACTTAAGAACGATCCCGCAAAATACTCTAGCCTGGCTGACGATTTCGTTACTGCGGGCGAAAAGGACTCACAGGGAAATATATGGTTTGGTACAGGAAAGGGTATAAGTATCTGGAATCCTGAAACCGGTCGCTGGAGACATATCCAGAACCTAAGTTACAGCCGCCGTAT
The DNA here is from genome assembly GCA_033721075.1 of Christiangramia sp. Taxonomy (GTDB): domain Bacteria; phylum Bacteroidota; class Bacteroidia; order Flavobacteriales; family Flavobacteriaceae; genus Christiangramia. The sequence goes on from JAWWBH010000345.1 coordinate 1,256, forward strand.
GAACACGCCAGATGAAATTACAGACTTTGCTGCAGTGGATGAACATATGTGGGTAGCCACCTCAAAAGATGGGGTCTATAAGATCAATATAAATACGCTTTTAAGAGCCCATTACTCGGTAGATGCGCTTTATAGAACAAAGATACAGTCAGCGAATACACTTTATGTGGATGCTGAAAAAAATGTCTGGATAGGAGGGGAGGATGGTTATCTAACTGTGATAAAGAAGGATAATGAAATAAAGGATTATCCTATTAAAGAGGTTCATGCGATAGCCGAATTGGGGCCTAAACAACTTATTGTAGCTACAAGAACCAGGGTACACTCCCTTAATCCAGGAACAGGAAGGATAAAGGATCTCGAAACTCTTAGCGCGAGAGAAGAGCTTTTGTATTACTCCATAAATGAACTTAAGATCACTCAAACAGGAACTGCGCTTATCGCAACGGAAGGAGCAGGACTTCTTATTTATGATTTTGAGGATGATATTCTGAAGCGATTGAATGAAGAAAGTGGACTTCCATCCAATAATATCAGCGGTATCGAATGGATATCTGATGAAAATATCTGGTTAGCCACCGATAAGGGAATGGCATTTTTTAATGGTAGAGAGATCAAGATGTTCTCTGAATTGAACGGACTTAGCACCAACGAACTTACCACAGATTTTATGAAATTAAGTGATGGCAGGTATGTTCTGGGAAGTTCCAAAGGGATAAATATCTTTAAACCTAAAACAATGCTGGCACAAACCGAGTTCAAACCACGCCTGGAACTTAAAAGCTTTCTCAGGCCAGATAAGGATGGAAAGAAACGGGAACTGCAACTGGCCAAAATTAATGATCTGAAAGTAAAGGAAGGTACAGGATTTCAAATAAGTTTTGAAGGGATCTCCCACCTGGATCCCGGGGGAATATTATATTCCTGGAAAATGGAAGGCATTGAGGAGGAATGGAGTAAAGCTTCACCGGTAAATAAAGTCAGTTATTCAGCATTAGGCCCCGGAAA
>JAWWBH010000346.1:0-2241 GCA_033721075.1 Christiangramia sp.
AGCTTTTTTTGAAAGCATGTATGATTTTACAAACTGGTAAATTTTATCCTGGAGATTTTTGGAAGAATCACGGTGGGAAATATATTCTTCACTTTCATAATATTTCTGAAGATCATTCGGAAAGGGATAGGTTTTCAAAATTCCAGGTTCATAAAATGAAATTTCAAATTTTTCACCACTCACCAAATGATCCTTACAAACCATTTTGTGGTTTTTTATTTTCTCCTTATATATTTTTTCGGTAGCAGTTATCAAGATCAAAATATAATTTGTTCCACGTGGAACACAAAAAATTATCTTCCCATATAAACCAATAAAACAGAAATGTCATTAGGACTCACACCACTAATTCGTGACGCCTGAGAAACGGTTGCAGGCTGAACCTTTTTCAATTTTTCACGAGCTTCATAAGACATCGATTTTATTTTTGAATAGTCAAAACTTGATGGAATGCGTATGTCTTCCAGTCGATTTAATTTATCAGCGTTATTCTTTTCCTTTTCAATATAACCAGAATATTTTACCTGTATTTCGGTTTGCTCTATCATTTCTTCATCCAGTTCCTCCTCTTCAATAAAGTCCTGCACACCTGAAAAATTCTTAATATCCTCCATAGTGATCTGAGGTCTGGAAAAAACCTTGAATACTTTATCACTTTGTTTCATTGGTGAGGATTTCTTTTGCTCCAAAACAGGATTTGCTTCTTCAGGAACCACACTAAGGTCCTTTAAAAACTGAACGAACCTAAGGGATTTTTTCTTTTTAAGTTCCATCTTTTTCATTCGCGCTTCAGAAGCCAGACCCAGATTATAAGATCTTTCCGTTAACCTGAAATCAGCATTATCCTGTCTTAATAATGTTCTGTATTCGGCACGAGAAGTAAACATTCTATAAGGTTCTTCGGTTCCCTTGGTAATAAGGTCATCGATTAAAACACCTATATAAGCCTCGTTACGTTTAAGAATAAATTCATCCCTTTCCTGGACTTTCAGCGCCGCATTAATTCCAGCCATCAATCCCTGGCAAGCCGCCTCTTCATATCCCGTAGTTCCGTTTATCTGACCGGCGAAATACAATCCTTCCACAAGCTTTGTTTCCAAAGTATGCTTTAACTGCGTAGGAGGAAAATAATCATATTCAATCGCATAACCAGGCCTGAAAAATTTTACTTTTTCAAAACCATCCACAGAGCGTAACGCATTAAATTGAACATCCTCCGGCAGGGAAGTTGAGAAACCATTTACATAAACTTCAACCGTATTCCAACCTTCAGGCTCCACAAAAAGCTGATGCCTGTCCTTATCAGCAAATCGATTGATCTTATCTTCTATTGAAGGACAATATCTCGGACCGATACTTTTAATTCTTCCATTGAACATTGGAGACCTGTCAAATCCTTCCTTAAGAATATCATGAACCTGATTAGAGGTATAAGTCATATAACAGGACCTTTGTTTGGACAAAGGTCTGGTTTCATCAGAAAAGGAAAATTTCCCTGGAATATCATCCCCAGGTTGTTCTATCATTTTTGAATAGTCCAGAGATCTTCCATCCACCCTTGGTGGTGTGCCGGTTTTCATCCTGCCCGCTTCAAAACCAACATCAATAAGATCTTTTGTGATTCCTGTAGCAGCCCTTTCTCCAGCTCTTCCTCCTCCAAATTGTTTATCACCAATGTGTATTAAACCATTTAGAAAGGTGCCGTTCGTGCAGATAACTGTTTTACCTAAAACTTCGAGACCAAGAGAAGTTCGAACGCCAACAACCTTATCATTTTTTATAATAAGGCCAGCAACCATCTCCTGGTAGAAATCCAGATTAGGAGTTCGTTCAAGTTTTAATCTCCAATCTTCGGCAAACCTCATCCTGTCACTTTGGACTCTTGGACTCCACATCGCAGGTCCTTTGGATTTATTAAGCATCTTGAATTGGATAGCACTGGTGTCACTTACAATACCACTGTAACCTCCCATCGCATCAATCTCCCTTACAATTTGCCCTTTCGCAATACCCCCCATAGCAGGGTTACAGCTCATCTGGGCTATATTTTGAAGATTCATGGTAATAAGCAATGTTTTACTACCCATGTTTGCAGCCGCAGCCGCAGCCTCGCTTCCGGCATGCCCAGCTCCAACCACAATTACATCATACTGCTTTTCGAACATATCCTGTATAAGTTTTTTACTATTGTTCCACGTGGAACAATTCGATTTTCTCCTCCTCTTTGCGTCGCATTAATTC
>JAWWBH010000347.1:0-2229 GCA_033721075.1 Christiangramia sp.
AATATTTTCTATTAGGATTCCGCCTACTTTTCTCCTGGCTGACAGAATGTCGTTAGGCCATTTAACCTTAAGTTCGGGAATCTGTAGCTCATGCAATGCTTTAAGAACAGCCAGAGAAATAGTTGCGCTTAACAGGAAATGGCGTGAAACATTCAATTTTTTTTGCGGGTAAAGAATACTGAAAGTGAGGTTTTCACCAGCTTTTGACTCCCAGGAAGAGCCTCTTTGCCCTCTACCCTTCTTCTGACTAATGGCTCGTACACATACAGGTTCAAAATCATTATTCCCTTCGTAAAACTCGCGAACAAAGGAATTAGTGGAGTCAATGGCATTAACTTTGATTATACGCATATATAAATACTAAGGAAGAGGTCGTTAAATCTTGTGTAAACAATCTCTTTAAAAGAGCAAAAAATGATAAATTTGCGTAAATAAATTAATTTAATGTCGAAAAAGGAAAAAAACAGCGATCAACTTATTGCACATATTATAAAAGGGATAGAGGAAGTTAAGGGGAATGATATTGATATCCTGGACCTTAGAGAGATTGAAAATACAGTCTGTGATTATTTTATAATCTGCAACGGGACTTCCAATACGCAGGTAAACGCCATAGTAAATTCCATACAAAAAACAGTTAGTAAAAACCTGAAAGATAAACCCTGGCACGTTGAAGGAAGCGAAAATGCCGAATGGGTTCTTTTGGATTATGTGAACGTAGTAGTTCATGTATTTCAGAAACATATCAGGGAATTTTACGATATTGAGAGCCTATGGGGTGATGCGAAGATCACATCCATAGAAAGCAGTTATTAAATCTAAATTATAGCACGACAGAATGGCGAATCAAAAACCGAAGAAAAAATTAGATCCCAAAAAACCTAAATTCAGTGCCTACTGGATTTATGCGGCGATCATTATCATATTTTTAGGCATAAATTTCTTTGGAGGCGGCGGTTTTACAGAACCTGCCAAGACCAATCCTGCTGAATTCAAAGAATATTTAAGGGATGGTGATATCAAAAAAGTAGAGATTATCAACCGTAATCTTGCACGTGTATACCTAACCGAAGAGGCCAAGCAAAAAGACATTCACAAGAAAAATATTGATCCTGAATTGTTTCCCACGGGAGAAAGTCCAACTTACACTTTCCAGTTTGGGGACCTTCAGAATTTTGAGAACGATATCAACGAAATTAAAAAAGAGAACAATCTGGACACCATTGTCACCTATGACACCTCCAATGATGTTCTGGGTGAGCTTTTCTGGGCTTTGCTGCCTTTTATACTGATAATAGGTGTCTGGATCTTCATCATGAGAAAAATGAGTTCCGGTGCCGGTGGTGGCGCAGGAGGGCAGATCTTCAATATTGGAAAATCCAAAGCCAAATTATTCGATCAGAATACCGATGTAAAGACATCCTTTAAAGATGTCGCCGGCCTTGAAGGTGCCAAGGAAGAAGTTCAGGAGATCGTAGACTTCCTTAAGCAACCAGAAAAGTATACCGCCCTTGGAGGTAAGATCCCAAAAGGCGCATTGCTAGTTGGCCCTCCCGGAACAGGTAAAACCTTATTAGCAAAGGCAGTGGCCGGAGAAGCTAAAGTTCCATTCTTCTCATTATCAGGTTCAGACTTTGTTGAGATGTTCGTAGGGGTTGGAGCCTCCAGAGTTCGTGACCTATTTAAACAGGCGAAAGAAAAATCACCCTCTATAATCTTTATCGATGAGATCGATGCCATTGGTAGAGCACGTGGAAAGAATAATTTTTCAGGTTCTAACGATGAGCGTGAAAACACGCTGAACCAGCTGCTTACAGAGATGGATGGTTTTGGCACCAATACCAATGTGATCGTAATTGCGGCCACAAACCGTGCAGACGTACTGGATAAAGCTCTTATGAGAGCCGGACGTTTTGACCGTCAGATCTATGTAGACCTGCCCGATCTAAGAGAAAGAAAAGAAATATTTGAGGTTCATTTAAAACCATTGAAAAAGGTTTCTGATGAACTTGATATAGAATTCCTGGCAAAACAGACTCCTGGATTTTCGGGGGCCGATATTGCGAATGTATGTAACGAAGCTGCTCTTATCGCGGCAAGAAAAGGAAATAAAGCAGTAGGAAAACAGGATTTTCTGGATGCTGTTGACAGAATCGTTGGAGGTCTTGAAAAGAAAAACAAGATCATTACCCCCGATGAGAAAAAAGCAATCGCATTCCATGAAGCTGG
>JAWWBH010000348.1:0-2215 GCA_033721075.1 Christiangramia sp.
ACCCATAATGAGATTAGTCGGTTACTTTCTGAACATGGAATTTTGGGGATTTTTGCATTGGCAATCCTTATATTTGTTCCCTTGATGTTTTGGTTCAAGTTCAAGAATAATTATTTTTTTCTTGCATTTGTAACCTTCTGGTTCATGACCATTAATCATTCGGCTATGCGTATTGCCCTGCCGGCGTTCGTGTACGGACTAGCGTTATTGTATATTGTAGATGAGAAAAAGAATACTGTACATAGGAAACGACTTGCAGGTGAATAGTTTTACTGCCACTTATATATCTTTTTTTAGTAAAATGTTGAAGGAAGAGGGATATAAGGTAAGGAAGGCTTCAACCCGAAGTAATAAAGCTCTCAGGCTTGCTGAAATGATCTCACTGATCATTCGTTATAGGGAATCTACAGATATTGTGCTGATAGATACCTATGGTGCTATGAATTTTTATTATGCCTATTTAGTGGGTAAGACCTGCAAAATCTTGAATGTGGAATACATACCAATTTTGCATGGTGGAAATCTGCCTGATCGTTTGGAAGGTTCAAAAAAATTAAGTGAAAGCCTTTTTGGAAACGCCAAAGTAAATATAGCTCCTTCAAGATTTCTGTATGACAGTTTCAGGTCATATGGTTTTGATAATATTAAGATCATCCCCAATTCCATTAATACGGAAAACTATCCTTTTAAAGAAAGATCAGAATTTCGTCCCAAACTATTATGGGTACGACGTTTTCAAAAGAGATATAACCCTTTAATGGCATTAAAGGTTTTGCAAATAATCAAAGAAAAATATCCTAACACGAGTCTATGTATGGTGGGTCCTGAGAAGGATGGTACAATGAGTGCCTGTAAAAAGCTTGCAAAAAAGTTTGACCTTGATGTAAGGTTCACAGGAAAATTGAAAAAGAAACACTGGGCACAGCTTGCATCTAATTATGATTTTTTCATTAACACAACTTCAATAGATAACACCCCAATTAGTGTAATTGAAGCCATGAGTCTTGGTTTAGCGGTAATTAGTACCAATGTAGGAGGGATGCCGGTATTGATCAAAGATGGATATGACGGGATTCTGGTGCCAGAAGATGACGAAAAAGCTATGGCCTCAAAAATTATTGAGCTCATCGAAAATCCGGTTGAGGCAAAAAGAATATGTGAAAATGCAAGGGAAAAAGTAGAGCTTTTCGACTGGAACCATGTAAAAGAACAGTGGAACAAGGTGCTTGCTTCATGAAAAAAATCCTCTATATAGGTAATAAACTTTCCAGACATGGACTGGCCCCGACCAGTGTTGATATTCTCCCTGATTATCTTGCTCAGGAAGGTTATATGGTAAAGACAGCTTCCTCTATAAAAAATAAAGCCTTTCGTCTATTTCATATGATTTGGAAGGTGTTATTTAACTTCAGGAAGGTTGACCTGGTATTAATTGATACCTACAGTACTTCAAATTTTTGGTATGCCGTTAGTTGCGGGATGCTTTGTCGCATTTTGGGGGTTGAGTATATATTTATTCTTCACGGAGGAAATCTGGATCAGCGTTTTTCACAGGAATCTAAATGGGTACATGATATTTTTCAAAAGTCTTATGCGAATGTTGTCCCGTCCCAATACCTCATGGAAAAATTAGAGGTCTTTAATTTTAATAATATAAAACTTATTCCTAACTGGATAGATCTTAAAATGTATCCTTTTAAAATGAGATCTAGTTTGGATCCAAATATACTCTGGGTTCGGTCCTTTGATGAAGTTTATAATCCTATGATGGCATTAGAGGTGATTGAGGAATTACAAAAGATTTATCCTCATGTTAAACTTAGCATGGTTGGTCCTGAGAAAGATGGTAGTCTGCAAAGATCCAGATCACTGGCCATAAAGAAGAAGCTGCCAGTCGATTTTAAAGGAAAACTAAGCAAAAAAGAATGGATCGAGTTGTCAAAAGATTTTGATGTTTTTATTAACACCACTTCAGTAGATAATACCCCAATTAGTTTAATTGAATCTATGGCCTTAGGGCTCCCGGTGGTTTCTACCAACGTAGGAGGCATTCCATATATGGTAGATAATAAGAAAAACGGAATTCTTGTGGAACCAGAGAATCCGGAAGAAATGGTGCTTGCTATTCGCAATCTTCTCCAAAATCCTGAATTAGCCGAAACTATAAGTTGGAACGCCCGCAAAGAAGTGGAGAAATATGATTGGCTGCATGTAA
>JAWWBH010000349.1:0-2215 GCA_033721075.1 Christiangramia sp.
AATAGCGAGCTAAAAAGGTTGATCCTTTCAAAAATCCTGATCTGGGGCGACAATACTTTCATGATGGACATTTTTGACAGTAAATATTTACCGTTAATTACAAATCCAAAATCATAAGTAGGGTCAAAATTTGGGTTCATGGAAATTAATAAGAGATACGACTCAAAACGAAGGAAGTTGTTAATAGTTTTTAACCAAACTATCAACAATTTTGGATTATGACCGCAATCTGCTTACATCGGCATGTGGATTCATTTAATTATGCTTATGATTTACTTCATAGAAGAGTATGTTCATATGTGTAATTTTCAACGCATTTACCTGATATTTAATTTACTATTGAGTTAAACAGAATCTGGAAATATATTGATTTGCTGTAAAAAATTAGCTAGGTTTGTAAAACATAACGCACGGGGTGCCACGACAATGCGTGGCTGAGATTATACCCGCGACCTGATTTGGATAATGCCAACGTAGGGATGCCGCCTAGAGATCTATTTTTTATGCTTCATTTCAGTTGGATGATCCAATGAAATGAAGTTTTGTTTTTTAAAGCAATCAATATGAAAATAGAAGAATCTCAAAAAGGCCTTATTCCTCAAAGTCAGCAGAACTGGCAAAACCGCCCGGAATGGTTTTTTAATCGTGAACATACAGACACTTATGAACAGTGGTATGAAGGACGTTATAAACGGGCCGAGGTCTGGCAGAAAAAAGTAATGGAAGAACTCGTTTCTGCCGATACCAGAGTAAAAACCCTACTCGAATTTGGCTGCGGTACAACAAGATTTACCCGCTGGTGGAAAGAAATAGGAATCGAAGCTACAGGCGGTGATATTTCACCTTTGATGCTTTCGCAGGCGATTCATCTTTTCGACGGAGACCTGGTGATGGCTGATTCACACCACATGCCATTCAAGGATCATACTTTTGATTCACTCGCTTTTATTACCACTTTTGAATATTATAAAGATCCGGTGAAGGTGATAAGGGAAGCTGCAAGAGTTGGAAAATATGGGATCGCGATGGGAATGATGAACCGGAATTCTCCTAAAGTGGTGAGAAGAAGGATACAGGAGATATTTGGAAAGAACCCATTTTACCTCACCGCCACCTTCTATACACCGGAAAAACTTACCGCTATCATCCATGAAGCCCTTAAGGGAAGAGAATATACAATAAGATGGAAATGCACCGGCCTGCCAAAATGGTTCCCGGTTCAACAATGGAATGTACCAATAGGAGATTTCTTTGGATTGTACATACAGTTTAATGACGTAGACTGATGAGTGAAATTTCAGGCAAAATAGACCGGTCACTGGTAGATGATTTCATAAAGGATAAATGCGGCTATAAAAGGGATGATGTTCTGGTGGGGCCGGGATTTGGAGTAGATGTATCTTTGGTTGATCTGCCGGGAAATATGGCCATGGCAATGACCAGCGACCCGCTATCACTGATCCCAACCTTAGGCCTGAAAGAGTCTGCCTGGCTTTCTGTGCAACTTATGGCCAATGATATGGCTACCACCGGTTTCGCGCCTATGTTCGGTCAGTTTGTACTCAATCTGCCGGCGAAATGCTCCAGAAAAGATTTTCAGATCTACTGGGATCATATCCATCATTTCTGCGAAAAAATAGGTCTCGCCATAACCGGCGGGCATACCGGATTTATCGAAGGGCAGAATTCCACTATAGCCGGTGGAGGAACTTTCACTACAATTGCTCCTAAAGAAAAGATCAAAATTTCCAAATATGCCCAACCCGGCGATTCTATCCTGGTAACCAAATCCTGTGCAATCTCATCTTCTGCGATCCTGGCAATGAGTTTCCCTGAAACGGTAAAGAACAGAGCCGGAGCCGAAACCTATCAAAGAACCTGTGAAACCTTCTATGATACAAGTTCATTAAAAGATGCCCTGACGGTTATGGAAGCCCATGCTGAAAACGTCACCGCAATGCACGACGTAACTGAAGGGGGGGTCTTAGGAGCGATTTATGAAATGGCCGTAGCCTCAAACAATGGTGTGATGGTGTATGATGAACAGCTTCCGGTAGGCCGTCTTCAAAAAGAGGTGTGTGAAATTTTCTCTCTGGACCCCAGGTATTGCATAGGGGCAGGCTCAATGATCATTGCGTGTAAATATGGTAGTGAAGATGAGATTATTGAAAGTTTGAAGCGAGAGAATATACAGTGTACCAGGGTAGGTGAGTTC
>JAWWBH010000350.1:0-2178 GCA_033721075.1 Christiangramia sp.
CCATATCAAGATCTTTGGAGGCGGTGGCGGAGTTATCCTGCCTGAGGAGATCACAGAATTGATGGATTACGGGATAGATCGTATCTATTCACCCGATGATGGCCGTGAGATGGGACTTCAGGGAATGATCAATGATATGATCAAAAGAGTGGATAATGAAGTTCCATGTTTGAAGGAGCCTGAGAAAGTACAGGAGAACCTGAAAAACAAGAATATTAATACTATTTCCCGACTCATTTCACTGGCCGAGAATAGACCGGATGATTTCAAAAAAGCATTCAGAGAAGATAATATCAAAATAAACGAAGTTCCGGTTCTTGGGATTACAGGAACGGGAGGCTCTGGGAAATCAAGTCTGGTTGATGAACTGGTTAGAAGGTTCCTTATGGATTTTTCTGATAAGCATATTGGGATTATTTCAGTAGATCCATCTAAGAAAAAGACAGGAGGAGCCCTGCTTGGAGACAGGATTAGAATGAATTCCATTAATCACGAGCGCGTGTATATGCGTTCGCTTGCCACACGACAGGCCAACCTGGCACTTTCAAAATATGTGGCCGAGGCAGTTGATGTGCTTAAAGCGGCCGGTTATGATCTCATTATCCTCGAAACCTCTGGAATAGGACAGAGCGATACAGAGATCCTGGATCATTCGGATGTTTCACTATATGTTATGACACCTGAGTTTGGCGCGGCCACCCAGCTTGAAAAGATAGATATGCTTGATTTCGCTGATCTGGTGTCTATCAATAAATTTGACAAACGCGGGGCGCAGGATGCCTTGAGGGATGTTAAGAAACAGTACCAGAGAAACCATCAGTTATGGCATGAAGATGCCGAAAAATTACCGGTATTCGGTACTATTGCATCTCAATTCAACGATCCGGGGATGAATACTCTTTACAAGAGCATTATGGATAAGGTGGAAGAAAAGACTAATTCAGGTCTTTCTTCAACTTTTGAGATCTCCAGCGAAATGAGTGAAAAGATATTTGTGATACCTCCCAAGCGTACACGTTATCTTTCTGAAATTGCTGAGAATAACAGGGGCTATGATGAAAAAGCGAAAACACAGGTTGAGGTTGCCCAAAGGCTTTACGGGATTTATAAAACGATACTGTCTGCTGGAGATGTCACATCGAGCGCAGTCGAGACGTCTCATCTTGATAAATATGGATTGGATAAGGATGAGATTCTGAAACAAGTTCAGAATGACGCAAATAATGATTTCCTAAATCTTCTTTTTGCGGAATTCGATAGGGTAAAGATGGATCTGGACCCGTATAACTGGGAGATCATTTTAGGATGGAATGAAAAAGTTACAAAATACACCGAACCTGTTTATAGTTTTAAGGTTCGTGATAAGGAAATAAAAATAGAAACTCATACGGAATCTCTTTCCCATACTAAGATCCCGAAGGTGGCGCTTCCAAAATATAAGGCATGGGGAGATATTCTTGGCTGGTGTTTACAAGAGAATGTACCGGGAGAATTCCCATATACTGCGGGCTTATATCCATTTAAGCGAACCGGAGAGGATCCCACAAGGATGTTTGCCGGTGAAGGTGGCCCGGAAAGGACAAACCGTCGTTTTCACTACGTAAGCCAGGGACTGCCGGCGAAACGCCTGTCTACGGCCTTTGATTCGGTGACACTTTATGGAAATGATCCCGATCATCGCCCCGATATTTACGGAAAGGTTGGAAACTCCGGCGTTTCTATTTGTTGTCTTGATGATGCGAAGAAACTTTATTCAGGTTTCGATCTTGCTGATCCAATGACCTCGGTGAGTATGACCATTAATGGTCCTGCGCCAATGCTGCTTGGATTTTTCATGAATGCTGCCATAGATCAGCAATGTGAAAAATACATCAAGGAGAATGGCCTCGAAGACAAGGTAGAAGCAAAATTAAAGGAACTCTATGACGATAATGATATAGAGCGTCCTAATTACAGGGGTGAATTGCCGGAAGGGAATAATGGCCTTGGGCTTTTGCTTTTGGGACTTACAGGCGATCAGGTTCTGCCTGGGGACGTCTATGAAAAAATTAAGGCAGAGACCATCAGTGTGGTAAGAGGGACTGTGCAGGCAGATATCCTGAAGGAAGATCAGGCTCAGAATACCTGTATATTTTCTACGGAATTTGCCCTGAGGCTGATGGGAGATGTTCAGGAATA
>JAWWBH010000351.1:0-2176 GCA_033721075.1 Christiangramia sp.
CCGCTTAGGTAGAAAATAAAATCGGGTTGAACTTTTTCGATAAGCTCTGGAAGTACCGATTTAAGTTTTTTAAGGTAAGCATTGTCACTGGTCCCATCTGCAAGTTCTATATCCAGATCAGATCTTTCCTTTTTGAATGGATAATTTCCTTTCCCGTGTATCGAAAATGTAAATACTGAAGGATCATTCTGAAAGATCTCTGCCGTTCCATTTCCCTGGTGAACGTCCAGGTCTACGATAAGGATTTGTTTTGCCAGTTTTTGATTTTGAAGATATCTTGCTCCTATAGCCTGGTCGTTCAAAAGGCAGAAAGCCTCGGCTCTGTTGGTATAGGCGTGATGCGTTCCACCGGCAATATTCATAGCTATTCCGTTTTCCAGGGCATGATGACATGCCTGGATAGTTCCGTCTGCGATTATTAGTTCGCGTTCTACTAACTCCTGGGACAGTGGGAAGCCGGATTTACGGATCTCTTTTCTATCCAGTTTTAAAGCTTTCAGCCTTTCAAAATAGTCTTTTTCGTGAGCTAAGAGTATATGATCCTCATCAGGGAAACCGGGTTCAAAGAAATTGTTTTTATCACAGGTTCCCTCATGCAATAGCTGTTTTGGTAATAGCTCATATTTTTCCATCGGGAACCTATGACCTTCAGGAAGAGGATGTTTATAGATGGGATGGTATGCAATTTTTAGCATGAAGCAATAAACCTCACAGGTTTTAAAACCTGTGAGGTTTACGTTTAATTTATTGTTGTTCCGTTATTAACATTTGCTTCGTCCGGATTCAGGAATACCAGTTTTCCGTCTGCATTTTCAGTCATCAGGATCATTCCTTCGCTTTCAACTCCACGAAGTTTCCTTGGAGCAAGGTTAACCAGAACAGTAACCTTTTTTCCGATGATATCCTCTGCCTTAAAATGCTCTGCGATCCCTGAAACAACGGTTCTTTGATCCAGCCCTGTATCTACCTTCAGAACCATTAATTTCCTGGTTTTAGGCATTTTATTAGCTTCGATAATGGTTCCCACGCGGAGGTCCATTTTAGTGAAATCTTCGAAGCTGGCGGTCTCTTTCTGAGGTTCGGCCTTTTGATTTTCCATTTCGTTGGCGGTTTTGGTCGCTTTTAGTTTTTCAAGTTGCTTTTCTATCTGTTCGTCATCGATCTTACTGAAAAGTAATTCGCCTTTACCTATCTGATGGCCAGCAGGGATCAAAGCCTCTTTTGTTCCAATGATATCCCATTCAGGAGTATTTCCAGAATCTTCTTCAGACTGGTTCAGCATCCTTTTTAGCTTCTCTGAGGTGAATGGAAGAAAAGGTTCGCTGATTATCGATAAGGCCGAAGCTATCTGAAGGGCCACATACATAATGGTTTTCACCCTTTCCTCGTCGGTCTTGATGAGTTTCCACGGTTCTTCATCAGCCAGGTATTTATTTCCAAGTCTGGCAAGATTCATTAATTCTCCCTGTGCTTCTCTAAAACGATATTTTTCTATAGAGCTGGCAATCACTGATGGATACGCCTTCAGCTCTTCGATGGTTTTGTTATCCACTTCTGAGTATTCTCCCGGTTGAGGAACTACGCCGTTGTAATACTTGTTAGTAAGTACAACTACCCGGTTAATGAAATTGCCAAAAATGGCAACCAGTTCATTATTGTTTCTCGCCTGGAAATCCTTCCAGGTAAAATCGTTATCCTTGGTTTCAGGAGCATTGGCTGTTAGAACATATCTCAAAACGTCCTGCTGATCAGGAAAATCTTCAAGGTATTCGTGAAGCCATACCGCCCAGTTCTTTGAGGTGGAAAGTTTCTTACCCTCCAGGTTCAGAAATTCATTCGCGGGGACATTTTCCGGAAGAATATAATCTCCATGCGCCTTAAGCATCACAGGAAAAATGATACAGTGGAAAACAATATTGTCTTTCCCTATAAAATGTATAAGCTTGGTGTTCTCATCTTTCCAGTAAGGTTCCCAGGCTTTACCTTCCCTGGCCGCCCATTCTTTGGTAGAAGAGATATAACCAATAGGGGCATCGAACCATACATAAAGTACTTTTCCTTCACCTCCTTCAACGGGAACAGGAATTCCCCAGTCAAGATCTCTGGTGACGGCTCTTGGCCTTAGCCCGTCATCTATCCAGCTTTTCACCTGGCCATATACGTTGCTTTTCCAGTC
>JAWWBH010000352.1:0-2165 GCA_033721075.1 Christiangramia sp.
AGCCGATGGAGTAAAGGTTTTTGATGAAAAAGTACATTTTCCCGAACGAAATGGAACGGGAGCTAAACTGATAAAATTTGAATAAAATGAACATACTTATGATAAAGAAACTGAATTATCTGTTCCTTTTAATGTTTTTGATCCTGGCATCCTGTGATGAAAAACATGATGAAGAGGTTAACCAAACCGATGTGGTAATTGCAGAGGTAAAGAAGGAATATGCTCCTGATGGTCGCGTAGCCTTGTTTGATATCGAATCCAAAAAGCAAGGCGAGGCTTATGTCCTGAAAGGAGAGTCTAACCTGCCAATAGCTGTAGATGAGCTTAAGAACAGGCTTAAAGAGGAAAACATTCAGTTTACAGATAGTATTCAAATGCTGCCAGATGAAAAAGGACTGGAAGGTAAAACTATGGGAGTGGTGAAGATCTCAGTTGCAAATCTTCGGGATGAACCAAAGCATTCAGCTCAGCTGGTTACCCAGGCTACTATGGGAATGCCTTTAAAAGTCTATAAAAAGGAGGGGAGCTGGTATTATGTGCAGACTCCAGATGATTACCTGGCCTGGGTAGATTATGGAGGAATAGAGAATATGACCCAAACGGAGTTTTCTGAATGGAAAAAGACAGAAAAGCTGATCTTCCTTGAAGCTTTTGGCGCTTCTCATAAAGAAGCTAGCTCGTCTTCTCCCGTGGTAGGAGATCTGGTGGGCGGAGACATTTTAGAGCTTGTGGGGGAACAAAATGATTTTTATGAGGCAAAGTATCCCAATGGCAAGAAAGCTTTTGTAAACAAGTCTGAAGCTAAACCTTACGCTGAATGGCTCTCTTCTTTAGATCAGCATAAAGAAAGCCTGGTAGAAACCTCGAAGGAATTGATGGGGCTTCCATATTTATGGGGAGGCACCTCACCAAAAGGGGTGGATTGCAGTGGCTTTACCAAAACGGTTTATTTCCTTAACGGAATGGTATTGCCAAGGGATGCTTCCCAACAGGTGCATACCGGCAAACTGGTAGATACGACCAGAAATTTTGAAAACCTCATCGCCGGAGATCTTCTATTCTTTGGAAGACCGGCTACCGATTCAACTTCAGAAAAAGTGGTTCACGTGGGAATGTGGATTGGAGATAATAAATTCATTCACTCCATGGGAGAGGTGCATATCAGTAATTTTGATACCACGGCTTCAGATTTTGATGATTATAATTATAACAGGTACCTGAGAACAAAACGCCTGCTTGATCAGGAAAATAATCAGATAATTTACCTGAAAGACAAGGATATTTTTACCGATGCTTCTTCAGAGATTTCTTCTGAAGAATAAGTCGGGAAGACTAGAATCTATTAGTGTTATAAAGCAAAACCCCCGGGACCAATTCTCCCGGGGGTTTTAATTAACACAACTATTAACCTAACTATAACTATTTCCATTTTAATAATACAACCTTACCATCCATAGTGGCAGCCACGAGCTTGTTTTTGGACAGAAGATTCACGGTGTTCACCATTGAATTATCTATTTTGAATTTCCAGTTGAGGTCTTTTTTCCCGGGATCAACACTGAAGACCACTCCGTTTCTTCCTCCAAAATAAATGCTCCCATCTTTTTCTATCAGCATGGAGGGCACATGATCATAGCCATAATCAAGATCCTTTTTCCATGATATTTCAGAAGTTTTTCCAAGGGCCTTAAAAGCTACAAGAGTATCATTCATGGTTTTGGCATAAAGGGTCTTCTTATCCTTTGAAATCCCAAGTGACTCTCTCACCTTTGCTTCATTATTGCGCCATAAGGTTTCTCCGGTATCGGCATCTATTGCCGTAATAAATCGGTCTGGCGCTACTATATATATAGAACCATCAGCAGCTACCGGGATCACCATTGCGGGTGAGAACATGCGGTTGGCCGAACCATTTGTCCATTTCCATTGCAATGTTCCATTTTTAATATTTAAAGCATATAAAAATTTATCCCAGGCCCCGAAGATTATCTTATTAGCATAAATAAGCGGTTTACTAACAACAGGTCCATTTAATCCCGAATAATTCCAGACTTCTTTTCCATTTTTAGCCTTCAGGGCTCTGAATGTGCCATCACTTCCACCTATATAAACGATACCGTCTTTAACTACAGGCGAACCAAGGACAGAGGCATCGGTTTTAAACT
>JAWWBH010000353.1:0-2151 GCA_033721075.1 Christiangramia sp.
ACTTCGCTGAGCGGTTTATCCCCGGTCTTATCACCCTGCACAATATCGCCGGGTCTTTTATTTACTATAATTATGTGATTGTCTTCGTAAAGAATTTCCAGGTTGTCTTTATTGGAATGTGTTTTTTCTGAAGCCAATTTTACGGAGTTAATTTAGTAAAAGTCTTTCACAGAATCAGAAGAATTGAATCTTTCAGCAATCAGCATTAATTAATACTGTTCCTTATCTGATGGGAAGTCCCTGTTCTTTACATCGTCTCGGTAATTCTGGAAAGCATTGGTCATTTCGGCATGCAAATCGGCATAGCGTCTTAAGAATCTCGGATTGAATTCATGTGTCATCCCAAGCATGTCATGAATAACCAGGACCTGCCCGTCCACGTCTTTTCCAGCACCTATCCCAATTACAGGTATGCTTATGCTGTCGGCTACTTCTTTGGCCAGTTCAGCCGGAACTTTTTCCAGAACCACGGCAAAACAGCCCATTTTTTCAAGCATTTTTGCATC
Source organism: Christiangramia sp. (assembly GCA_033721075.1). GTDB lineage: Bacteria > Bacteroidota > Bacteroidia > Flavobacteriales > Flavobacteriaceae > Christiangramia. The sequence goes on from JAWWBH010000353.1 coordinate 507, forward strand.
ATTTTTCAGCTTTTCAGCTTCATGGTCTTCGCGGGCCCTTACCGTATAGGTCCCAAATTTATATATGGATTGCGGGGTTAGTCCCAGGTGTCCCATGACCGGAATCCCAGCGTGAAGAATTCTTTTAATAGAGTCTTTCACTTCCTTACCCCCTTCAAGTTTTACGGCATGTGCACCGCTTTCTTTCATGATCCTGATTGCCGATCTAAGCGCTTCTTTCGGGTCGCTCTGATAGCTTCCGAAGGGAAGATCTACGACTACAAGGGACCTTTTTATAGCCCTCACCACACTGGTCGCGTGGTAGATCATCTGGTCCAGAGTGATAGGTAAAGTGGTCTCATGGCCGGCCATGACGTTGCTGGCAGAATCACCTACGAGTATCACATCTATTCCTGCTCCATCAACTATTTTGGCCATCGAAAAATCATAGGCAGTTAGCATGGCGATCTTTTCACCATTAGCTTTCATATCCACTAAAGATTTAGTAGTGATACGCTTGTATTCCTTTTTAGCAATAGACATCGGCTTTTGTTTAAATTTGAGTAAAAGTAGTAAATTCGTGAACCACATTCAAAACAAGCTTTCAGTGAAAAAAATAATATTTCTGGCCCTTATTTTTGTTAATATTTCAGCTTTTGCTCAAACGGGTAATTCTAATACACCTAAAAAACTAGTGACTGAGTTTTTTGTAGCCTTTCATGCCCAGGATACCGTTACTCTCAAAACCCTTGCAAACGAAGGAGCGAGATTAGAATCGGTTTCTATCGATGCTGAAGGCAATACCAAACTTACCAGGGGTGATTATTCAAAATTCCTGAAGGGTATAGCTTCAATTCCGGCCGATGCTACATTTGAAGAAAAACTACATGAATTCAGGGTTGAGGAAAATGGACCTTTGGCTACGGTTACCACGCCTTATTCATTTTATTATAATGGAACTTTCAGTCACTGCGGGGTAAACACTTTTCAGCTCGTAAAATTGCATGGTGAGTGGAAGATCGTTTATCTTATTGATTCCCGTAAAAAGGAAAATTGTAAATAAACTTATTCTATTCTTATAAAAAAAGCCGGAAGATCTGAACTGATATTCCGGCTATAAAGGTTAGTATTGGCAATTTAAGGTCTTAATACTATTCCCGGAAATGTGCCCTCTTTTACAAAATTATCGCTATGACAGATGCTACATGCCTCAACCTGGATGAGTACGTCATTTTTGCCAGGAGATGGTTTGTCATTTTCCTTTACGACATAATCTTCGCCATTCTTTTCGATTAATGCAGCTTTCATCATTTCTGCGATTTTTTTTGGAGGCAGAAGTTACAAAATGATCAACCAAAAAGGTTTTAAGGCTTTGTTAATACTGGGAAAGGGCATATGGTAAAAGAAAAATAAGGACCAGGGAATTATTCATGCCATGCATTAATATAGGCCAGATCATAGCCTTATTTTCAAGCTTGATTTTTCCGAAGAAGAAACCCGCGATGATGCGAGGAAAGATCATCATGAATAAGACCAGGTCTATCTGGAAGGTTTCCACATAATTGAAAATATGTACAAAGCCAAATATGATAGACCCAAGGATCCAAATTGGCAGATAGTATTTATTTAACCAGGAACAAATTCTTTTGTAATAGTTTTTAGGGAT
>JAWWBH010000354.1:0-2151 GCA_033721075.1 Christiangramia sp.
GAAAGCGGACTTCAGCTGAACTTTCAGGTAGATAGTTTTACAGATTATCAGGGAGAAAGTCCTCAAGACAGGACACAGCTTGATATAAGCGCCCAAAAGGCCTTTCTTGAAGACCGTCTTATAGTAGAAGTGGGAAGTGAGTTGGATATCCAGGGAGGTAACCAGCCGGGGCAGGAAACAAGCCCTGTAATTGGGAATGTAAGCATATCATATCTTCTGGATGAAGATGGCGTATGGCGACTGAAAGGTTTCAGCAGGAGTCAGTACGAGAACGTGATAGACGGTCAGTTGATCGTAAGTGGGATAGCTTTGATCTTCACCAAGGAATTCAATAAATTCAAGGACATGTTTGAGCGGGCGGTGATGGAAAAGGTCAAAAAAGAAAAAGATAATAAAGCTGAAAACAAAGAAGAAAGTACAGATGAGAATTAAGCCGGCGATCATATTGATCCTTGTGATACTTATCCAGGCATGTAGTGTAAAAAAGTTCATTCCTGAAGATGAATTTCTTTATACCGGCGGGAGTATCAAGATAGAATCGGATACCACCATAAAGGAAAAACCTGAGTTAAAGGCTGAACTGGAAAGTGTTCTGAGACCGGAACCTAATTCCAAAATCCTGGGGATGAGGCCCGGTCTCTATTTTCATTATAAAGCTCAGAAAGAGAAGCTGGGGTTTATCAATAAGTTCCTTAATAAGAAACTGGGAGAGGAACCGGTTTATCTTTCAGATGTAGATATTAACAATACAGAAGATCTGCTTCTAAACAGAGTGGAAAACAGAGGCTTCTTTTACAGCCGTGTAAGTTCTGATACTGAAAAAGATGAAAAATCGAAAACCGCCAGTGCCACTTATCAGCTAAAGGTTCCCGATCCTTATACTATGCAAACCTATCAGCTGGATTCAGATTCGCTGATCGTTTACAGGAATATCCAGGAAAATCTTGACAGGACAATACTGGAACAGGGAATGCGGTTCGATCTTCCGGAATTAAAAGCCGAAAGGGAAAGGATAGATCTCCACCTCAAAAAAGATGGTTATTATAATTTTAATCCAGGCTTTTTGATCTTTGAGGCAGATACAAATCAATATGATAATAAGAAATTTGACCTCTACCTGAGATTAAAAAAGGATGTCCCGCCTAAATCGGTGATCCCTTACCAGATCACTAACGTTAATGTTTATGCCAATTATAATGTTGATGAAGATTCAATAACCAGGAATTATGAGCGCTATGAAAATAAAAATTACTTCCAGGAGGAGCTTATCTTTATGCCCAAACGACTGGATCCCTATATTCTCATAGAAACCGGGGATTACTATGACCCAGAAAAATCAAGAAATACTAGCAGGAGATTGGGATCAATCGGGGCTTACAAATTTGTAAATATCCAGTATAAGGAAATAGATACCCTGGCTACAGACAGTCTTGGATTGCTTGAAGCCAACATCTATTTATCGCCTTTAAAAAAACGCGCTATAAGAGCCGAATTACAGGCGGTAACCAAATCAAATAATTTCGCGGGGCCACATTTAGGAATCACCTTTTCTAACAGAAATCTTTTTAAAGGAGGGGAGAGTCTGCATATTTCGGGAAATGTAGGTTATGAATTCCAGGCAGGTACAATCGGGGAAGCAGGGCGCAATAGTATACAGCTGGGGCTTACTAACGACCTTATAATTCCCAGGATGATATTCCCGGTAAAAATAAACGAAGATTTCTTTGAATATTCCATTCCAAAGACAAAGATTAGTCTGGGCGGAGATTACCTGAAAAGAAGTCAGCTTTTCAGCTTAACCTCTCTTTCAGCAAGATTCGGGTATTACTGGAATGCTAATCGCTATGTTTCCCATGAGTTGAATCCTGTCAACCTTAATTATGTAAAACTTGGGAATACTACCAGGGAGTTTAGAGAAGTGTTAAGAGAAAATCCTTTTTTGCAGAGAAGTTTCGATCAGGAATTCATCGCCGGGCTTACATATTCGTTCATTTATAATGGACTGGTGGACCTTAATAAAGCACATGTCTTCTACCTGAACACAAATCTGGATATCGCGGGGAATACATTTAGTCTTATAGGTAGGGAGAATGCCGACAATAAAAAGGAAGTATTTGGCTTTGAATTCGCTCAATATGCCAAGCTGGATGC
>JAWWBH010000355.1:0-2146 GCA_033721075.1 Christiangramia sp.
TCACAGGGAAATACTTACAATACCACCGGGTTCTTTTCTTATAAAACCATGCAATATGCCTATTTAAATAAGCAGTGGGATGCATTTGCCGCAAGCCTGTTATTGCTGAACAATGGATTTCAGGAATTTGAGGAGGATGGTACAACTCCGGATGGCCTGAGCAATTTGCAAACCTTTGGAACCCATCTGAAGTATGGAAAAGGAAAGTTTTCAGCAGCTGCTAACCTGTTTTTTCAAACAGGAGAGAGACAGGGTGAGGTCGATGTAAAAGGCGCTTATTTAGCCAGCCTGGATCTTAACCTTAAGGCCTCTGAAAAGACTACCTTTGGAGTCGGCGCAGAAATAATCAGTGGTAATGATGGAGAGACCGGCGAAACCGGAGCTTTCTTCCCGCTTTATGGAACAAATCATAAATTCAACGGATTCATGGACTATTTCTATGTGGGGAATCACGCAAACTCCGTTGGACTGATAGATGTTCATGCCAGTGCAAACTTTGCCTTTAAGAATAATTCCGGCCTTCTTATAAAGGTTCTGAACTTCTCCGGAGAACAGGAACTCCCAAGTGGAGAGAGATCATTAGGTACCGAAGTTGACATTGTTTATTCCAAAAATTTCAATGGCTACGCATTAAAGGCTGGCTATTCCCAAATGTTTGCCAGTGACGGGATGTATGAACTCAAGGGAGTTCCGGAAGCCGATGCTGCTTCCTCACAAAACTGGGCCTGGGTAATGCTCGTTCTTAAACCAAAATTCCTTTAATAATCCTTCTACATATTACTTAACACCTATGCTAAAAGCCCTGTCAGATTAATATTTGACAGGGCTTTAAAATTTAACCGGACTAATATTCACCGAGTTAAGCCCCAGATAATCTCGCTCCCTCTACCTATTACAAAGCAAACATAGATAGCCGCCATACTTTTATTTGACCTCATCTAGGCTCCGTAAATTAATTTTTAAGTATTTTTACTTACTTTTTATTTGTTTATACGTATTTCTACGTTATATTTGAAAAAACATAACGCTAGAAAAATGATCTCAGTTAACCAGGCATTATCTCTTATACAGCTGGAGGCGGTAGCTCCCAGACCTGTGGAAGTAGCTCTTGAGGAAGCCAGTGAAAAGGTCCTGGCAGATAATATTTCATCGCCTATAGACATGCCTCCATTTTCCCAATCGGCCATGGATGGTTATGCAATAAGGGGTAATAGCTCTGGTGAATTCAGAATAATAGGTGAATCCAAAGCGGGCGACGCACCACAATTCCATCTGGATGAGGGAGAAGCCGTAAGGATCTTTACCGGAGCCATGGTTCCTGAAAATGCCGATACAGTTGTGATCCAGGAACACGTAGAAGCAAAATATAATAAACTAAGTATTATAAAATTTCCTTCAACAGGAGCTAATATCAGATTAAAGGGAGAACAGTTTCAAAAAGGTTCTCCGGTCTTAAATAAAGGAACCGTTTTAAATGAAAGCGGGATTGCGCTTCTGGCCGGTCTTGGGATCAATAAAGTGAAAGTCTTTGATACACCTAAAATTGCAATCATTGTCACCGGAGATGAACTTCAAAAACCTGGAACAGTTTTAAAACCCGGCAAAATCTTCGAAAGCAATTCCTTTATGCTTAAAGCCGCCCTAAAGCGGAACAAATTCAGGGATGTACATCATTATAAGGTAAGAGATAATATTCTCGAAACTAAAGAAACTATACGGAGCGCACTGGCTGAAAATGATGTACTGTTATTATCGGGTGGTATTTCAGTGGGAGAATATGATTTTGTTAGAGAAGCACTATTTGCTAATGGAGTTGAGGAGATCTTTTATAAGGTCAATCAGAAACCTGGAAAACCCCTGTGGTTCGGCAAAAAAGAAGATAAGAGGGTTTTTGGTCTGCCTGGCAATCCTGCAGCCAGCCTCGTATGCTTTTATGTATATGTGTTACCAGCATTAAGAAGACAGAAAGGCTTTAAGAATGTAGATCTTAAAAAAGTCAGTGCCTTTTTATCCCGCCCCGCTGAAAATAAATCTGGAAAAAACCTATTTCTATAGGCAAAAGTCCAGGACGGGAGAGTTGATATCCTTGACGGACAGAGCTCATCCATGATGCACAGCTTTACACAAAGTAATGCCCTGGTTATGA
>JAWWBH010000356.1:0-2117 GCA_033721075.1 Christiangramia sp.
GATGATGTGGGCTTATGGACAGGACTGGTTCCTGAATTTCAATTTCTTTGGTGAAAACCTCAGGGATCTTTTTCAGATGAAAAATATCAACCTGAGTGTTGCCGTATGGGTAGGCTTCATTGCTTTATTCGGGATTGCTACTGATGACGGAGTGGTAATGGCCACTTACCTAACGCAGACCTTCGAAAAGAATGACCCGGAAGATAGAGCAGAGATCAGGGCTTCTATAGTTGAGGCCGGGGAAAAACGGATACGTCCCTGTTTGATGACCACTGCCACTACCATTCTGGCTTTATTGCCGGTATTAACTTCTACCGGAAGAGGAAGTGATATTATGATCCCCATGGCTATCCCCAGTTTTGGGGGAATGTTGATCGCGCTTATCACATTATTTGTGGTGCCGGTATTGTTCAGCTGGAGAAAGGAAAGTAAGTTGAAATTGAAAAGTGAAAAACTAAAAGCTGGAAGCTGGAAACTGGAAACTGGAAAAAAAGAAAAACATGATTAAGTCTTTTCAAAATTTAGAGGTTTTTACCGAATCATATGATCTGGCAATGGATGTTTTTCAGATAACGAGAAATTTTCCCAAAGAGGAGATTTATTCTTTAACCTCTCAATTGGTAAGGGCAAGCAGATCGGTGCCGGCAAATATTTCAGAGGGATGGTCAAAAAGAAACTATGAGAATACCTTTAAACAACATTTGATCCATGCATTAGGATCGAATGCAGAGGTAGAAACCTGGTTGAAATTTTCTTTTGACTGCGGTTATATTAATAATGAAACTTTTCAACGGCTGACTGACCGAAATGCTATAGTCGGTCGAAAAATCACGAAACTTCATCAAAACTGGAAGAATTATGAAAAATAAAAATTGGGATATATCTTCTGAAAAGCGAAAAATTGATGCTGAGTATATCCAGCTTCCAGTTTCCAGCTTCATTCTGTTATTTGTAATGTTAACTTTCAACTTTCACTCATTGCAAGCGCAGCAACTGGATAGTTATATTAACGAAGCACAGGCTAACAATCCCGATCTGAGGGCTTATGAATCAAGGACAAATATTGCCAGGGAGAAGGTTGAGGAGGTGAATTCACTTCCCGACACCGAATTAAGCGCCGGTATCTTTGTGAGTGAGCCTGAGACCAGGACAGGGCCGCAAACCGCACGATTTTCGGTTAGGCAGATGCTGCCATGGTTTGGTACTATTGAAGCCAGGGAGAAAGCAGCCGGGGCTATGGTAAAAGTAGAAGATATAGAAGCTGATATCGCAAGGAGAAAGATCGCTCTTTCCGTGAGTCAGAATTATTACCAGCTATATGCGCTTCAGGAAAAACAAAGGGTACTTCAGGAGAATATCGACCTGCTGGAACTATATCATCAGCTTGCTCTTAATGCAGTCGAGGCCGGAAATGCTTCTGCTATTGAGGTATTAAGATTAAAAATGAGGCAGAATGAATTAAGGCAGCAGCAGGAGAGCCTCAACCTGAAATATGATTCTAAAAAAGTCGAGTTTAATAAAACCCTGAATCGTGAAGTTTCCTTGAATGTAAATTTACCGGATAGCCTGTGGATCGATGAAACCGATACTTTATCTGTGCCAGGGAATATAGAAGTGAATCCTGAGATCCTGAAGTTTGACGGACTTTCAGAAAGCATTCTTCAGGCTGAAGAGTTAAATAAAAAAGACGCACTACCTAAACTAGAAATTGGGCTTGATTATGTGAATGTAGCCAAACGTACAGATATGGATATGCCTGATAATGGTAAGGATATCCTTATGCCAATGGTATCGGTTTCCATTCCTATCTTCAATAATAAATATAGTTCTGTGACCAAACAGAATGAATTAAGGCAGCAGGAAGTGACCCAAAGGAAAGAAGAGAGGATAAACCAGTTACAGAGCAGACTTGAAGCCGCCATGAACGAAAGGTCATCTGCAAGGATAACGTGGAATATTCAGTTAGATAATCTTGAACAGGCCAGAAATGCGGAGGATATTCTTATTAAGACCTACGAAACAGGGAAACTGGACTTTGATGATGTACTGGATATACAGGAACTGCAATTAAAGATCCAGATGAATCTTATTGATGCTGTGGTTGATTATTATCAGGA
>JAWWBH010000357.1:0-2111 GCA_033721075.1 Christiangramia sp.
GAATTCGAAGCAAAACAGTTTGCCGACTTCAAATCTCATTTTCAATGGTTCCTTGGATTGGCTTTGGCATTATTATTTCTTGATATTTTTGTACTTGAGCGTAGCACAGCCTGGATTAGGAGACTTAATCTTTTTAATGAACGCAGGAAGAAAGACACAAAAGATGAAGCAAAATAGGGCACAAACTTTAATAATAGCGGGAATATTTATCCTGTTAGGAGTTTCTATGCATTCGCAGGAAAAGCCAGAAAAACTCCTGAAAGAATCAAATAAATACATTGCTCAGGCCCAGGATGCACTGGCCGAGAATGACTTTGCAAAGGCTGAAGCTTCTTACCGGAAGGCCATTTCTAAAGATCCTTCCAATATCGATGCGAAGTATAACATGGGTAATTTATACTATGGTAAGGAAAAGTCTGTCAATGCTGAGCACAGACTAAAAGAAGCTGCGGAAATTGCTGCAACAAAGGAAGAAAAACATCGTATTTATCATAACCTTGGGAATTCTTATATGCAGCAGAAGAAATATCAGGAAGCTGTAGATGCATATAAGGATGCGCTTCGAAATGATCCTACAGATGAAGAGACCAGGTATAACCTTGCACTGGCTAAAAAAATGCTGGAAAAGGAAGGTCAGGGTCAGGATGAGAATGAGGATCAGAACAGCAAGGACAATAATAAAGAAGACCAGAACCAGGACCAGCAACAAAAGGATCAGAATCAGGATGGTGAAGGAGGCGATGACCAGAACCAGGATCAAAAGCCCAATGATGAAGGAGAGAACGAAAAAGATAAGAAAGAGGGTGATCAGAATGAAGATAAGGAGAAGGATAAAGGAGACGAGCAGAAAAAAGACCAGGGACAGGGAGATAAAGAAAAGCAGCAACAACAACGCCCTGCCCAGGGACAGCTTTCGCCACAGCAGATAAAGAACCTGCTGGAAGCTATGAATAACGAGGAAAAGAAAGTTCAGGACAAAATAAATGCTGAAAAAGCCAGGGGTGTAAAAGTAAAATCTGAAAAAGACTGGTAACATTCCGGCTTTTTGTTCGACAAAAAAGATTGACTGTATAGGAGGAAAAGATGAAATTGAAGTATTTAATTTTAAGTTTTTTATTGTTTGCTGGAGGCCTTATGCAGGCCCAGGTAAGGTTTGAGGCCAAAGTGAGCAGGGAAAAGCTGGGAATTAATGAACGGCTTAGAGTTGATTTCGAAATGAACGAGGATGGTGACAACTTCAAACCACCCGCGTTTGAAGGCTTCACCGTTGTTGGAGGTCCCAACCAGAAGATTAGTACCAGCATCCTGAACGGGAAGATGGAGTATTCCAAAACCTACAGTTTCTATCTTCAGCCAAAATCAAGAGGAAAACTTACCATAGGTCAGGCTGAGATCATTATTGATGATAAGACTTACAAAACATCTCCCGTCACAGTAGAAATTACTGCGGCTGTAGATAAACCTACTGATGGTGATAATACCGAACTTATTGCGGAAGATAACCTGCATCTGGTTGCTGAGGTTTCCAAAAGCGATCCTTATCTGAATGAGGCAATTACCATAGTATATAAACTATATGTTAGTCCGCGTGTGAGTGTGAGTAACTGGCGTGAACTTGACAGTCCTAAATACAGCGATTTCTGGAGTCAGAGTATCGATATTCAGCAACTTCGAGTCGAGAACGGGGAGTACAGAGGGGAACCATATCGTTACGTGGTATTGAGAAAGACCATACTTTATCCTCAGAAAACGGGAGAATTGAACATTGAACCCCTCACCCTTTCTATCGCCGTGGATGTACCCAGCGAAAGAAGGGATATTTTTGGAAGCCGTATCTATAAAACCGTGAATAAAACCGTGGCGGCCGATAATAAAAAGATAAATGTAAAGGCTTTACCTGAAGGTAAGCCTGCGAATTTTACCGGTGCCGTTGGAAAATTCGATTTCCATGTGACTACCAGTAAGAATGAATTAAATGCCGGTGAAAGCCTTGAGGCGAAAGTTGAGGTTCGCGGTAACGGAAACCTTAAATTATTTGACCTTCCTGCATTAACTGCACCCGCTTCTTTAGAGATGTATGATCCTGAAAGAAGGGAGAATGTAAATACCAA
>JAWWBH010000358.1:0-2099 GCA_033721075.1 Christiangramia sp.
CGAACCCCTGGGCGCACTTGATGCACTTACCCGCGGAAACCTTCAGGAGGAGATCCTGAATATATGGAGCAAACATAAATGCACGGCCCTTCTTATAACTAATGATGTGGATGAAGGTATTTATATGGCCGATAGGATAATACCTTTAAAACCCGGACCAAATGCCACCCTGGGACCTGAATTCAGGATCGATATAGCCCGGCCGAGAGACAAGACCGATTTGAATGACAACCCGAACTTCAAGAAAACAAGGAACGCTATTATCGAGTATCTGATGGATATAGGAGAACAGCGCAAGTCGGTGTCTCAAAAGGAATATAGCCTTCCGGATATAAGCCCGAAAAGCTTTGTGGCCTAAACTTTAAAACTGAAAAAAATGAGCACAGCAACCATAAAAGAAAAAAAGAAGGCGGAAATCACGGAGAACGGTATTCTTTATCCGTCTTCAAGGATCATGCTGGACCTTCATGACCTTAAAAAGGTTTATCCCACCCCAAAAGGTGACTATGTAGTACTTGAGCACCTGAACCTCCAGATTATGAGGGAAGAATTTGTGACCATCATCGGACATTCCGGTTGTGGAAAGACCACCATGCTCTCTATGATTGCAGGCCTGAATCCAATTTCAGATGGAAGAATCGCGGTACTGGGAAATCCTGTAAAAGGGCCGGGACCCGATCGCGGAGTTATATTTCAGTCGCCAAGTCTTATGCCATGGATGACAGCACTGCAAAACGTACTACTGGGTGTTAACCAGGTTTTTCCGAATGCATCCAAAAAAGAAAGGCACGAGATTGCCAAATATTACTTGCAGAAAGTAGGTCTTGACGGGGCATTTGACAAAAAAGCCTCTGAACTTTCTCAGGGCATGCAACAACGGGTTGGAATTGCAAGGGCCTTTGCCATTAAACCTAAAGTATTGCTGCTGGATGAACCTTTTGGAATGCTGGATTCCCTTACACGAGGAGAATTACAGGACATTCTTATAGAGATCTGGAATAAGGAAAAAATAACCGCCGTAATGGTTACCCACGATGTGGATGAAGCCATTTTTCTTGCAGACCGGGTGGTTATGATGACCAGCGGCCCGAGAGCCAAAATTGGTGATATCCTCAATATTGATTTTCAAAGACCACGTACCCGTAAATCGGTGCTGGAACATGAAGATTATTACACCTATAGAAAACATCTTATCGATTTCCTCGAACACTAATAATTAATCTTTAACTAAAAAAAATGAAAAAGAATTATATACTAATAATCACGGCCATCCTGGCAACCCAGTTCTCCTTTTCCCAATTCTCACTGGATGGGGAGCTCAGGCCCCGAACGGAATACCGCCATGGGTTTGGAAGCATTTTTCCGGAAGATGCCGAAGCTGGCTTTGCCATTTCAACGAGAGCAAGGCTGAATACAAGCTATAAAACTGATTCATACGAATTCTATTTAAGCCTTCAGGACGTACTGGTATGGGGGGAAAACAGGCAAATATTACCTTTTGATCTCAATAATTCCATCGCTATTTTCCAGGCCTGGGCTAAACTGAAATTAAGCAGCAGCCTATCCACCAAATTAGGAAGACAGGTTATCTCATATGATGACCAGCGTATCTTTGGTGGACTGGACTGGGCGCAACAGGGTCGTAATCATGACGCCATTTTATTGAGCTATAAAAAAGAAAAGTTCATGTTCGATCTTGGTCTTGCCTATAATCAGGATTTCAGTAATCCATCCGGGTTCATTTCACAGGGAAATACTTACAATACCACCGGGTTCTTTTCTTATAAAACCATGCAATATGCCTATTTAAATAAGCAGTGGGATGCATTTGCCGCAAGCCTGTTATTGCTGAACAATGGATTCCAGGAATTTGAGGAGGATGGTACAACTCCGGACGGCCTCAGCAATATGCAAACCTTTGGAACGCATCTGAAGTATGGAAAAGGAAAGTTTTCAGCAGCTGCCAATCTATTTCTTCAAACAGGAGAAAGACAGGGTGAAGTCGATGTAAAAGGCGCTTATTTAGCCAGCCTGGATCTTAACCTTAAGGCCTCTGAAAAGACTACCTTTGGAGTCGGCGCAGAAATAATCAGTGGTAA
>JAWWBH010000359.1:0-2096 GCA_033721075.1 Christiangramia sp.
AATTGCTAAAATAAGAGCTAGATCGTTTAGGAATGGCGGAAAACTTAACTCCAGAATTTGAAGATCAAATATATACAGTACAAAAAGAATTGTCTGCAAACCAACCAGGATTAAATCTTTAGGTTTTAATTTCACTTATTCTCTTTTCCTTTATATTATATATTACAACTTAAATCTTATAACAGGTGAAAAAATCAATTCAGGATTAGAATTGCATAATATTAATAAATATTCTAGTTAAGCTCTATTTTAACATGTAAGATAGGATATCTAAAACCGACTTTAGAATAGCTTTCAATCACCATGTAGTGGAATTTTTCCATTATTTTGGATAAAATCCTTTCAAAGCTTCCAGAAAACTTTTAATTTTCCGCCATGAAAGATGTCAAGTTCGCAATAACCGATATCGAAACTACGGGCAGTGGGATCAAAGACAATAAGATCACCGAGATCTGCGTCATCGTGGTGCAGAATGGAGAAGTAATAGATGAATATTCCTCTTTGGTGAACCCCAGTCAGTCAATCCCACTTTATATTGAAAGTCTTACCGGCATCAATGATGAGATGGTTTGCGATGCTCCTCAATTCCATGAGATCGCTGAGGATGTGGATAAAATCACAAAGGATTGCGTGTTCGTGGCTCATAATGTAAATTTCGACTACAACATTATCCGTTCTGAATTTTCAAGTCTTGGAAAGGAATTCAAAAGGAAACGCCTGTGTACGGTGCGACTTACAAAAAAGCTTATCCCGGGCTTGTTTTCCTATAGTCTTGGAAACATCTGCACTTCCATCAATATACCTCATCTGGACAGGCACAGGGCTGGCGGAGACTGCGAAGCTACCGTGACCTTATTCCAGCGCTGTCTTTCCCTGGACCCGGAATATGAAGAGATCACGAAACTCCTGAATCAGAGAACGGCCGCTTCCTATCTTCCGCCTAACTTCAAAAGATCAGATTTTGAAAAACTGCCAACTTCCACAGGTGTTTATTTCTTTAAGGATAAGGACGGAATACCTCTTTATATAGGAAAGGCAAAAAACATAAAGAACAGGATAAAATCACATTTTCAGGAACGCACCAACCGGAAATACAAGCTCATGCAGGCCACCTATAATATCGATTATGAACTTACCGGAAACGAACTGCTTGCTTTGTTGAGGGAGTCTGAGCTGATCCTGAAATACTATCCGAAATTCAATAAAGCTCAGAAAAAACCTGGAAGACCGTATACCCTTACTTCCTATCATAACCAGAAAGGGATCGAGCAATTCGCGCTGCACAAGAATAAGATCGCACCAGTAAGCTGGATGAAGTTCTATACCCGTGATGAAGCCATAAAATTCATGGAATCCCTCTGCCAGGAATTTGAACTATGTCCAAAATACTGCGGACTGCAAAGTGGGGTTAAACATTGTGATCATTACAAGATCACTTCCTGCAGTGGCGCCTGCCGGAATGAAATTGATGCTGATGAATATAATGCCCGTGTCGCTAAGGCCATAGATTACATTGGCCAATTCGATGATTCCTGTCTTTTAGTAGAAAAAGGAAGGACAAACCAGGAAAAGTCCTTTATCTATCTAAACCAGGGAAGATATGCAGGTTATGGTTTTATTGATCATTCACATGAATTAAAGCATCCTGAAGAATTCAGAAACTTCCTTATTCCGCAAAAAAATTCCAGTTATGCTGACAGGATCGTGAGCAGATACCTGAACACAAAAAAAGACCTGGTGAAAATACCCCTTAACGGCAATGAAAATCTGCCTACTAGGAACGAAACGGAAAAACTTTTTGGAGGAGAAGTCTATTGATAAAACTGTAATAAAAAAGCCGATCCAATTTCGTTATTTTTTTGTCCTCTCTTTTACGAAATCCAGTAAAAGTGGGAAACCAGGATAACTCATCAAATGCCCATAACCATCCATTTCGTAGAGTTCAATATCATCCTGTCCTGCAACTTTCATCATTCGGTAGAAATACGCGTTCTCTTCATAGCGCCCCAGCATTTCCTTTTCACGGTCTCCGGTTATAAGTAGAATAGGTGGTGTATCCTTTCGAACATAATACAATGGAGCCCATTCATCTATAA
>JAWWBH010000360.1:0-2084 GCA_033721075.1 Christiangramia sp.
AGATTATTAAGTTTACGAGATCAGTTGGTGCGAAACCGCACGGGTCTTATGGGAACCTTAGAAGAGCTTACAGGGCTTTTATCCAGCCCCTCTACAGATGTTAGCTGTAAAAGTTTAAAGCACACGATAGCTTACCTGAGTAAACAGATCCTGAAACTGGAGAAGCAGATCGACCAGCTCTTAAAAAGAGAAGAACGTCTGGGAAAGAATTACAAATTACTCACCAGTTTAAAAGGAGTAGGAAGGATCCTGGCCTGTCAGTTAATTTATCACACCTGTAACTTTGAGCGCTTCAGCAGCTGGCGACAGTTTTCAAGTTATTGTGGTACAGCGCCTTTTGAACATAGTTCAGGCACCAGTGTCTTTAGACGAGCAAAAGGGCATCCTATGAGTGACCGCAAGATGAAAAGCCTGCTGAGTATGGCCAGTGTCTCAGCCATTCAGCATGATGGTGAATTACGAGAATATTACCAACGAAAGGTAGAAGAAGGAAAACCGAAGATGGTTGCATTAAATAATGTCCGAAATAAACTGTTATCCAGGGTTTTTGCAGTGGTAAAAAGAGGAACACCATACGTGGAATTGTGTAAATATGCAGCTTAAAATTTAAAGTAAAATAGCTTGGATTTGATCTTGGAATACGGTTATCGCCAGTTGGCGGAGTAGGGGACACGGATTTGTCGGCTTAGTATTGGTTTGTTGGTCAAGTTAATTATTTTCTTACTAACGGTGCCGCTTATTGGCGATGAACCGTCTTAAGTTTAATTTCTCTAAATTTTGATTGTATAACCAGAAAGAACAAAAGAGAGGAATAAGATTACATGAACCGTGGGAACTAGAGATTCCGTCAACAATGATAATCCCCTCTCTTTTCTACTTTAATTTCGTTTAGTTCTGTGAGACCTGGATCTCGTTTTTAAGTCGATGAAAACCAAAGTAGCTGTTCTTTCCAATCATTCTCTTATGGATAAAATTAAACATTTTTACGGAGTAGACATCAGTAAATCATTCTTTGATGTAGTTGACCAGGATGGCAAGCATGATCAATTCTCCAATGATGTAAAAGGCTTTAAAGGCTTACTGAAGTTCATTAAGAAAGACAGTTTAGTTGTTATGGAAGCTACTGGCTACTATCATTACAGGCTGGCTCAATATCTATACGAGAATGATATAACGGTATCGGTTGTGAATCCACTTTCAGTGAAGCGTTTTATTCAAATGAAGCTCTCCAAGATCAAGACGGATAAGAGCGATGCTAAGGCGATCTGTGAATATGCACAGGCAGCAGAAGTTCCGTTATACATTGCTAGAAATGCTGTTCAGGCAGAATGCTTGCAGCTGCTCAGTCTTCAGGATCTTTACCTAAAGCAACGAACAGCTATAAAGAATAAGATCCATGGCGAGAAAGCTTTAGGAACACCCTCAAAGACTGTAAGTAGATCTCTTGTTAGAATGCTGAAGCAACTAGAGAAGGAACTGGCCCAGATCGAAACCAAGCTGGAGTCCTTAGTCAGGAAAACCCAGGAAGAGCAACTGGAGCAATTAACCAGCATTCCGGGAATGGGAAAGAAGACGGCGATGCTGTTAATTGTACTTACAGACGGATTTACCAGTTTTGAGAATGCCAGGCAACTTTGCTGTTATACCGGGATCACACCAACGATCAGGCAATCTGGAACAAGTGTAAGAGGCCGTAGCAGAATAAGTAAAGTAGGGAACCGAAAACTTCGCAATTTATTATTCATGTGTAGCTTCACTGCCTGTAAAACCAATAAGGCCTGCAGGGAAATTTATGAGCGAATAGTAGAGAAGGGAAAGAGTAAGAAACTGGCACTAATAGCCGTATGTAATAAGCTCCTGAAACAGGCATTTGCAATAGCTAAGTCCGGAACTTATTATCAGGAAAATTATATGTCGAAATTAGCTTAAAAGTACTTGGATTTTACCTTAGTTCTTTGTTGTAAGCAGTTTTTTATTCCAATTTCCCAATCCAAATATCTCCTTTTGGATAGAAATAGGTTTTTTCATTATTTCTTTCAATTACATGAAAATCTTCTTCTATAAGCTTTTTATAAAATCGTTTG
>JAWWBH010000361.1:0-2081 GCA_033721075.1 Christiangramia sp.
AGATTGAGAAACATCATCAGGAAATTCATACTTCCCAATGGGATATTTTAGGTTTTCAAGTTCTTCTGTAGTCATATATAAAAATAAAAAAACGCGCTGATTTCTCAGCGCGTTTCTTAATATATTAACTATCGTCATGCTGTCCCGATAACTATCGGGATGTTTCAGCATCTCAAGACCCTGAAACAAGTTCAGGGTGACGGGCAGAATAAAAGTGATGATAAAAACTCAAAACTATTTCACATCCATCAGTTCCACATCAAAGATCAGAACCGCGTTTGGAGGGATAACCCCACCGGCTCCCCTTTCTCCGTATGCAAGATTAGAAGGAATCACAAGCCTGGCCTTATCTCCTACTCTAAGCAACTGGATTCCTTCATCCCAACCCGGGATCACATGACCTACTCCAATTGGGAATTCAAGGGGTTGATTTCTTTTATAAGATGAATCGAAAACCGTTCCATCGGCAAGCTGACCTTTATAGTGAACAGAAACGCTGTTGCCTTTTTCTGCCTTCCTACCATCTCCTTTCTGGATGATCTTATAACGGAGTCCGCTTGGTGTTTTCTCAAATCCTGATGCAAGTTTATCCAACTCCTCTTCAGCTTTCTTCTTCGCTTCTTCCTCTCTTTTGGCTTTTTCAGCATTGAATTCCTCAAAAGCCTTTTCAGCATTAAAACTTTTCGCATCCGCTCCTTCACGGATGATCTCAAGCTTTTCAATTTTATCTCCCTGTTGTATCTTATCAACTACGTCCTGGCCTTCAACAACATTTCCAAAAACGGTATGTTTACCATCAAGCCATGGGGTTTCCACATGAGTGATAAAGAACTGACTACCATTGGTTCCAGGACCTGCATTCGCCATGGATAATTTCCCCGGAGCGTCGTGTTTAAGATCTGGATGTATCTCATCATCAAAATTATAACCGGGACCTCCTGCTCCTGTGCCCCTGGGATCTCCTCCCTGGATCATAAAATCGGGGATCACACGGTGAAATTTTAGTCCGTCGTAATAAGGTTCTCCCTGATCTTTTGCTTCGTTCTCGATCTTTCCTTCGGCCAGGCCTACAAAGTTCCCAACCGTACCTGGAGTTTTTTCGTATTCCAGCTCCACAAGGATCTCTCCCTTTGAAGTATGGAATTTGGCATATAATCCGTCGTTCATTTTATTGATTTTTTATAAAGTGCAAAGATACCCAGTTTAATCTTTATAGACTTGTTCTCCATTCACAAAAGTGCCCAGTACCCTGGTATCCGGGACAGAGTCTATTTCTACTTCCATTATATCGCGATCCAGGATCACAAAATCTGCAAATTTTCCTGGTTCTATACTTCCCTTTTCGTTTTCTTCAAAGTTCGAATAGGCCGCCCAGATGGTCATTCCCTTCAGGGTTTCTTCCCGGCTAAGTGCCTGCTTCTTCATAAAGCCGTCTTCCGGATAATTGTCGGTATCCTGGCGATCCACAGCCGCGTAAAAAGTAAGGAATGGATTCACCTGTTCCACGGGAAAGTCGGTTCCCAGAGCTACAAGACCAGCCTGGTCCAGCAATTTCTTATATGCATAAGCTCCTTTGATTCGCTCTTCTCCCAGTCTGTCCTCAGCCCAGTACATATCACTGGTAGCGTGAGTTGGCTGCACCGAGGGAATGATATTCTTGCTGAAATAATGAAAATCTGATGAATCTATCACCTGTGAATGCTCTACTCTCCACCTTCGATCTTTACCAGAATTTAAAAGTGAGTCGTAAGTTTTCAGTACAAGGTAATTGGCGGAATCTCCGATGGCATGAGTGTTCATTTGAAATTCAGATTTAGAGATCCTTTCAGCAGTGGCTTTAAATTCAGAAACGGGAGACAGTAAGGCTCCAAAATGCCTGGGCCTGTCGGAATATTCAGCTTTTAAAGCTGCACCCCTTGATCCAAGTGCGCCGTCTCCATAGAATTTCACTGATCGTACATTCAGCCTATCCGTCTTATATGGTCCTTTATCTAGGTAATAATCAAGATTCTCTTTGGTATTGCTCACCATTGCATAGATCCTGATCTTCAATTCTCCTGACTTGTTAAGACTATCTATCA
>JAWWBH010000362.1:0-2007 GCA_033721075.1 Christiangramia sp.
ACGAAGGCCTTTCCGGCTATCACACAGGCATCATTGATAAGGTATCGTATCGAGATAGAATCTGTGGCATCTACTATCAGGTCATACGCTGAAATGATTTCAATAGCATTCCTTGCATTGAGAAACTCCCTGTATATTTCTATTTCTACTGAACTATTCATTGCCTCTAGTCGATCTCTGGCTTCCTCTACTTTAAAAGCCTTCAGAGAGCTTTCGGTATATAAAACCTGTCGATGAAGATTAGTTTCCTCAACCTTATCACCGTCAATAATGCCCAGAGTACCTATACCGGCCGAAGCAAGGTAGGGCAGGACTGCACATCCCAGGCCGCCGGCTCCGATTACAAGAACCCGCGCATTCTTCAATTTTTCCTGTCCGGCATCACCAATCTGGTGAAGTTTCTTCTGTCTCGAGTACCTGTTCATAATTATCCTCCTGCAAATGGCGGCAATACCGCGATCTCATCATTTATATTTACATCTATACCTTCTGTTGTCTCAATTATTTTCTGATTCAGGGCGAATTTCAGCGGAATATGCTTCAGGTCATATTTTGAATATATCTCCTGAATAATATCGTTGAGGCTGGAACTACTCTTTTTAATATTTTCCGAACTGCAGTTCGTGACTTCCGCAATCGCTCCAAAGTATTTTATAGTGATCATATTTTCTTTTTTTAGGTTATCGTCAAGCTGAACTTGTTTCAGCTTCTTCATTATTAATTCTAACTTTCCGATAGTTATCGGGACAGCTTGACGCGTTAAGCGGGTATAGCTTCGATCCCCAGGTTCTGAAAGATGAATTCATCACTTAACAGGTCGTTCCTTCCATTTTTAGAGATTTCTACTACCTCTCCAACGATTATGATAGCCGGGGAACCCAGTTTTTGTTCTGTTACCAGTTCCTCAATATTTGAGATTTTCCCGATACAACTTTTCTGATCCTTTCTTGTTCCATTCTGAATTACGGAAACCGGTGTCTGGTCCTTGCCTTCTCTTTTAAATATTGAAATTATCTGGGACAATTTGCTCATTCCCATCAAAATCACCACGGTCGCACTTGATCGTGCCGCCAACCTGATGTCATTTGATAATTTCCTGGCTGAGGTTGTTCCGGTAATCACCCAGAAACTTTCTGAAACCTGGCGGTGAGTTACAGGGATTCCGTTGTAGGCAGGGACTGCTAAAGCTGAAGAAATACCCGGAACCACTTCAGTAGAAATCCCCCGGCGGGTCAAATGTGCTATTTCTTCACTTCCCCTTCCAAAAACAAATGGATCGCCACCTTTAAGGCGAACCACATGACCATACCGCAGAGCATGTTCAACCAAAAGCTCATTGATCTCTTCCTGAGTGTAGGAGTGACAAGCTTTGCGTTTCCCCACAAAAAGCCTTACGGCATTGGGCGCGTGTTGAAGAATATCCTGGTTTACGAGAGCATCGTAAAGAACTGCTCCCGCACTTTCAAGTGCTTTCACAGCTTTTAGGGTAAGCAGCTCGGGATCACCAGGTCCTGCGCCTACAAGGCTTACTTTCGGGAATTTTCTTATTGAATTTTTCATCTTGATTAATTTTTAAATGCCGGATATGCCGTAATCATTTTATAATGTGCTGTTGATTAGATCCTGCAATTCTTCCTTAGTGTTTATGTTATTGAGGTTATGACTTTCAGAAGTCGGAATTTCGATTCGTTCATAATTCAGTTTTCCAATAACATTCATCAGTCTGAGATCATTTTCCTGAATAGTTTCGGAAAAACATTCGCTGCAACTTTTATGATACATCCCAATGAGGGGATAGTCATTGGAAGCAGTGCTCAAAAATGCTACTAAAGCCTGTTCAGGTGTTCTTTCAAACAGATGATTCAAAAGTGAACCTGTAATGCCGGGAATATCACAGCTAAGAATTAAATTCCAGTCGGTAGCCGAATTTTCCAGCGCCGTATGAATGCCTCCAACGGGCCCTTTATTTTTATGTATATCTTCCACAAGTGGATACCCGAATTGAGC
>JAWWBH010000363.1:0-1992 GCA_033721075.1 Christiangramia sp.
CTGGCAGTGGGATCACATCCCGATGATGTGGAGTTAAGCTGTTCAGGCACTATAGCCAAGGAAGTGGATCGCGGAAAAAAAGTAGGTATTCTTGACCTTACGCGCGGAGAGCTTGGAACCCGGGGCACCCCAGAAATAAGGGATAAGGAAGCCAAAGCCGCAGCAGAGATACTCGGAGTTTCGGTTCGTGAGAACCTGGAATTCAGTGATGCCTTTTTTGAGAATAATAAAGCCCACAAACTGGAGGTAGTAAAGATGATAAGGAAATACAGGCCGGAGATCGTGCTCTGTAATGCAGTTGAAGACCGGCATATAGACCATGGAAAAGGGGCGAGGCTTGTTAGTGAGGCCTGTTTTCTTAGCGGACTCCGAAAGATCGAAACCGTACTTGACGGAGAGACCCAGGAAGCCTGGAGACCAAAACATGTATTTCATTATATACAATGGAAAAACCTGAAGCCCGATTTTGTAGTGGATATTTCAGGATATATAGATAAAAAAGTGGAATCTGTTATGGCCTATTCATCCCAGTTCTATGACGAAAAGAGTAAGGAACCGGAAACACCAATTTCCAGCAGTAACTTTCTGGATAGCATTACTTACCGTGCAAAAGACATGGGCAGGCTTATCAATACAGAGTATGCCGAAGGCTTTAATGTGGAAAGAATGGTGGCCGTAGATTCCGTATTTGACCTTATTTAATTGAAATTTTTTCTTTGCGAAATTGTACAAATAACTTACATTTGCAACCGCTAATCAAATGGTGGTTGTAGCTCAGCTGGTTAGAGCGCCGGATTGTGGTTCCGGAGGTCGTGGGTTCGAAACCCATCATCCACCCAAAAGCAAAGTCCTTCAGAAATGAAGGACTTTTTTTGTTGAAATATTCCCGTTTCCATCTCCTAAGTTTTATTTTTACCAAAATCAAATTTTCGCTATGAATTCCAGAGAAGATCAGCTTAAAGCATTTGACAGATTATTGACGATCATGGATGAGCTCAGGGAGCAATGTCCCTGGGACAGGAAGCAAACTATGGAGTCTTTAAGACATCTCACCATTGAGGAAACCTATGAACTAGGGGATGCCATTCTGGATAAAGACATGGATGAGATCAAAAAGGAGTTGGGCGACGTGTTGCTTCACCTTGTTTTCTACGCAAAAATAGGAAGCGAGACCAATGATTTTGACATAGCCGATGTAGCCAATAGCATTTGCGATAAGCTGGTAGACCGCCATCCTCATATTTATGGTGATATTGAGGTTGCTGATGAGGAGGAGGTGAAGAAGAACTGGGAAAATTTAAAGTTAAAAGAAGGTAAGGAAAGCGTACTGGAAGGGGTTCCCAGATCTTTACCGGCGATGGTTAAAGCGAATCGTATACAGGATAAAGTGGCTGGCGTTGGCTTTGATTGGGAAGAACCAGAACAGGTCTTCGAAAAATTAAAAGAAGAACTTGAAGAACTTCAGCATGAAGTGAAATCCAATAACAGGGATGAAATAGAAGGTGAATTTGGAGATGTATTATTCTCTATGATCAATTATGCCAGGTTTCTTAAAGTGAATCCTGAGAATGCCCTGGAACGGACTAATAAGAAATTCATTAAGCGTTTTCAGTATCTGGAAGAAAAAGCAAAAGAAGGGAATAAAGCTTTGAAAGATATGACACTGGCCGAAATGGATGTCTTCTGGAATGAAGCCAAGAAACTTTGATCAGTTGGTAAAGACCATCAGTTCTTTGTAAATATCGACCGAAGAAAATTGCAGATTTTCCTTTATCCATAAAAGGGTTTCACGATCATAGAAAATAACGTGGGTAAGATCATTCTTGTAATGCCATCCATTAAAATCAATGGCATCATTCCAGACCTCGGTTTTGCAGTAGAGTTTTCCGCCCGGCCTTAAAAGCGATCTTAATAACCTGAATTCTTCCAACGGTTTTTGAAAATGCTCCATTACTTCGCAACAGATAATGAAATCATACTTTTTTTCGCGCA
>JAWWBH010000364.1:0-1991 GCA_033721075.1 Christiangramia sp.
GAAAAGAAAGATCTTTAATTCCCGATATAAGATAAACAGTGAAATGGTGGTTACTGACTGGCAGGAATATGCAAGTGATGACTGGAAAAAAACTGTAGAGCTTATCAACCCTAATATTGTAATGGTAGATGATGTTTCGGGCTTTTATGATACCGAGTTCTGGGGCAGCAATAATATAATTGAACCTGAAAAGTCCATTCAGAATGCCATAGATAAGATTAAACGGAAAATGAAGGACGAATAAAGAATAAAGCCCCATGCTCTAGCATGGGGCTTTTAATTTGAATTAACCAGTAATTCAAACTACCCAACAGTAAGAGTCTTTTTAAAACTGTTCCTACTAGTCTTGATGGTTACGGTATAACTTCCCGCAGGAACCCTGGAGAAATCGAGCGTTCGTTTTAGGATAAGATCTTTAGTCTTAAAATACTGAACGGATTCTCCATATCTGTCATATATTTCTACATGCATAAAGGTCTCCTCAGGGTTTGCTACATAGAGCGCTACCTTATATCCGTCAACCTTGAGTACAGGCTTATAAACAAAGGAATATTCACCTTTACTTATTGTTATGTTTTTTCCTGTTTTTCTAATTACCGAAGTAGCGACACTATATTCTTTATCCAGCTTAAGTGAATATTTCCCATCTGGTAAGTTTTCAAAATCAAGGATTTTTGAATAAGTACGCTCATTAAAGAACCTGTCTTTGAATAATACCTCGCCCGATTCATCAAGCAAACTCAAAACAGCACCTTTCTCAATACTTTGGAGTTCGACAATCAGGTTTTGCTGATCATTGATACTGATGTCAAGCTCATCGGCTGCTTTTACATTCATAAACACTAATAATAAAAGTGTCATTGCTAGGGTTTTCATTGTTGTTTTCATAATCTTAAGTTTTAAAAGGTTAGAACTACGATTAAAGATTCAATCAAACTTAGCCCATAAAACCCTTTAAGAATAGAAGCCGATAAACCGATATGTGTAATAAATTAACAGCAATTTGAATACTGAAAACGTTTTCGAATAATATTCAACATATTATTGGTAATACAGTACAGTTTCGCAAAATTTGAGAAGGTTAACTTTAAGGAGAAATATGACAAATATGGGAACCGGCCACAAACCTACTTTGGAAAAGATCGAACCTGGATTTGGAAGTTCTTTTTCCTACAGAACCTACTACAGGGACCTCAAAAATAAAAAACCAACCTTCTGGCACTATCATCCGGAAATTGAACTTGTATATGTGAATGGAGGATGCGGAAAAAGGCAAATAGGAAGCCACATCTCCTATTACCGGAATGGCGATCTCATCCTCATAGGATCACATCTTCCCCACTGCTCCTTTACCGATAGCCTTACCGAACATGAATGTGAATCTGTGATCCAGTTTAAACCCGATTTTATTGGAAGTGATTTCTTTGACATAGTTGAATTAAAGGGTATAAAGAACCTTCTGGAACGAGCAAAAAAAGGGGTTGTCTTTCATGGTGATACCAAGAGAAGTATTGGGGCTGAAATTGAAAATTTAAGAGATCTTGAGCCATTTTCCAGGCTGCTTGGGTTACTGGAAGTGCTTAAACAACTTGAAAAAGCTAATAATTATACTATTCTTAATGCGCACGGCTTTATCCTGGAAACAGAGTTACAGGATAACGACAGGATAAATGTGATCTTCAATTTTGTAAAAGAAGAATTTACCAGGCACATTAGCCTCGACGAGATAAGCGAAAAGGTAAGTATGACCAATCCTGCTTTTTGCCGTTACTTTAAAAAGATCACAGGTAAAACCTTTACAAGGTTCGTTAACGAATACAGGCTGGCCCATGCAGCCAAACTACTGCATGAAAAACAAATTAGTATTACTGAAGTTTGCTATGAAAGCGGATTCAACAACTTCAGTCACTTCAATAAGCTTTTTAAATCCTTCACCGGTAAATCCCCGTCAACCTACAGGAATGAATTAAAGTTCAGCGTATCATAAAAAA
>JAWWBH010000365.1:0-1971 GCA_033721075.1 Christiangramia sp.
AAATACCGTTCTCCGTGATTTCCGCCTTCTTTTTTTCTTTTATGCTTGCTGAGCTCATTTTTTTCAGTTTTAAAGTTTAGGCCACAAAGTTTTTCGGGCTTATATCCGGAAGGCTATATTCCTTTTGAGACACCGACTTGCGCTGTTCTCCTATATCCATCAGATACTCGATAATAGCATTCCTTGTTTTCTTGAAGTTCGGATTGTCATTCAAATCGGTCTTGTCTCTCGGCCGGTCAATATCGATTCTGAATTCAGGTCCCAGGGTGGCATTGGGTCCGGGTTTTAAGGGTATTATCCTATCGGCCATATAAATACCTTCATCCACATCATTAGTTATAAGAAGGGCCGTGCGTTTATGTTTGCTCCATATATTCAGGATCTCCTCCTGAAGGTTTCCGCGGGTAAGTGCATCAAGTGCGCCCAGGGGTTCGTCCATGATGATCATCTCGGGATTCATAGCCAGGGCTCTTGCCACCGCAACGCGCTGGCGCATTCCACCTGAGAGTTCTTTGGGACGTTTGTGATAAGCCGGAGTAAGTCCTACCATATCTACATATTCCTTTACTCTTTCATGAAGAACCTGTTTCTTTTCCTTTGGGAAAGCCTCCTTTACGGCCATGTATACATTCTGACCAACACTAAGCCATGGGAGTAGCGAATAATTTTGAAATATCACTCCGCGTTCATGACTTGTGCCGTTAACCGGCTTTCCTTTAAAGAGTACCTCTCCACTGCTAGGTTCCAGTAATCCGTTGATGAGGTTTACCAAAGTGGTCTTTCCGCTTCCGGTAAATCCTACAATGGCCACGAATTCTCCTTCCTCGATCTCAAGGTTGATATCAGAAAGCACCTGTGTACTTTCCTTACCCCGTCCATAAGTTTTATTTACATTCTTTAGTTCCAGATATGCCATTTTTTTTCTTTTAGATTAAACTCCTTCATTCTTGTTGAATGACACCATGTTCTGTATGGTAAGCATGATCCTGTCCAGTAAGAAACCTATGATCCCTATCACGAACATCGCGACGATGATCTTTGAATTAGAATCTATGGCCCCGTTCTGGAATTCCTCCCATACGAAGGAGCCAAGACCCGGACTTTGAGCTAGTAACTCAATGGCGATAAGCACCATCCATGCTACTGAAAGGGTGATTCGCAATCCCGTGAAAATCAAAGGAAGGGACGAGGGCAATATCACTTTGAATACCTTTTGAAAAGATCCTAATTTCAGAACCCTGGCAACATTGATATAGTCTTTATCTACAGATGATACTCCCATAGCTGTATTCACCAGGGTGGCCCACATGGAACAAAGCCCTACACTAATAAAGGAGATGATAAAGGCGCTATCAGAATTCGAGTCTTTGGTCATCGTTTTTACGATCATAAAGACCAAAAGCAGCCATACTACCGGGGATACCGGTTTAAAGATCTGTATTAACCAGTTAAAGGAACTTCGCAGAGTAGGGCTGAGGCCTATTATCACCCCTATGGGGATTGCTATGAACAATGCCAGTAAGAATCCTGCAAATACCGTTTCTAAGCTGGTAAGGATCTGATCAACAAATGAAGGTCTTCCAGTATAGGTAATTGGTTCTTTTCCAGCAGCCAGGCGTTTCTCATTGAGAACCGCGGTTTTTTCCACAAAGGCCCGTTTGTCGGCCCTGATCGCTTTATGATCGGCAATAAGGGATTGAAATGAATCCCATACCTGTACCGGGGAAGGCAGGGTATTAGGCTGGCAGGCAATGTTTCCCGATTTTATACAGCTTTCAACTTCGGCCGCGGCCTCGGGGCCCCGCTCATTCAGTGCCTTTTCGATCTTATAATCGGCTTCCATATTGAAGAGGGCTCTGGATCCCAGGTGCCATACTCCTATGAATACAATAATGGAAAATAATGGGATCAGAATGTTCCTAAAGAACTTCTTCGAATTGAATTTAAGGGTCCTTTTACCCAAACTTTTAA
>JAWWBH010000366.1:0-1968 GCA_033721075.1 Christiangramia sp.
AACTAATCTAAAAGGCCGTCTAAAATTTCTTTTTAGACGGTTTTTTTTATTAATGAAAATGGTCCTTGAATTTTAATATTCCTAAATTTGCCAAATGCAGGAAACTACAAGGATTTTTGGAATACGTGCCGTAATTGAAGCTATTGAAAGTGACAAGTCAATCGAAAAGATCTTCATCCAGAAAGGGCTTTCAGGCCCTCTTTTCCAGGAATTGAACCGGCATCTGAAAGGTGGAAATTTCAATATCTCTTATGTTCCTGTAGAAAAGCTCAATAAATTGAGTAAAGGTAACCACCAGGGTGTGGTGGCAAATATTTCCCCGGTAAGTTTTATAAGCCTGGAAAAACTGGTAGAGCAGGCTCAAAATACATCCTCTGCCCCCCTCTTCCTATTACTTGACGGCCTTACCGACGTGAGAAACTTTGGCGCTATTATCAGAACCGCAGAATGCTGTGGAGTTTCAGGAATTATAATCCAGGAAAAAGGTTCTGCTCCAATAAATGCCGACGCGGTAAAAACTTCTGCCGGCGCGGTATTCAAAGTGCCAATCTGCAAAGTAAATCATATTCTTGATGCAGTCTATCATTTACAGACTTATGATATTCAGGTGATCGCAGCGACAGAGAAAACCGATGATGTGATTTATGATTTAGACCTTAAAAAACCTGTAGCCATTGTAATGGGAAATGAGGCCAAAGGAGTTTCTAA
The DNA here is from genome assembly GCA_033721075.1 of Christiangramia sp. GTDB lineage: Bacteria > Bacteroidota > Bacteroidia > Flavobacteriales > Flavobacteriaceae > Christiangramia. The sequence goes on from JAWWBH010000366.1 coordinate 709, forward strand.
TTCTATACTAAAATCTGTAAACCATAAGGCTAAATTACCTATGCTGGGAAGTATCGCATCCCTTAATGTTTCGGTAGCCTGTGGTGCTTTCCTGTATGAAATAGTACGACAAAGACTTTAATCTTTCTTTGGGTCTTCTTTATATATGTAACGGTATTCCGTTTCATCTTCCTCCACTTCATCTTCAGGTAGTTTTTCAATAAAATTTCCGTCTTCATCAAAATGCTTCATGAAAGGATCATCTTCTTCAGAATAATCGGGTTGCTCCCAGGCATATTTTGGAGGTTCGGCTATATTTTTCCGAAAGATCAATGCAAGCCCCAAACCGCTTAACAAACCAGATAAATGTCCTTCCCAGGAAATAGTGGGATCGATTGGGGTGACATACCATACGAGTCCCCCATAGATAAAAACAACAATAAGGGAAAGTGCAACCAGCCTGTAATATTTGGAGAATATTCCTTTAAAGAATAAAAATGAGGCCAGCAGGTAGATTATACCACTGGCTCCTATATGATTGGATGGCCTGCCAATAAGCCATGTTAGCACACCTGTAGTAATGAGTCCTATTACCAATATCTTCCAGCTAATTGGCCTGTAGAAATAGAATAAGGCCAGTGATAGAATAAATAAGGGAATGGTATTATTGAATAGGTGTTCAATATCCGAATGGATAAAAGGAGAGAAAATGATACCTCTCAAACCTATAATTTCTCCGGGCCGTACCCCAAAGCTGTTAAAACTAACTCCAAACCGAACCTCTACCCAAAATACAATCCATATAAGAAGTACGAATAACAAAGGATAACCTATGGTCCCGGTAGTAAAAACAAAAGGTGTGGAAGCTTTCAAAATCTCTTCAATTTTAATTAATATTACAAAAAAGCATCCAAACTTGAAGGGATGTAAAACTGTCATTTAAAACAATGCTATGAATCAACCTCTGGCTGAAAGACTTCGCCCAAAAACCTTAGACGACTATCTTAGTCAGCAACATCTTATTGGAGAAAGCGGAGCTTTAAGACAGCAGATCAAGCAGGGAATGATTCCTTCCATGATCTTCTGGGGACCTCCGGGAGTAGGTAAAACAACTTTAGCCAATATACTTGCCAATGAGTCTGGCAGACCTTTTTATACATTAAGTGCCATAAGCAGTGGTGTAAAGGATGTGAGAGAGGTAATTGAAAAAGCTAAAAAAAGCGAAGGCCTTTTCACCACCAAAAGCCCTATTCTCTTTATAGATGAGATACACCGTTTTAG
>JAWWBH010000367.1:0-1951 GCA_033721075.1 Christiangramia sp.
ATTTCAGAATAATGCAGGTGGCGCCTGGGATAATGCTAAAAAGTCCTTTGAAGCTGGTGTTATGATCAACGGAGAAATGACCTACAAAGGATCAGACGCTCATAAAGCAGCGGTGACCGGTGATACGGTAGGGGATCCGTTTAAGGATACTTCAGGACCTTCCATGAACATTCTTATCAAGCTTACCTGTTTGATAGGACTCGTAATCGCTCCTATCCTTGGAGGGCATACAGAAGGTGATATCCCTAATGCTTCAGAAGCCACAGCTGTATACGAAAACAAGCAAGAAGTTAAGAAAGAAATTAAGGTGAAGATGACCTCAGAAAATGATCAAACGGTTGCTCATGTTGAAGTGATCACTACCGGGAACGGAGAATCCAAATCTGAGAAGAATACTTTTAAAGGAACTGAAGCTGAAGTAAAGGCTAGGATAGAAGCCCTTAAATAAGTCAGATCCCAGCCTGAACAAATTCGAGGCCGTCCAGGATGACCATAAAACTGGCATTTTTGGACGGCCTCTTTTTATGCTACTGGAAATTTCATTACCCCTGTATTATTCATTTCGCCAAGGTTTGTTTTAATCCTGTGCTTATGTGCCAGTAAAACTTCCCTCACGCGGGCATGATTTATCTTCGAAAGGTATTTATGATATTTTTTAAAACTCCTCAGTTCTCTTTTATAGACCCTCGCATAGTTCAGCCGCATTTTATACTTGAGATAGAGTTGAGACAATTCACAACGTTGGCGCTTATAAAATGCCAGAAGTTTTGGATCCTTAATTGGTGAAATTTCCTTTTTTATCTGCTCGATCTTTTCCTCAATATCTTTAAGAAATACCTGCTTTTGTTGATGTAATTTGCGGTAGAAATTCTTTAAGATCAAACGATCTTCTTTAGTGAACGCAATTTGATAAATAAAAGCGCTCTTATAATTCAATACTCTTAATTTCTCCAAATATTCAATGGTTCGTTTTTTTTCATGTAAACGCATACATTCCCCCTACTCTTCAATTTTAGTTTAATGATAATCTTGGAAACTTAAAAGTAGAATCTAAGTATAGAATTCAATAGGATTTTAACTTATTTAACCCATTATTATCATAAAATGCCCATGTGTCTAAATGAACTATTAATTAACTCATTTAAGAAAATTTCTTACAAATTCATTTATTCATTAGGAAGGCTTAATAATGATGAATTCTGGCGTTAAAAACCAGTTAATCAGTTCTTTATTTTTTATAGTGACTGCCCTAAATCGTAGCTTTAAAATGATAAACATAAAACAGGAATTATGAGTAAAGATCATGGCCCACAGATTAAAAATGATGAACAATATGAAGAATTGCGTGATAAGGGGATGAGCAAGGAAAAAGCAGCTCGAATTGCAAATGATTCCAAATCTGGCAAAAAAGGAGGTAAGGCAGATAAGTATGAAGACAGAACCAAAGAAGAGCTCTATCAGAAGGCCAGGGAGGTAGGAATTGAAGGCAGGAGCGAGATGACAAAAAAGGAGCTTATAAAGGCTCTTAGAAATCATTAGGAATGAGGTCTATCTGGAATGGTTCAATAAGTTTCGGACTGGTCTCCATTCCGGTTAAGTTATATTCCGGCTCCGAGGACAGGCGCCTGGAGCTGGATATGCTTGACAGGCGTGATAATGCCCGTATCCGTTATAAAAGGGTGAATGAGGATACCGGCAAAGAGGTGGAATGGAAAGATATAGTGAAAGGCTTTAAAAAGGAAGAAGGCTATGTGGTCCTTGAAAAGGAAGACTTTGAAAAGGCCAATATGAAGAAGAGCAAGACCATTGACATTGAGGAGTTTGTGGAGGAAACAGAGGTGAGTGATCTGCTCTTTAAAAAACCCTATTACCTGGAGCCCCAGAAGGAGGCCGGCAAATCCTATAATCTTTTGCGCAATGCCCTGCAGCAGTCGGGCAAGCTCGGCGTGGC
>JAWWBH010000368.1:0-1937 GCA_033721075.1 Christiangramia sp.
CAGATTCACCTCCTTTATTTCCGGGAGCCCGGTGGGAATAGGAATCGGCCGTATCTATCATATTGATCCCCATATCAAAGAGCTGATCAAGAAGTTTAAAGGAATCTTTTTCATTTACGGTCCATCCAAAAACATTCCCTCCAAAAATTATGGGCGGGGCATTGAGTTCTGTTTCTCCGAGTCTTTTGTATTCCATAGCTTTAACTTTTGAAAGTTAAAATAATAAATAGCCTGAGGGAAGCATCCAATTTAGAACTTTTTAACTCTTAACTATAAATTTTACTATCTGAAGGTTAAAGATAAGTTGGATTATAATAAAGTTTGGTTAATTCATAAGGCGGTAAGGGGTTAATTTTTGTTCTTGATATAGGTTATTTCTAAATTTAAATGAATCAATAATCTATTTGAAAACTAACTACCAGATTTATGGATGAGATCATAGAACACCCTGAAAGAGGTGCAAGAACTTCAGATAAGGAAGTAGTAATTATTAGTGGGAGTAGTGGACTGGTTGGTTTTCCGCTTATTGAGAAGCTCGCAAAGAATTACCGGGTCGTAGGACTCGATCGACTAGGTCCGCCATATCCACCATTACAGGCCGAATGTGTAAATTTCGATATAACGGATGAAAAGGCTATTGACGCCGCTATGGAAAGGATCCGATATGGCTATGGAAGTAAAATTGCTTCTGTTATACACCTGGCAGCTTATTATAGCTTCAATACCAAGGACAGTCCGGGTTATGATGAGATCAATGTAAAGGGAACCCGGAAGTTCCTGAACCAGTTACAGGACTTTGAAGTAGACCAGTTCATCTATGCCAGTTCCAACCTGATATATAAACCCACTAAACCCGGCAGGAAGATAAATGAGGATTGTCCGGTAGAGGCTAACTGGGGATATCCCGAATCGAAGATCATTACCGAAGATCTAATAAGGGAGAACAACCATGATATTGATACCGTTTTCCTGAGAATCGCAGGGGTTTATGATGAAGGAGGCCATTCGATCCCAATTAGCCAGCAGATTAAGCGTATATATGAAAAAGAACTGGTGAGTCATTTCTATTCTGGAGACCTTAACCATGGAAATGTTTTTGTTCATCTCGAAGACGTTATGGACGCGATATTAAGTACCGTTGAACACCGAAATAAGTTACCGCATGAGATCGCTATCAATATTGGGGAACCAACAACCCCAACTTATAAAGAACTACAGGACAGGATAGGAAAATTAATTCATGGGGAGGATAGCTGGGAAACTCATGAGGTTCCTAAATCTATTGCAAAAATGGGAGCATGGACAAGAGATCTTGTAGGTGACCCGTTTATTAAACCCTGGATGATAGACAGGGCAGACGATCATTATGAACTTGATATTAGCAGGGCCAGGGAATATCTAGGTTGGGAGCCCAAACACCGCATAATGGATACCCTTCCAGAGATTATTAAAAATCTCAAGAAAGATCCCGATGCATGGTATAAAGAAAATAATTTGGAAAGATGACTGAAGGTTATAAACACATCCCGCCTGGTTGGGATTATAATCCGGCTACGTGGTCTCAAAGGATCCCTATTGTAATTCTGGCAATGATTGGGTTTTTTATTGCCAGTTACCTTGCTCTTTATCAACTGGATATCATAAGCAATGTATGGGAACCGTTTTTTGGGGATGGTAGTGTGACTATACTTAATTCCAAAGTTTCAAATGTACTTCCCATACCTGATGCAGCCCTTGGCGCTTTTGGTTATCTGGTTGATGCGGTGACAGGGATAATAGGTGGTACAGGTAGATGGAAAAAAATGCCATGGATAGTGATAGTATTTGGTCTTGCCGTAGGCCCGCTGGGGTTTGTAAGTGTGATGCTTGTAGTTTTTCAGCCTGTGCTGTTTTCAGCCTGGTGTACGCTTTGTCTGTGTTCAGCAGTAATTTCAATA
>JAWWBH010000369.1:0-1935 GCA_033721075.1 Christiangramia sp.
AGGTGGGGAGCCATTATCCCGGTCCCAAAGGTCGTGATGTGTTGTTTGAAAATGCCATAATCTCATTCCGGTTTTTGCGTCAAGGGCCAGAAGGCAGTTGGCAAATAAGTTTTTTCCTTCCCTATCGGCACCGTAAAAGTCGAACGAGGGTGAGGCCGTGGGAACATATACAATTCCCCGTTCTTTATCCAGGGCCATACCGCCCCAGCAATTGGCACCTCCATTTTTATTTCTGGCATTTTCCGGCCAGGTATCGGCTCCAAACTCACCTTCTTTTGGAATGGTATGGAAGATCCATTCAAGCTTCCCTGTATTGACATTAAAAGCGCGAATATCTCCCGAAGCAGAAGGCAGCTCGTCAGGGACTTTGCAACCTACGATATAAAGGTCATTATAGATAACTCCTGGTGCATTTACAGTAACATGAACCTCATCCCTCATTTCTTTGGGGACAGATAGACCTTCATAAAAATCAACTTTACCCCCATTTCCAAAACCTTCAGTTAGCTTTCCATTTGACGCATTAACAGAATAAAGGGTAGAACCAAAAACAAATACGAGCGCATCTGGTCCTGTAGCAGCTTTGTGATAGGTAATTCCTTTTATCCAGGTTTGAACATCGGTGCTGTCCGGGGTAAATTCCCAGAGTTTTTTTCCTGTTTTGGCATTTAAAGAAACCAACAAATTACCGGGAGTAAATGCGTACATTTTCCCATCAACAACTAAAGGATTAAATAGCACTGAAGATCCATTCGCCAAGGAATCTTCATATTGCCATACCTTTTCAAGGGAATTTACGGTGTTGATGTTTATTTCATCAAGAGCAGAGAATTTGTTGTTCGATACGTCATGGCCAAACTGAGCCCAATCAGTGCTATGATCGACTGATTTTTCTTTACAGGAAAACAATAACAATAGGGTTATAAACCCAATAAAAAATGATTTAAAATTTATACTATTCATCAATTTTGAATATTAAGTTGTTTTTACCCGGTTGAGGTTTAATTTAATTAAGAAAAGTGTTTTTTGAGTTCTGAGATATACCAGGCGTCAAAATCACTAACTTCCTTTTCGACAAGAGAATAAGGGCCGGGCCGGTATTGAGAAGATTCTATTCCTGTTTGATTATTTTTAATTAATTCCCAGTCCTGCCCTCCGGTTATATCCCAGAATTGAGTTAAATTTTCTTTGGAATAATCCTTTCCTTCTTTCGCATTGTAATCTACAAGAAAAGTGATATCAATTATACAACTACGGGCGTCTTTTGGAGTTATTCTCATGGCCCATGCATAATCACTCACACAATCCAACCAAAAATTAGGAAGTTTGACAAAACCAACCACCCCGTTTTCATAATCCGTATGGTCTCCCATTGGGATAGAAACAGCTTTTCCATCCAGACTATAACTTTGAATCCCTTCACGTAAAGGATAGCGGATGGCAAAATGAGAAGTATTTGGTTTAAAATCAACAGTTTCATAGGCCAGTCCCTTTTCTTCCCACTGCTGTTTGGATTTCTCCCAGTGACTGTCTCTAATTTCATCTTCCATATAATTGGCTCCCACAACGGCACTGCAATACTCAGGATGTGCCGGACCACAATGATAGCATTCCCGAAAATTTTGAACAAATAATTTCCAGTTTCCTTTTATTTCATAACGATCATGGTGAGCGACCTTTGCATTTTCAAATTTATAGGGCTTTAAAAAGGGTTTAAAATCATCAAGAACCTTATGAAAGTCTGGCGGGCTTTGGGATAAGCAGATGAATATTAAACCTTCAACTACTTCCACATTTACCGGGTGGAGGCCGTGCTCTGATTTATCGAAATCATCGGGCATAAGCCGGGCAGCCCTGAGATCACCATTTTTTTTGTATACCCAGCAGTGGTAGGGGCAGGTTAATGTTTTTGCATGGCCAGATTCCTCGGTACAG
>JAWWBH010000370.1:0-1934 GCA_033721075.1 Christiangramia sp.
TCGAATTCCAACCCGGAGAATAATTCTTATATCGTAATTGGAGTTGAGGATGAGGATAGCAGGATCGTTGGGATCGACTTTTTTGACGACAGCAAGATCCAGAACCTGGTGAATGCCTATCTCACCAATCCGCCTATTATTTCATATGAGAATATTCCATTTCCGCATCTGCCTGACCATCTTGTGGTAGGTTTGGTAACTATCAGGCCCAACCACGGGAAGATATGCTCCTTTAGAAAGAATATCTGGAAGTATTATGGAGGCTCGGTTTTTTTAAGGGACGGAAGCATTAGTATGCCAAAGGTCTTTGATATCGAAATAAAAGATGTGAACTCGGCGCAGGTGGCTTCTATAGAGAATCACTCCCATAACAATATTGAATATACCCTGGACGGTGTCTTCGACTTTATGAAAAAAAGGAAGGATTATAACCCAACCTACAAGGTTTTTAAGGAGTACTTTGTAGTATGCTGGGCGGGAAAGGAGAAAAAAATAAGGAATGAAAGTTATTTTTCACGTGTTGATATTGAGCTTATAAATGAACAGGTAAAATTGTTCTATTCAGATCTCGATGAAATAAGTATAAGTGTGGATAAGAATTTTTTTAAGATAATTGAATACGTCCACCTGGGATTACACGATCAGTTCAAATATTATCCCCTTGAAGAAGTAACGATAAGGTTTAGGGATAATGGGAGTTATGAGATTGATAGTAAATTGTTGTTTGAGCCACCGAAATTTGACAAAAAAACCCTTTATCACATCTATAATACCAATAAAGCTCTAATTCAAAAGCTGAAAAAAGGTTATGAACTGAATCCCGAACAGAAAAAAGATCTGAAGAATCTCCCTTCAACTTATTTATTATGTTATTTAAATAATTTTAAAGAAGCTTTAACCAAACTGGAGGAGGCCAAACCTTATCTTAAGGCCTATAATCCTGAAATTTATCAGTCGTATAAGGAAAGTATGCGAATTTTGAGAAAGGTGAAATACAATTAATATGTCCAGAAAACTAGTAATTGGCGATTTGCATGGTGGGTTGAAAGCGCTTATCCAGTTATTGGAACGCATAGATCTTACTCCTGAAGACACACTAATCTTCCTGGGGGATTATGTGGATGGCTGGAGCGATTCGGCCAATACCGTGACCTATCTTATAGATCTGGCAAGGCAGAATACATGTATCTTTATAAGAGGCAATCATGATGATCTTGCGCATAAATGGCTGGAAAATGGAGAAATGAACCAGAAATGGCTGGAACACGGCGGGCAGTCGAGTATAGACGCTTACCGGAATTTCAGTGAAGAAGAAAAAAATGCGCATATCCAGTTTTTCAGGGATATGTTCAATTTTTATAAAGATGATAAGGATCGATTATTCGTTCATGCCGGATTTACGAATCTTCATGGGCCAGATTATGAATATCACGAAACCGGCTTTTACTGGGATCGTACACTATGGGAAATGGTGCTCTCCATGGACGACACTCTTCAACCTGGAGACTCCTATTATCCCCGAAGACTGGAGCACTTCAGCGAAATCTATATAGGCCACACTCCTGTCACCCGAATAGGAGAAACAAGGCCCTATAACAAAGCAAATATCTGGAATGTAGATACCGGAGCGGCATTTAAGGGACCTATATCAGCAATAGACGTGCATACGAAAGAAGTCTTTCAAAGTGATCCCGTGCACACTTTCTACCCTGATGAACAGGGCAGAAATTAGGCTTTTTTTATTATTTGCTCTAAAATCATATTCATATATTTGAAGTTCAATATATTCAGGATTTAAATCCACCAGATTGTTTGGAATTGTAAAAAACTGCATGCTTATTGTGGTATTAATATGTAAAAGCTACCAAAGCTTACTAAAAAATTAAAAATGGCATTAGACAATATACGTTTAGAAGTGATGCAAACGGTTGAAA
>JAWWBH010000371.1:0-1905 GCA_033721075.1 Christiangramia sp.
CCCGCATCATAATCAAAGGTGATATATTCAACCCATTTTTCAGCATTCATATCTTTTACAGTAGCGACTGCTTTTCTGGTTAGATCTAAAGTCCTTTCTTTTGATTTAGATTTTTTAATTTCCAGGATCAGTTTCGTTGTATTTTGTTTCAGACCTTCTTCCAGATATTCCCTTAAAGTTGGCAGCTTTTCACCGTTGGATAGTTTCTGGGTTATAAGGTTACTATATGGAGTATCTGCTATGATCATACCCTTGAAGTCCTTATCATGATTTACAACTATGCTATCATCTGCAGTGATATGTACATCGAATTCGGAACCATGAGCTCCAATTTCTACTGCCTGCTTCAGAGCTGCAATAGAGTTTTCCGGAAGGGAATTTGCCTTCCATGCCCCACGATGGGCAATAACTATGTTATCATTAAATTTAGGTTTTGGACCACTTGCACAAGACGACATTATAAGTGCTCCAAGGAATAAGATTACAAGCTTTTTCATTTTGATTTTTATTCTGATTAAATTCTAATTAGTTACAGGTTTTAATTTGATCACCATACCTCCACCGGAAGCCATCTGGAATTCAAATTTATCATCCTTTTCAAATCTCTTTTCCTCAATTTTGATATGATTTGGATTTGAATCGGTCTCCAAATCATCCCTATAAATGGTCGCTGTATATGTTTGATCCTCGTTAAGAAAATCGAAGGAAAATGAAACCGATTTTTTCTCTGAATTATTAATGGCCCCAACATACCAGTCCGTACCTTTTCTTCGAGCTATCACCACATGGCTTTCCAGGGCAGCTTCTGGCACTACTGTCTCATCCCACACCGTTGGAACTTCGCTAACAAAATCAAAGCCTGCTTCCCCCTCATAGGCTTCAGGATAATCCGCAACCATGCTCAAGTAGCTTTCCAACACTACATACATTGCCATCATATGACTGCGGGTCCCTATCATAAGTGGACGTGTATATTGAATTTTAAAATCTTCTTTAGGTACCGCCCGGAAACCACCAAGGTGATAATCGCTCGGTCCGGCGAGCATTCTGGTAAACACAATATCGAGATCATGCTCAGGCGAAACAGGTTTTTTTCGCCATTTATTCTGTTCATAATTATAGGTCCCTTCCCGGGTAAATTCATTTGGATAGGTTCGATGCAATCCTGTAGGCTTAAAAGAACCGTGGAATTGAATATATAATTTATGCCTTGCAGCGCTCTCAAGGATTTCTTCCATAATATTCACCATTTCCTGATCATCCCTGTTGATAAAATCGACCATCAAACCTTTTATACCCCATTCCTCAAATTGAGTGAAGGCTTCTTCCAGCTGCGGATACAGAGCTTTCCAGTTCACCCAGACATTGATTGATACACCTTTATCATTGGCATATTTTATAATTTTTTCAAGCTCCAGGCTTGCAACTGGTTCGGTGAGATCAGTATTAGGTCCTACTGTACTATAGCCGGCGGCATCGCTTTTGTACCATGCCATTCCCCCATAGCCTATTACTGAGTGATATTGAATATTATGCTTTGCACAAAAATCGATATAATATTTATTGGTTTTAAAATTGATCCCCGGAGCGAAAGTGGTATCGGGCACAATATCACCATTCCACCAGTGGAAAGAGGTTTTTCCCGGTTTGATCCAGGAAGTATCCTCTAATTTTGAAGGCTCATTGAGGCTGGTAAGGATATTACTCTCTATGAGATCTCCTGGTTCATCACCTATCATGATCACTCGCCAGGGTGTATGATGAGGAATTTCTGCCCTGACCTTAATTTGATCCTGGCCCGGTAAAGGCGAAAGCTGAGTTTCCAAAAACCCTTCTTTCTTTTTTAAGTACATCCCGGCATAATCTCTTAGACTAGCTTCAGTTATGCTGAGATATACTTTATCA
>JAWWBH010000372.1:0-1868 GCA_033721075.1 Christiangramia sp.
ACTTGATGGTATAAGAGAAAAAGTGGAGATCCCGCTTATTATTATGGGATACTTCAATCCTATCCTACAATACGGAGTGGAAGATTTCTGCAAAAAATGCCAGTCGGTTGGGATTGACGGATTGATAATTCCGGATCTTCCGGTGGATGTGTATCATGAAAAATACCAGAAATTGTTCGAGAAATACGGACTAATCAATATTTTTCTTATCACACCCCAAACTTCAGATGAGCGAATAAAATTCATTGATTCAGTTTCTGACGGATTCATTTACATGGTGAGCAGTGCCAGTGTGACCGGTTCCACCACGGGATTTGGAGAAGAAACCCGGAAATACTTTAAAAGAATCAATGATCTTCAGCTAAAAAATCCACAGATAGTAGGTTTCGGAATCAAGGACAATGAAACCTTTGACCAGGCGACAGAATATGCAAAAGGCGCCATTATAGGTAGCGCATTTATTAAATATGTAGATAAAAATGGGGTTTCAGACATTTCTTCATTTGTTCAAAATGTTAAAGCTTTAACCTAATTGTAACAGCCTGTTAGCAGCTTTTTATTGTTGTTCTCCTTATCTTAGAATAAACCTTTAAAATTTTAAGTTATGGGAGGACCAATTGAAGATAAACACAAAGGAAGGAAAGATAAAAGAAGAAGCGAAAATGATCCGTTAAGCGGAGGAATTGGAGATCGCGATGTGGACCACAATGAAGTTGACATTGATGAAGAGACCATAAGAGATCAGAAAAATAAAAAATAAACTATGGGAAAAGGTGATAAAAAGACCAAGCGTGGTAAAATTGCAATCGGCACACATGGCAAGTTAAGGCCTAAACGTAAAAAGTTTAAGATCAAGCCTACTACACTGGCCGATCAGGAAAAAAAAGAATTGCAATGATTAACACCTAGAAAAATTCCTTATACTGAAGGACCCTGAAATCAATCGTATTGAATTCAGGGTTTTTCTTTTTTAGATCCTTATACAACTGTGAACTTCCCACCGCTATATTGGCGGCTCCGGAGGGTGCTATCAATGAAACAGTTTTGATCAACCTGCCATCAAGTACAAACTGATGGATTCGCGGAGATTTGTTTGAAATAACCTTTAACCGAATATCATGGGTTGACTCCTTTAAATATTTTCTGAAGAAATATTCCGGGCCATTCTTAGAATTCCCGCCGGTAAAAAGGAGCGTATCTATTTTCGGGTTTTCTTTAAGAATACCTATCATATCCCTCAACTCCACCTTTTGCATTCCAAGATCTGAAGCATCGATCTTTTCCCGCCGACTGCTTTCAACCACATCACAGATCCCGATCCCTCTTTCACGCAGGAAATTCTTACGTTGCTCCACAGCAGCATCGGTGTTTTCAAATTTAAGATCCAGGTCAAAAATCCGGTCTAAAATTATCCATAACAAACCATCTCCACTGCCATAACAAAAATCCACATCATCTTCCCTTAGCTGCCTTTTGGTGAATCTTGGCGGCGGAAGGGTGCCTACGATCAGTTTTGTGGCATTTTCCGGGATAAATGGCGGAAATGGATGTTTGTGGTGGAAGAGTTCCAAAGGAATTAATATTTTCAGGGTTACGTCATCCTGAACTTGTTTCAGTATCTATAAGAAGCTGAAACAAGTTCAGCTTGACGAATTTATCTTATAAACGTCGGTTCATTCTCCTTTTCGGTATATTCCTCACTAAAGCGGTACCCGTCATAATCAAATCCTTTTATATCGTCCAGAGTTTTACAATCATTATCAATGATGTAACGAACCATGGAGCCACGGGCTTTCTTCGCAAAGAAACTAATGATCTTAAGTTTTCCATTCTTGAAATCCTTGAAAACAGGAGAAATTACCGGTACT
>JAWWBH010000373.1:0-1868 GCA_033721075.1 Christiangramia sp.
CGAACCTCTTTTATTTAAAAAAATTAAAGCCACTAAAGCGCTAATACTTTTAATCATTAGTGCATTCGTGGCTCAATTAATTCAAATTGTATTTATACGGAATTCCGATCAAAAATCTGATTCCATTATAATTAGATCCCCGCAGAGGAGGTTTCCATTCCTCTGTCTATTTTCTTTACAAGTCCCTGAAGTACCTTTCCCGGGCCAACTTCAATGAATTCCGTTGCTCCATCTTTGATCATATTCTGTACAGACTGTGTCCACTTAACAGGTGCTGTAAGCTGAAAAACAAGATTTTTCTTGATCTCTTCCGGATCGTTCACTGCAAAAGTGCTTACATTCTGGTATACCGGGCAAATAGGATCACTGAACTGAGTATTCTCAATGGCAGCAGCAAGATCTTTCCTGGCTGGTTCCATCAGTGGAGAGTGAAATGCTCCTCCAACAGGAAGAATCATTGCTCTTTTTGCTCCCCTTTCTTTCAGGTTCTCGCAGGCTCTTTCAACTGCATCATATTCACCTGAGATCACCAGCTGTCCCGGACAGTTGTAATTTGCAGCGACTACGATTCCTTCAGTCTCTGCACAAACCGATTCTACCATTTCATCTTCAAGTCCCAGCACTGCAGCCATGGTGGAAGGCTTGATCTCACATGCTTTCTGCATTGCCTGGGCTCTTTGTGATACTAGTTTTAAACCATCCTCAAAACTTAATACCCTGTTAGCAACAAGTGCCGAAAACTCACCCAGCGAATGCCCTGCTACCATATCTGGTTTAAAATTATTACCAAGAACTTTACTAAGAATCACTGAATGCAGGAATACAGCCGGTTGGGTAACTTTGGTCTCTTTAAGGTCTTCAGCAGAACCCTGGAACATTATATCTGTGATGGAAAATCCAAGAATATCGTTTGCCTGGTGAAAAAGTTCCTTCGCTTCAGGAGACTTTTCATAAAGATCTGCTCCCATTCCCGAAAACTGGGCACCCTGGCCCGGAAAAACATATGCTGTCATAATTTGTTGGTTTAGTGTCCCAAAAATAGTTATAATAAAAAAGACCTCATAACAAAAGAGGCGCTACGAGGTCTTTTCCGACAAATACAGCCTTTATAGATTTAATTTTCCTTTTTCCCCTATGTCTTTATCACTGCCCATCGCGGCCATACCTATCTTGAAAAGTGTGACATATTTATTCGCTTTGGTGTCCCAGTAATACGCTTCCTTTGGATTTACTTTGATACCCGTTAATTTAGGATCGTCCTTTCCTTCCTCAAACCACGCATCATCTACCTTGGAATACAGTTCTTCAAGCACCTCCCGGTTGGTTTCTATGAATGCCTCCCCATAGATGCTTACATATTCCATATCTGAATTGTCACTGAAAAGCAACTGGACATCCTTATCTTTTTCTATATTCTTATTGTGCTCGCTGTCGCTTCGGCTCAAAAACCATATGGCTCCATGATCATCCACCTGTTTGGTGGTCATGGGAACCGCGCTTAAGGGTTTGGAGAGCATATCTGTTACGAGAATCCCCGTTTTGATATCCTCTACCAAAGATTTGATCTTTTCTCTTGCTTCCTTGTCATATAAATTTTTCGTGCTCATAATCAATTTTATTTGTTATGAATATACTTTAGGAAGACTGGCTTTTGCGCTAATGAACTCCTAAAAAAAGAAGTCGTGGTGTTAAGAATTGTAAAATCAGCTGAAGCTATTGATGATCGAAGTAACCTGGGATCTATAGCCCGCTCCAAAAATGTTGAGATGAACCAGTAAATAATAGAGTTGCCACAGCGGGATCCGCTTTTCCCAGCCTGGTTCCAGAGGAAAGGTTTCGTTGTAAACCTGGAAAAGCCGATCGTTGAA
>JAWWBH010000374.1:0-1867 GCA_033721075.1 Christiangramia sp.
TGTACGCGGAATCACCCAGGTGATCGTTGATACATCAGCATAGAGTTGAGGATACTGATACATCATGGCAATCATTTCATCACGGTATGGATATCCGGCATTTTCTACAAAGATCCGAAGCTTTGGATGACGAATAAGAACCTCTTCCAGCAAGAGTGGACTTCCTGAGGCTGAGCGGAAATTAGGCATATAAGGCCCAATTCCCAATGTGTGAATAAGCACCGGCAGGTCAAGCTCTTCCGCCAGTTTAAAATATGGTTCCAGCGAAGGATCGTTAGGAGGTATCCCGTTTAACTGAGCGCCAATTTCCCCCATTCCGGTAAACAGTCCTGTGGAATACTCTTCCCTTAGAACTTCAAGGTTGGCACTATTTGGCTGGATAATAAAAGGGGATGCTATAAAACGTTCCGGATCAGCTTTTTTCCATTCCTTAACCGTGGGTAAATCAATACCGCTAAGAAAACCTTTTACGATATTATACCTGGACATTTGTTCCAGTGTTTGCTTAAGATTCTCAGCAGAATTTGCCGTGGCACCCCCCTGCCCCTCACATGGATCGGGACGGCATATTGCAGGTGTTCCGGCTGGAATCTCATGGGGTAACCCTGTATGCATATGCATATCAATTATAGGTTGTCTCTTCTGAGCAATCATTTGGTCTGCGGAAAAACCTAAACCAATAAATAACATGATAATAGAGAAGTAGTAGATTACCGATTTATTTGTAGTTTCCATAATAAACCTGTTTAAGTAAATAATTAATTTCTCTCCTATTAAAAATACGAATTTAAGGGCATAGGTTCAATTAAATTGTGGTGAATTCTTAAGCAGACGGGGCCAGACCATTTAGGATTAGGGCTATTGGTCAAATACATTTCAACTCTTAAATTTTATTATCAGGTCAATCGAGTAGAAACCCCTTTTAACCAGTATCATTCAGATTGTAAATTTTCTTTTGACACTAATTGTTGTTCAGTTAAAGTAGGTCCTTCGACGTTTAGAATCCCGTTTTCATCAATATCCATTTTATCCATAAAGACCAGCCGTTTTGGTCCGGTCTTTTCCGTTCTTCCGTGATAAACACAGATCCAACCCCTGCCATCAGGATCAGCAATTACACTATTATGACCGGTTCCAGTTACGGCTCCTTCTTTTTGTAACACCGGATTGTGATCAGATTTCTGAAACGGACCAAGAGGTGAAGAGGCCGTTGCGTAACCAATCGCATAATTTTCACCGGCAAAATTATTAGCAGAATACATCATATAGTAATCTCCTTCATTCTTAAGCAGGGTTGAACCATCAGTCCATCGGGAAACGTTGTAAAAAATCCCATGTTCGGAAGGGTAGGCACCAGAAATTATACTTGTGTGGGAAGGATAAGTAACGGAAAGGAAAACACTATTGATACCGTTAGCATAAACGCCTGTTTCCATAAGGGATTTCAAATGAGGAGCATCCCATTCTTCATTCATTTAAAAATCTGGCCTCAAACCATCAATACTAATCAACAATATATGTTTTTCGTCCTTCTGTGAACAGCTAAATTGAAATACCAGTAAAAGTAAAAGACAGATCCTGTGGGTGAAATTTTTGAGATTCATTAATTACTAACAATAGTTATTTGAGAGCCCAACTTATCTAAAAAAAGAAATTACAGAAATGAAATTTGTCTTAAATGCTAGTATTATTGTTGAATCAAAACTGAATTACTGGAGGAAACAATAATCTAAAGTTCATAAATAGAAAAAGCCCTGTTTATTACAAGGCTTCCCAACTCAGTACATTTAATTCTAAAATTTAATGCTCGTTTATCATTGTGAATTTTATAAAGTCACCATTCCGAATTGGTATCACAATTCGGCAA
>JAWWBH010000375.1:0-1860 GCA_033721075.1 Christiangramia sp.
AATAATTATGGTTTCTTTAGTTGCTTTATAAGTTGGAATAACCAAAAAAGGCTTTGTAATAAACACCTTTATCAGCACCCAGATTTGCCGAAAACCCATGCTTGAAAGTTTCGACCTGATGAGCATTACCTGTATTCTTTAACAGCATCTACAAATGCTCTTGCATTATCTACAGGAATATCCGGAAGGATGCCGTGACCAAGATTTGCTATGTACCTGTCTTTTCCAAAGGCGTTGATCATATCATGCACCATATGTTTTATTTCCACAGGTTTTGAATATAATCTGGCAGGATCAAAATTGCCCTGAAGCGTGATCTGCCCGCCACTTAGGTACCTTGCATTCCTGGCATCGCAGGTCCAGTCTACTCCCAATGCAGATGCTCCACTCTGAGACATTTCTTTAAGGGCAAACCAGCAGCCTTTTCCATAAGCGATCACAGGAATCTCGTCTTTAAGAGCGTTGATGATCTGCTGCATATATTGCCATGAGAATTCCTGGTAATCTTTTGGTTCCAGAAGTCCACCCCATGAATCGAAAAGCTGTACGGCATCAACACCTGCCTTCACCTTTTCCTTTAGATAAGCGATCGTGGTATCGGTTATTTTCTGAAGCAATCTGTGGGCTGCAATGGGCTCCATAAAACAGAACCTCTTGGCCTTATCAAAATTCTTTGAACCCTGTCCCTGTACCAGGTAGCATAGGATGGTCCATGGAGAACCCGCAAAACCAATCAGGGGAACTTCATCATTCAGCTCCTGCTTGGTAAGTTTGATAGCTTCAAAAACATAATCCAGTTCTTCCTTTACATCCGGCACTATAACGCTGTCTACTTTTTCAGGAGTGTTTATCGGGTTAGGAACCCAAGGTCCAACACCGGGTTTCATTTCTATTTCAACCTGCATTGCCTGTGGTACCACCAGAATATCGCTGAAAAGGATAGCGGCATCTGTACCTATCTGCCTTATGGGCATCACCGTGATCTCGGTGGCAAGTTCGGGAGTTCTACAGCGGGTGAAGAAATCGTATTTCTCCTTCAACTTCATGAAATCAGGCAAATATCTTCCTGCCTGTCTCATCATCCATACGGGTGGGCGCTCCACGCTTTCTCCTTTTAATGCTTTAAGTAACAGATCGTTTTTTATCATTTGGATGTATTTTATTCAGTCTTACTGATGATAGTGTTATTTTTTAAAATATGCCACCACTTTGGCGATTACGTTCTCAATTCCTGGTTTTGATGCCACCAGGATTTTATCAGTATGTTTAGCTGCTTCCTCTGCTGTGCTTGGGCCAATACAGAACGCAGTATTTTTTATCTTATTCTCCTTAGTAAAACTCTTTACCCCGCTTGGGCTAAAGAACATGATGCCGTCAAAATGAGATTCGAATTTTTTAGGATTAAGCCCAGTTTCATAGACCTGAATTTCAGAAAAATTCACGTTATGCGCTTTCAGTATCTCCGGTAATTCATCCCTTCTTTTATTTCCACAAAAAAAATGGAAATGTTTTTCAGGATGATTTTCAACCAGTGCTTTGCCGAGTTCTGCTGAATTTTGAGCTTTTTCAATAACAGAATATCCATTTTTCTCAAGAAGACCTGCGGTTTTATCTCCAACACAAAAGCAGTTTTCGATCTTCAGATCTTTTTTTATAATAGCAATTACCGCATTTTTACTGGTGAAGATCGCATTTTTGATCCTCTTTTCTTCCAGCACTAAATCGATTGATTTAATCTTTATAGCATCGTATTCCACCAGGGATATTCCGGAATTCAGCAATAATTCCTTTTGATTTGGAGCAAGTTTTTTAGTGGAAAGAACAGTAGGCATTGATCAATTATTTAGAACCGATTTGATC
>JAWWBH010000376.1:0-1858 GCA_033721075.1 Christiangramia sp.
CTACATTTGTACAAGTCATTTTAGTAAAGCTAAAGTGTTTTGGGGCAAAAAAGTGTCGACTAAGGTTTCGTTATAGTTCTGAGTAGGGTCTTTTCTATAACTCACTACCAAAGTGACACTTTTTTATTTTTGCCCCATTGAAGAAGTATATTACTCTAAGTTAGCACAGAATCTGCTAATATTCTATTTTTCTGAGGCTTATTTTCTCCCCGGGCATCTTTTGCGCCAGTACCTGCTGAGCCTTTTCGCTCAGCTGAAGTATCCTTGGATAACCACCAGTGGTCTGGCAGTCTTTCATAAGAATGATCAATTTTCCCGAGGGTGTAAGCTGTACGGTTCCCGGGACCACAGGTCCGGTTGTAATAGGATCCAGATCATTCTCCAGCCCTTCTTCCATTTGAACAGCCATCCGGTTACTGTTTTTATCTGTTTTAAAGGAGGTAGAGAATAACTTTTGCTGCTGTTCCTTTGAAAGCCTTTCAAATTCAGGCCCGGGATATGCTTCTATTATATCTGATCCCAGGTAATCCTGATCTATCTTTAAATGGGAATGAGTTTCCTTTTTCCGAATATCCCCAGTATCAAAAAACAGTTTCATCCCCTTTTTTAACCTGAAATCAGTGGTAAGTTCCTCATACCAGCTCTGGCTTCCCATAAGTTCTTCAGACCGGAAACCTCCCGAAATTCCCATATAAGCCCTGAATCCGTTTTTTCGCGGCCCAAATTTCAAAGTATCACCGGCTGAAATATGGATAACCTCATTTTGTTCAACGGGACTATCATTAAGACTTGCCGACAGATCGGCTCCACTTATACAAATGGCTGTAGAAGCCGAGAATTTTAGTTGAGGCCCCTGGAAAGTGATTTCCATAACCGAAGTATCCTGTGAATTCCCGAGGATAAGATTACAGATTCTCATCGCATATCTGTCCATCACTCCACTTTGAGGAACACCATATTTCTGAAATCCAAAACGACCAAGGTCCTGGATGCTGGAAAATAATCCCGGCTGCAAAACTTCAATCTCCCCCTTCATAATTTTCAGATTTCAATTTATAATTTCCTCTTTTAACCTCTTCTTCGATCTCAAAAAACTCTTCTTTGGAAATTGAAAAGAATTTGATTTTATCACCGGCAGAAAAAGGTGTTGGCGGATCTTCATTTTTATCAAAAAGTCCTACCGGACATTTGCCTAAAATCTGCCATCCTCCGGGGCTGGATTTTGGATAAATTCCGGTCTGTTTTTCACCGATCCCAACCGAGCCTTTTTCGACCGATTTTCGAGGGGTTTCTTTTCGTGAAATCTGCAGCCTTTCATCAAGCCCTCCCAGGTATAAAAATCCGGGTAGGAAACCTATAAAATAAACCTGGTAAACCGCAGCTGTATGAAGACGAATTATTTCATCTATCTCCAGATTTTTTTCCCTGGAAATGAGTTCCATGTCCAACCCAAAATCTTCATCATAACAAACAGGAAGATAAAAAAGTTTTGAGTTAATGTTTTTTGCTATATTGACCTCGTCAAACATGCTTTTTAGCCTTGAAACCTCACTATAAGCATCTTCTATAGTGAACATGTAATTAATTAATAACGAGGTATATGTATTTATTACTTCAACTTTTTCTTTAACTAAATTATTTTCAATTAAATCTTTGTAAAAAAGAAGCTTCTGGAGCTTTTCAGGGCTGTAATTTTTGCCAAAATCGATCAAAATAGCCCTCTGGCCCATCGGTGATATTTTGGGGAAATCTTTCATTACGTATTCTTTACTCCTATTCCGTGTTCGGCAAATTTTCTGTGAAGAAACTCAATGATTTCAAGTGAAGAAGGTGTGTCACTATGAACGCAAAAAGTGTC
>JAWWBH010000377.1:0-1857 GCA_033721075.1 Christiangramia sp.
ATTGAAGGAGAAAAGGTCCAGATCGTAAACAATAACAATGGAGAAAGGCTGGAAACCTATGTTATCCCAGGCCCAAGAAATTCCGGTGAAATAACCCTTAATGGAGCGGCAGCCAGAAAGGTTGCTAAAGGTGATATACTTATTATCATCGCCTACGGGATAATGGAACTTGAAGAAGCGAAAAATTTCAAGCCGGCACTTGTCTTTCCAGACGAAGAAACCAATTTACTGAAGTAAAATTCATTTGTGAATAAAAAACTAACCAGGATATTAAAAATAAGTATTCCCCTTTTATTGGGGATTTTTTTGATCTGGTACTCCCTGAAAAGTTCCAGCCCTCAGGAAAGAGAAGCCCTGTGGCAAAGTATTCTCGGGGCTAACAAATTCTGGATATTTATTTCCTTTCTCACTGGTACCCTATCTCACATCTCAAGGGCTTATCGCTGGAAGTATATGCTGGAACCAATGGGATACTCTTCTTCCCTGTCCAACAGATTCATGGCTGTAATGGCAGCCTATCTGGCCAATTATGGAATTCCAAGGTCGGGGGAGGTCTTAAGGGCAGTTAGTCTTACAACTTATGAAAACATACCTTTTGAAAAAGGTTTTGGTACAATTATATCCGAAAGAGTTGCAGACCTGCTAATTCTTATGATCATTACCGGGACGGCTATCATTTTCCGCACCGATGACCTTCTTGCCTACCTGCACGAGGAAGATATCAATCCACTCTACACCTTTTTCATATTCCTGGGACTGGTAGGCATTGCAATACTTGGTCTTAACCTAATTAGAAGGTCCAATTGGATGCCATTCAAAAAGATCAAGGAACTTGCAAAAGGCCTGCTGGAAGGAATGAAGAGTATCCTGAAGATGAGACAGAAATGGGCCTTTATCCTCCACACAATCTTTATATGGACAGCCTATCTGCTAATGTTCTTCGTTATCAAACTAAGTATCCCGGAAACTTCAGAAACCCCATTAGGGGTCATCATGGCCGCTTTTGTGGTAGGTTCATTTGCCGTTTCAGCCACAAATGGCGGAATTGGAGTATATCCACTTGCCGTTGGCGGTGTATTGATGTTTTTCGGGGTTGAAAAGCATGGTGCCGAAGCCTTCGGCTGGATCTCATGGGCCACGCAAACCGCTGTAGTACTGATATTTGGAGGTTTATCCTTTATTTTTCTTCCCCTTTTAAACAATAGGAAATAATCATATATTGTAGGTCCGAATCAATACTACACCTATGAAACGATTATTACCTCTAATGGCAATATTATTGCCGTTATTAACCTGCGCACAGATCAAATACGAGAGTATTTCGTCAGAAAAACTGGGAGAGACCAGGCAGCTGAAAATTCAATTACCCAGAAATTATGAGGAGAACCCCGAAAAGAGATACCCTGTTGTGGTAGTTCTGGATGGTGACTATCTTTTTGAACCCGTTGCCGGGATCGTAGACTATTATTCTTACTGGGAAGATGCCCCTGAAATGATAGTTGTTGGAATAAACCAGGATGGGATAAGAATGGACGACACGGCTTATGCCGAGAATAATTTCCTTCCTGTTCAGAAAGGAGCAAAATTCTTCGAATTTATCGGAATGGAACTTCTGGCCCAGTTGGATCAGAAATACCGTACCGCCAATTTCAGGATCATTGTGGGACACGATTTCACATCGAATTTTATCAATTATTATTTACTGAAAGAGAATCCAATTTTCCAGGGCTATATCAATCTGAGTCCTGACCTGGCTCCTGAAATGGCGAACAGGATATCAAAAGCCCTTGGTACTGCAGAAACCAAAAAATGGTTTTACCTGGCTACTGCAAGCGATGATATCCCGACCTTAAAAGA
>JAWWBH010000378.1:0-1844 GCA_033721075.1 Christiangramia sp.
AACAAACCAAAAAGGCGATTCAAATCATGCTAAAAGCTTAGTTCATATAGCTTTCTTCTCCTGGGTGGTTCACCAGTCATCTCGAACGTAGTGAGAGATCTAAATAAACTGCTAACTGATTACTGCTAACTATATACTAAAATCACTGTCCCCTGAAAAAGATTACTGTACTCAGGGTTTTAAGAAGAATACTAAGGTCAAGAAATATTCCTCGATGCTTGATATAGTAAAGATCGTATTGAAGTTTTTCCAGGCTATCATCATGGCAATCCCCATAATTAGCCATCACCTGTGCCCAGCCGGTCAATCCCGGCTTTACTATATGTCTGGTTTCATAAAATGGGATAAGTTCAGATAATTCCTTAACGAAAACCGGCCGTTCAGGTCGGGGACCAATCAGGCTCATATCACCTTTTAATACATTATAGAATTGTGGGATTTCATCAATTCTTGATCTTCTTAGGAATCTGCCAAATTGTGTTACCCGGTAATCATTCTTTTGAGCATACTGGGGGCCGGCTTTCTCGGCATCATGGACCATAGTCCTTAATTTAACTATGTTGAAGATTTTTCCATTTTTACCAACCCTTTCCTGATGGTATAACAGCTTACCCCGATTTCCTATCAAGTTTCCAATTATAATAAATGGGGTGATTAGGATGCCGAAAATTAAGCCTATGCTGGCAATTATTACATCCAGAATTCTAAACACGAACATGTAAAACTTATTCTGGTTACTTCTGCTAAAAGGAAAATACTTATAAAAATCCTTATCTACATTTTGAACAGGTATTCTTCTTGTAATTTCTTCATATACCTGCGTATAATCTCTTATAGGAAAGCCTTGCTTAAGAAGTTCACTTAATTCATTGTATAGTGGAAGCATCAGACCTTTCTGATATGCACTTGCAACCACAACTTCATTTATATGTTGTTCTTTGATCGCTTCCTGAAGCTCATTTACTTCAAACCGTGTAAGATCCTCTCTTTCAAATTCAGTTTTAAATTTATTGTCTGTATTTACATAACCCACTACAACATAATTAGGATCTGTCTTCTGAAGGGCTTCTGCAATAAGCTTTATGTCAAAGGAATCTCCCACAACTAATACCCTTTTGTAAAATCTTGGGGATGATATCAGACTTATATAGAGAAAACGCCACATAAGAAGGGCTCCTGCTATCGAGAGAAAGAAAAAGAGTATTTGTAAACGATTCGCCGGAAGACTCGGGGTAAAGAAAGGGGTAAGAATATAAAAAAGAACAGTAAGACTCGAAGTAAGTAGCACATTCTTAATCACACTATCAAACCTATCAGCCTTTTGAAGATCATACAATTCAAAAACACTGGCAAAGAGATTAAGATATATCAAAAAAACAAGGGTCCAGTTCCAGTAATTAGTATTTATCCTGAAGTAATCAAACTCAAATACAACTCCCACAACTGCCAGTGTAAGAAGCACTGCAACCATATCAAATAAACGCAAAAGGATCTTACGTTCTGAAATCTCGAAATGAAAGAGGGGTTTTTGAGACATGGTTAAATTGCATTCCGGATTAGGCGCTAAATATATAATTTTTAGTTTAGCAATTCTAACCAGTGAGGTTTTACATGCAGCCAGTCATATTTCTCCACTTCTTTGCGGGCGTTCCAACTTATAGTTTCAGCCAATTGGGGATCCTGTATTAGATCACTAATCGCTATAGCCATTTCTTTAGGATTTTCTGGCTCCACCAAAATTCCGTTCTTTTTATCATCTATCATATAGGGAATACCTCCTACCCTGGTTGAAACCACTGGTAGTCCTAAAGCCATAGACTCCAATAAACTAATGGGAGTATTAT
>JAWWBH010000379.1:0-1786 GCA_033721075.1 Christiangramia sp.
GTCTACCATGTCTTTTACGGTAGACAAACATTATTGCGGGGAACATTTAGTGGATAAGGCGGTGTTCTCTAAAGCGAAGACCTGTGGGATGCAGATGAATGCTGCTGCAGAAGATCATTGTTGCACCAATGAAAAGGTTTCAGTTGAAGGTCAGGATGAATTAAAGATCTCATTTGATTCTTTTGGCTTGCACCAACAGGTTTTTTTAAGCACTTTTACCTATACCTATTTTGAACTGTTTGAAAGCTTACCCGAACAGATCATTCCTTTCGAGGATTATTCTCCTCCTTTACTGGTCCAGGATATTCAGCTCGTAGACCAGGTATTCCTCATTTGATTTTAAACATTACAGGATTTATCCTTTAAACTGAAAGTTTTTAGGAAAGTCAGAGCATTGACTTTTTTTGATTCTAATTAATGTTTAATAATCTCTTATATGCTGAATAAAAGCATCAAATTTTTAATAGAAAACAAACTGGTTGCGGTCTTATTACTTACCGTGATCATTGGCTGGGGTGTCACTACTGCTCCATTTAACTGGGACATTGGTTTTGCTCCCAGCGATCCTGTGGCCGTAGATGCCATTCCCGATCTTGGAGAGAATCAACAGATCGTCTTCACCAAGTGGCCGGGGAGATCACCCCAGGATATTGAAGATCAGATCACCTATCCACTTACAACTTCCCTGCTTGGTGTGCCGGGTGTAAAAACCATCAGGAGTTCCTCCATGTTTGGCTTCTCAAGTATCTATGTGATCTTCGAGGAAGATGTTGAATTCTACTGGAGCCGAAGCCGGATCCTTGAAAAATTGAATTCACTTCCCGCAGGGTTATTGCCAGAAGGAGTAAACCCTTCCCTTGGACCGGATGCAACCGGTCTCGGACAGATCTTCTGGTATACCCTGGAAGGCCGGGATAAGGATGGGAATGTGACTGGCGGATGGGACCTTCAGGAACTGAGGAGCATCCAGGATTATTATGTGAAATATGCTCTTTCCGGAGCCAGCGGAGTTTCTGAAGTAGCTTCTATTGGAGGTTATGTACAGGAATACCAGATTGATGTCAAGCCTGAACTAATGCGGCAGTATGATATTTCATTAAGCCAGATCGTAAAAGCCGTTAAGGAAAGTAACAGGGAGATAGGAGCTCAAACCCTGGAGATCAACAGGGCCGAATATCTCGTAAGAGGACTTGGGTATGTGAAATCTGTAGAGGATATTGAAAATGCCGTTGTAGCTTCTGAAGATTATACTTCATTAAGAGTGAAAGATGTGGCCAATGTATCTCTTGGACCGGCTGAACGTCGTGGGATTCTGGATAAAGAAGGCGCTGAGGTAGTTGGTGGAGTAGTAGTGGCACGTTATGGCGCCAATCCCATGGAGGTGATAAATAATGTAAAGGACAAGATCAATGAGATAAGCAGTGGTTTACCTTCCAAAGAATTGAAAGATGGCAGAACTTCTCAGGTCACCATAGTTCCATTCTATGACAGGACAGAGCTGATTGAAGAAACCCTGGGAACGCTTAATGAAGCCCTTATTCTTGAGATTCTTATCACCATTCTGGTGATCGTGGTTATGGTATTCAATTTAAGAGCATCACTTCTTATCTCTGGATTACTGCCAGTAGCTGTACTCATGGTTTTTATTTCCATGAAATTCTTTGGTGTTCCTGCCAATATTGTGGCACTTTCGGGAATTGCCATCGCGATTGGTACCATGGTAGACTTGGGGGTTATCCTTACCGAGAATATCATTAGGCATCATAATGAAAGAACTAAAGACCAA
>JAWWBH010000380.1:0-1784 GCA_033721075.1 Christiangramia sp.
AAATTTGAGTTTACCACAGCTTCATGGACCGGGAGTGAATCATTGGCGTAGATATCATAAGAAACTACCCTGAGCAGTACTTTATCACCTTTCTTTTGCCAGCGGTGAACCTGGGTGTTCTGTTTACCTCCACCAAAACCAATTCCACTGGCGGTCTTGGCTATACGCGTTACGGTGAGCATTTCCCGGTTAAAAAGACTGTCAGGGATTTCATAGAAGTATTTATCTTCAAGTTTATGAACGGTAAATAGTCCTTCGTCACTTTTTGCATCCTTAGTGATCACCTTGTCGTAAGGTTTTATTCCGTTCTTATCTTTCTTGGAGTCATTACTGGCAGTAGCAGGGGCCTTTTCCTGTTTCTGAAAAACAGCACAGCTGGAAACCGATAATGACAGGGCTAAAAGCAAAAGCTTCAGGCTCTGGTTCTTGATCATAAATTATTGTTTTAGTTAATACAGATTTGATGTGAAGACGGAAATTTGAATCTGAAAATAAAAAAGACCGCCTTTCGGCAGTCTTTGGACTAATTTTATTTTAAATGGTTTAAAGAATTTTTAAGAAATCTTGATTTTCATATCATCGTCTTCTTTAAAGACCTCGATCATCTTATGTTTTCTAAGGCCTTTTAGTGATTTATCCCATTTCTTATTGCTTAAACCAGATTTTTCCTTGATCTCGTTCAATTCGAAGATCTCATCAGCCTTTAACAGCTTGTAAACTGCTTTTTCGTCTTCATTTAATTCTACCGCTTTCTTTTCAGGCTTCATCTGCGGGAAGAACAATACTTCCTGGATGGACTGTTTATTGGTAAGGAACATGATAAGACGATCCATTCCAATGCCAAGTCCGGAGGTTGGAGGCATTCCGTATTCCAGTGAACGAAGGAAGTCGTTGTCAATGAACATCGCTTCATCATCTCCTTTTTCTGAAAGTTTAAGCTGCTCTTCAAAACGCTCTCTCTGGTCTATAGGATCGTTAAGCTCAGAATAGGCATTGGCGATCTCCTTTCCACATACCATCAGTTCGAAACGCTCGGTAAGCTCAGGATTTTCCCTGTGCTCTTTACAAAGCGGACTCATCTCCTTCGGATAATCGGTAATGAAGGTGGGTTGTATAAAGTTACCTTCACATTTTTCTCCGAAGATCTCATCGATCAGTTTTCCTTTACCCATGGTGTCATCAACCTCGATGCCCATTCCTTTCGCCGCATCATAGAGTTCTTTTTCAGATTTTCCGGTAATGTCAAATCCAGTATATTCCCTGATGGCATCGGTCATGGTAAGCCGTTTATAAGGAGCTTTGAAGTCGATCTTATGTTCGCCAAAAGTCGCTTCGGTAGTACCGTTAACAGCAATGGCACAATGTTCAAGTAATTTTTCGGTGAATTCCATCATCCAGTTGTAATCCTTATAGGCCACGTAGATCTCCATTGCCGTGAATTCCGGATTATGAGTCCTGTCCATCCCCTCATTTCTGAAGTTCTTGGAGAATTCGTATACCCCGTCGAATCCACCAACGATCAACCTCTTTAGGTAAAGTTCATTGGCGATCCTTAGATATAATGGAATATCCAGTGCGTTGTGATGCGTCACAAAAGGTCTTGCTGCAGCGCCTCCCGGTATCGACTGAAGGATTGGGGTCTCAACCTCGAAATATCCTTTTTCATTAAAGAAATTTCGCATCGCGTTGAATAACCTCGTTCGCTTTACAAAGATCTCCTTGACTTTAGGGTTTACAGCAAGGTCGGCATATCGCTGACGGTATCTTTGTTCCGGATCATTAAA
>JAWWBH010000381.1:0-1778 GCA_033721075.1 Christiangramia sp.
ATAAAGAGAAATACCCTGGAGCGATTTGGTCCGGTTAGAAGTGTGACGCCACATCATGTCTTTGAGATTGCCTTTGAAGGAATCGCCGAGTCAAAAAGGCATAAGAGCGGGGTGGCTACCAGGTTTCCGAGAATACTAAGATGGAGAACCGATAAAAAGATAGAAGAGGCCAATACCCTCGAAGATCTTAAAGCCCTTATTCCTTAAAATATTAAGATCTTACAGGTTTTTGAAACCTGTGAGGTTCAACGTACTAAATTTTAGAAAAAAATTAATAAAACCGGGTTTCGGTTTGGTATTTATGTTGTGAAAAATTTTGTGTTAGTTTTAAATTTTCTGTCAAATTTAAATAGGTATTGTTATGAGAACCAGGATTCTATTACTGATGCTTATATTGAGCTTTGCAGCATGCAATGCTCAGGACAAGGAGAAAAAGAATGATGATCTTAAAACTGAAACTGACAAATCTGCCATCCCGAAGGGCAGCTGGAAAGTTGATAAGGAATTTGATGAAAATGGCAATTTGATCAGTTACGATTCCACTTATGTCTATTCATATAGCACGGTGGAAGGAGACAGCATTAATAATGAAGATGTTGATGAAATTTTTAAAAATTTCAGGCGATTCTTTCATAACCAGCAAATGAGCGGTCATTCGGGCTTGATGAATTCCTTTCTAAATGATAGCCTTTATGGGGACCCGAATTTCTTTGAAGATGACTTTTTCAGCAACCGGATGATGTCCAGACATTTTCAGGAACAGATACGGCAGATGGATTCGATGAGGAATGAATTTTTAAAGCAACATTATCCTCAGTTATATAAGGAAAACCAACAAAAACTCATCCCGAGGGAAGAGGGGACTCAAAATGGAAGGATTTAAAAAGTTTTATCAAAAACAGGCAACCTTCAATATCTAAATTTTGAAGGTTGTTTTTTAATTCGGGCTGATTGGCAAAAAAACAGGAATGAACAAAAATGAACTTATTACACTTGCTGAAAACTGGTTTGCCGATCAGCACTGGAAACCCTTTAAATTTCAGAAGGATACCTGGGATGCTTATCTTCAAAAGAAGAACGGATTGCTTAATGCGCCAACCGGGAGTGGAAAGACCTATGCCCTCTGGGTTCCCATTGTTCTGGATCATATAAGGAAGAATCCCAATTTCAGGACAAAGCATAAAAAAGGTCTTAAAGCGATCTGGATCACTCCCCTAAGGGCTCTTTCAGTGGAAATAGAACAGGCGGCCAGCAGGTTTGCAGAAGAGATGGGAACCCGGTTCACCGTTGGAATAAGAACAGGAGACACTTCCCAAAAAGAAAGGGCTGCACAGAAGAAAGCTATGCCCGATCTGCTTATTACCACTCCCGAAAGTTTACATCTCCTGCTCTCTTCCAAGAATTATCAAAAGACTTTCAAAGACCTGCAGGCTATCGTGATAGACGAATGGCATGAACTGCTAGGAACCAAAAGAGGTGTTCAGGTGGAACTTGGGCTTTCAAGGCTTAAGACCATTGCAAAAGATCTCCGGATCTGGGGGATTTCGGCGACCATTGGAAATCTTCAGCAGGCACGGGAAGTCTTGCTTGGTCCGGAGTCTGAGGCGCTTAAGAATTCGGTAATGATAAAGGCTAAACTGAAGAAAAAAATAGATGTCAGGTCCATCATTCCGGAGAAGATGGAAAAGTTTCCCTGGCGCGGGCATTTAGGATTGCATCTGATAGATGAGGTAGTGCCTGTTATAAAAGGATCGAAGACCACGCTCTTATTTACAAAT
>JAWWBH010000382.1:0-1776 GCA_033721075.1 Christiangramia sp.
AATCCTGCTTGATTCATTTTTTCTGAAACTCGTTTGTAATCATCAATATTACCACGTAGTTCTTTGGGAATACTGGGAATAATTATATATCCCTGATCGAGCATTTTGGCTACCTCTAATATATATTGAAAATCATCTATTGTTCCACCTGGTCGTAGAAAGGTCCCTAAATTATAATGACCACTGGGAGAATTAAGTTCATACTTATCCAGTAACTTTTTAAATTCTTTCACATCCATCCCCCAGAAATTATTTTTTAGGGAATAACCGAATGTTTCAATTTCTTTAAAACCGATCTTTGCGATTTTAGAAAGAGTTCCTTCCACGTCAGCTTTAATATTTTCTCTCAATGAATAGAGTTGAATCCCCAGAGGCTGTTCTGTATTAAATACGGTAAACAGCCGTGGACCAAAAGAGACGGCTGCAAGCCCCAAACCGGATTGTTTAATAAATTTTCTTCTTTGCATTTCAGTAGTATTTATAAGGTATAACCCTTTATATTATGATTACATTCTATGATACAATTTCTGCATTTCGGCCTTCATTACTATCACCAAATTCCTTCCATTTGGATACCCAGTAGCCATAACCTGCGATCATAACAAAGCATAAGAAGGGTAAAATAAATGAAAAGTTAACCTCAGAAACGCTTAATACCTTTAGGTCGTTAACACCCACTCCTCCCAGATCTATTATCATCCCCTGAAATTTGGGCATTAAGGCACCCCCTACAATGGCCATAACCAGGCCGGCTGCTCCAATCTTAGATTCCTCCTCCTCCAATCCTTCCAGTGCTATTCCGTAAATTGTTGGAAACATTACAGATAAAAACAGGGATATTCCCATCAAACAATATAATCCAATTATTCCTTCAAAGAAAATAGTACCTATGGTCACCATACCTGCCAAAACCGCAAAAAAGAATAACAATGTTCCCGAATTCATAAATTTCAGTAAATAGGTTCCTATAGCCCTTCCTACGGTAAAAAGTAAAAATGCGGCCAGCTGATAATTTGCAGCCGTGTTACTGGAAATACCAATAGCCTCCGCATATTGATATATATAGGTCCAGCACATAATTTGTGCTCCAACATATAATACCTGAGAAATTACTCCAAACAAGTATTTTTTATTTTCTCCAAGGCTTGAAAACGTCTCTGAAAGACTTGGGATAGCCCCATCCCCTTTTTCCTGAGGCATCTTATTTAGTATAATCAGCACCAGAACAACCAGAACAACCAAACCAAGAATTACATAAGGATCCCTTATTACCATCAGGTCACTGGTACGAATCATCGCTTTTTTTGCCTGGGAAAGCATTGAAAAATCACTAATATCATCGGATTGTAATTGATCCAGCACGAAAAATTTGGCGGCTAGTAAACCTGCTATCAAACCTAAAGGATTAAAGGCCTGTGCCAGATTAAGCCTCCGGGTAGCTGTTCTTTGCGCTCCCATTGCCAGAATATAAGGATTAGCGGTAGTTTCCAGAAAGGCGAGCCCAAAAGTAAGGATATATAACCCAAGACAAAAGAACCAGAATTCCTGGGAAGTGGCTGCGGGATAAAACATTAAGGCACCCCCGGCGTATAAACTTAAACCAATCAAAATCCCTGTTTTATAGGAGAATTTACGAACAAATAAAGCAGCAGGCAGGGCCATACAAAAATACCCGCCATAAAAAGCCATTTGTACCCAGGCAGCCTGGGAATTACTTAGCTCAAGTACCTTTTTGAATGCCTGAACCATTGGGTCGGTAACCGCATTAGCAAAACC
>JAWWBH010000383.1:0-1762 GCA_033721075.1 Christiangramia sp.
ATAGAATAGAAGAACAGGATTCTGGTGAGATTACTGAATACCATGTATTTTCAAGCATCATTACCTTATCGCCCACACCAATTCCCAGTGCTCCTCCACTGGCTCCTTCACCAATGATCACTACAATGATCGGCACCTTTAACCTTGTCATTTCAAGGATATTTCTGGCAATAGCCTCACCCTGCCCTCTCTCTTCAGCTTCAAGTCCCGGATATGCACCCGGAGTATCCACAAAACATACTACTGGAATGCCGAATTTTTCTGCAGATTTCATTAATCTAAGGGCTTTTCTATAACCCTCCGGATTTGCCATCCCAAAATTACGGTACTGTCTGGTTTTGGTGTTATAACCTTTTTGCTGGCCTATGAACATATAGCTCTGATCATCGATCTTACCCAGACCTCCTATCATAGCTTTGTCATCTTTTACATTACGGTCACCATGGAGCTCAAGAAAAGTATCTCCACAAATTGAATTTATGTAATCTAAAGTATATGGCCTGTTGGGATGTCTTGAAAGCTGGACCCGTTGCCATGGGGTGAGATTTTTATAGATCTCTTTCTTCTTTTCAATAAGTTTCTTCTCTATCTGTTTACAGGTAGCAGTAACATCAACTTCACTTTCCTCACCAATATTGCATGCTTTTGAATACTGTTCTTCAAGTTCTTTGATGGGTTGTTCAAAATCTAAATATTCCATACGGGTTATGGTATTTATTTTTTTATAGCTTACAAATATAAGAACTTTGAAAGGATAGGATTCCCGGAAAAGCTTTAAATTTTACAGGATTTTTGTAATTATCGTTTAGCGCGGAACAATAGGATAACTGCGAGAATTCCAAAAACCACATTCGGAAACCAAACTGCAATCAAAGGCGAGAAGGTAGATTGCTCTGCCATAGTCCCGAAGACCTTATCAAAGAAAATGAAGATAAATGCAAGGGTTATCCCAACTGCCAGATTCACTCCCATACCACCTCTTCTTTTAAATGAAGCCACTGCCACCGCGATAATTGTTAAAATGAAAGCAGAAATAGGAATACTCCACCTTTTATAGGCAACTACAAGATAACGGTTGATATTACCCGAGCCTCGCCGCTGTTCCTTTTCTATGAAATCGTTTAATTCTGTATAATTGAGTGTTTCGGCTATATAGGATTCTGGGGTGAGTTCATCAAATTCAAATGGAAGTATAGTATCAAGGGTACGATAAGATATCAGACTATCCTTCTCATTCAGCACTATTCTCTTATCTACACGGGTTAACTGATAGATAGAGTCTTCTTCATTATACCGTAAATTAGAAGCGCTAATCTTGAATTTTAACTCGTTCCCTTCAAAATGCTCTAACGTGAAATTTCTGGCCGATTTCGATTTTGGTTGAAAATGGCTGGCGTAGATATATTCATTATCGTTCACCTGCCTGTAAACATCATTAGTTTCCTGGGTTTGCTCCCCACGCTTCAGATACTGGTATTTAAATTCATTGAAACCCCTGCTGGCCTGTGGCGCCAGATACATCGCTAAAATCAGTGCTCCAATACAAACTATGGTAGCTCCCACAAGATAGGGCCTTAAGAATCTATAGAAAGACACCCCACTACTTAAAAAAGCGACGATCTCTGTATTCATCGCCAGCTTGGAGGTGAACCAGATCACTGAAAGGAAAAGGAATATTGGAAATAACAGATTGGCGAAATAAACGGTAAAATCTATGTAATAATAGACCACCTCAATAAAAGGAACCTCATTCTCCAGGATC
>JAWWBH010000384.1:0-1755 GCA_033721075.1 Christiangramia sp.
GCCAACATGGAATTCTACATTTTCAATATTATTTCTTTCGGCATTTTCCTTGGCGTCATTAATCGCTTCGGGTACAGCCTCAACACCGATAACCTTTTTTGCCTGTTTCGCAACAAACTGAGCAATGGTTCCTGTTCCCGTATACAGGTCATAAACCAGTTCATCTCCCTTCAAATTGGCATAATCCCTGGTAATTTTATAGAGATTATAAGCCTGGTCTGAATTGGTCTGGTAAAAGGATTTTGCGTTGATCTTGAATTTAAGCCCCTCCATTTCCTCAAAGATATGATCACGACCCTTATAGCAGATCACCTCCTGATCGTAAATGGTATCATTGGGTTTGCTGTTGATCACATATTGCAGGGAAGTGATCTCGGGAAACTTATCGGTTATGGCATCAAGTAATAATTCCCGCTGTTCTTTTTTATCTTCAAAGAACTGAATAAGTATCATTATTTCACCTGTGGAAGAGGTCCTTATCATTAGCGTACGTAAAAGCCCTTCCTGATTTCTTGTATTAAAAAATTCCAATCCGTTTTCAGTAGCGAACTCTTTAACGAAGTTCCGTATCGCGTTACTTGGATCTTCCTGGAGATGACATTTCTCTATGTCAAGGATCTTATCCCACATTCCGGGGATATGGAAGCCCAGGGCATTCCGGTTTTCTATATTTTCACCGCTTTGTATTTCTTCCTGGGTGAGCCAGCGGCTATCGCTGAATGAAAATTCCATTTTGTTGCGATAGAAGTATATCTTTTCACTGCCTAATATTGGAGTAACCTCTGGTAATTCTATTTTTCCAAGTCGTTGCAGATTATTAACAACCTCCTGCTGTTTATATTCCAGCTGGTACCTGTATTCCATGTTTTGCCACTTGCATCCTCCACAGGTTCCAAAATGTCTGCACTCAGGTTCAGTTCTTTTATCTGAAAGTTTATGGAATTCTACCGCGGTTCCCTGGTAATACGATTTTCTCTTTCGGGTTGTCTGCACATCGGCGATATCTCCCGGCACTGCATTGTCAATAAAGATCACTCTTCCATCAGGAGATTTGGCAACTGCCTTGCCTTTGGCACCCGCATCGGTCACTTCAATTTCGCTAAAAAGCTTGTTTTTATTTCTTCTGGCCATAGCGCAAAAATAGGATAATTAACAAGATTTAAAGAGAGGGCGGTTGAAATTTTCAGCAAACATTTAGTAATTTGCAGCAATTCAAAATAAAGGATGATTTCTCTCCTTATCGCCCATTTTTGTGGAGAAAAAGAAGGAATTGCGTAACAATAATACAAAAACAGATTTTACATGCCACTACCAAAAATTAATTCTTCTGAAGAAGCTATTAAACTTGAAGACCAACATGGAGCTCATAACTATCATCCCTTACCAGCTGTATTAAGCAGGGGAGAAGGAGTTCATGTATGGGATGTGGAAGGTAATAAATATTACGATTTTCTTTCGGCCTATTCAGCAGTAAATCAGGGTCATTGTCACCCAAAGATTGTGGAGGCCTTACACGCACAGGTTTCAAAACTGGCACTTACTTCCCGTGCATTCCATAATGATGTACTTGGAGCATATGAACAGTATGCTACCGAATACTTTGGTTTTGATAAGCTTCTGCCAATGAATACCGGAGCTGAAGCAGTTGAAACCGCGATCAAGATCGCCCGTAAATGGGCCTATGAAAGGAAAGGTGTTAAGGAAACCGAAGCCCAGATCATTGTTTGTGAAAACAATTTTCATGGCAGGACTACC
>JAWWBH010000385.1:0-1735 GCA_033721075.1 Christiangramia sp.
AAAATACTGGGTGTTGAAATATCCACCCCAATCAAAAGTGCCTTCACTTCCCTGGCCTCCCTTTTCTTCCCCCCTTTTGGATACAATCCCAAAGGCGAGACCATAAAAATTCTCTGGCCCACCAAACAGATCTTCAGTATGGTTGCTTAGTATCATTTTAACCGTTAAGGGACTTAATAGCCTGTTACCGTTATAGATGCCTCCGTTCAGATACATTTGGAGGAATTTTGCATAATCCAGAGCAGTGCTGGACAAACCGGCTCCCCCGGAAAAGAAGCTTTTTGCTCCCTTCACCGGATACTGGGGATCGTAAAAAGTAACCGGAAATGCTTTCCACTTATCCTCTTCCTTATGCTGAACCTGGACCAGGCGTTCTGCCTTTGATCCAGGTAAATAGAAATAAGTGTCATCCATTTCCAGAGGCGTGAAGATCCTTTCATGAAGAAATTCATCAAAATCCTTACCCGACACTATTTCTATAAAATAACCGAGAACATCAAGACCTTCAGAATAAGTGAACTTTTCTCCGGGTTGATGGTGTAAAGGCAGTTTTGCCAGTTTTTTTACACTTTCTTCAATCGTAACCTTGTTGGTAGTAAATAAATCGGTTATTCCTGCCTTGGCATATATCTTTTTAAATCTTTCATCCCCGTCGATAACTCCATATCCAATCCCGGATGTATGGGTAAGTAAATGGCGTATCGTAATTTCCTTCTTTGCCGGAATGCTTTGAAAAGAAGAATCAGCTTCATTAAAGGATGCCAGAAGTTGTGGATCCTTGAATTCAGGAATATATGTTGATATAGGATCATCCAGCCGGAACTTCCCTTCTTCCCAGAGCATCATCACCGCAGTGGCAGTAATGGCTTTAGACTGGGAGGCGATCCTGAAAATATCATCTTTTTCGAGATCTTCTCCATTGGCTTTTGCATCACCAAAGGCTTTATGATATACTATTTTTCCATCCTTTGCAATAAGGGCTACAGCTCCGGGGATTTGCCCATCCTCGATTGAATTCCGGAGCATATTTCCAATTTTTTCCAGTCTAACGGAAGATATTCCTGCACTTTCAGGTTCTGCTTCAGTTAATACAGAATGGCCTTCCTGCGCACTAATCCTGAGGAATAATAAAAAGAAGATTAAGAAACTAATTTTAGAATACATATTGATGATTGATTTTAATGGGCAAAAGATTTAATAAAATTCATAACAAATTTAGAAATTTTCAACACACCTAACCGATATATAAAGTTTTCATAATATTTCACATCAAAATCGAAAGGCTTCGCATCAAAATAAGGTATAAATTCATTATATTGTATAAGTTTAGTTAAACTTAAATAAATTGCGTCATGAAAAATCCCAAAACAATCTTAAATGGTTATACCAATACTCTTCTACTAATTTTCAGTTTACTTTTTCTGTCGGCTCAGAGCTTTGCTTTTCAGCCTGCCGATATAAAATTCGTAGAATACAAAGGAGAGGTGGTTAATGCCCGAAACGGAAAACCTATATCCTCTGCATATTTGGCGTTGAATAATAGCAATATTTCTACAATTACCAATGCCGATGGTGAATTCTCACTGAAGGTTCCTGAAGATCTGATCGATGCCACTGTGACTATTTCAGTCCTTGGCTTTCAAAGTAAAACATTACCTCTTACCTATTTCAAGGGACAGGGAACCAGAATTGAACTGGAAGAAACCGTTGAAGAGCTTACCGAGGTGAACCTGTA
>JAWWBH010000386.1:0-1690 GCA_033721075.1 Christiangramia sp.
AATTATTCTGGCATCAGGATTTATCTTCACCAGTGAGTCTATTATCCTTTTATTTAAGGATGCCGCTTTTTCTCTTTTATAGGCACTTCTTTTCTCCCCACCCCCACGGGAAGGCCAGTGATTTACGATAAAATTCACCTCCTCCTTATTCAAAAGTCCGCTCACCACCAGTTGATCCCTGGTGTAATCCCTTTTTGCGGGATTATCAGCCTCATAGATAACCAGTCTCCGGGTTTTAGAGTCCAGTGGAGTAAAGTGTTGTTTTCTGTATAAAAGTGCCGTATCAACACCTCTTTCGTCCTGAGAGTCAAAATGAATTATTCCATAATTGTAATTACTCAAATTTGGGTGGTTAATAAGGTCTTCAAGTACTTTCCTGTTCTCTATCTCGCAAAGTCCGATAATTGAGGCCGGCTCTGGATTCACATCACAACCTATTTCTGAAAGTACCCGGCTTATATGATCAATCTTAATTTGATATTTATCTTCGGTCCACGCATCTTTTCCCGAGGCTGTTCGGTCATCATCAAAAGTTTCGGGATTGTCTTCAGTGTCAAAGAGGTTTTCCACATTATAAAATGCAATGGTGCTTATCAGGTAATCTTTTTTTTCCTGAGCGGAAAGACTAAAAAAGTTCAGATAAATACTCAGAACAATCAGGTTTCTGAATAGACAGGTCAGGTATTTCTTCAAATTTTAAAAAATTTATCAGTTTTTTAAAGTACTGAAAATAAGTTTATTATATATTTACTCGCTTAAATTTTATCAAAATTATTTTGGGGCAGTTAAATGAACATAAAGGTTATTCTGGTGGCCATTACCATGCTCACCGGCATGGTTTTGAACGCCCAGCAAATTTCCATTTCAGGTAGATTTGCAGATGCCTTTACCGAAGTGCCCTTACCACAGGTAAAAGTTTCTATCGAAAGTTATTTTACGGAAGTATTTTCTGATTCCGATGGTGAATTCCAGCTGGACCTGAGCGGTATTTTGCCTGTTGAATATATTTTGAGAATTGACAAATTGGGCTATCTGCTCAAGCGTATTCCGGTAGATATCCAATCTTCTGGAAAGGAACTCGGGACCATCCTGCTCCAGCCAGATCCTGCTTTTGAGCAGAATCAGCAGGTTACCATAAGCCTATCAGAGGCCGAATTGCTTTCAGATGAAAGTGAGTTTGATAATATCTCGGGAATACTTCAATCCAGCCGGGATGTTTTTCTGAATGCGGCCGCCTTCGATTTTAGCCAGACCTTTTTCCGACCTCGCGGTTTGGGTTCCGAATATGGCAGGATTCTTATCAACGGATTAGAAATGAACAAATTATATGATGGGAGGCCACAGTGGAGCAATTGGGGTGGACTCAATGACATGCAGCGGAACCAGGTTTTTACAAACGGGATTTCAGCTAATGATTACCAGTTCGGAGGGCTAGGAGGTACCACGAATATTATCATGAGAGCTTCAAAATATCAAAAGGGAGGCCGGCTTTCCTATGCAGGTTCTAATAGAAGTTACACCGGAAGGTTCATGGCTACCTACGCCTCAGGAGAAGAGAAGAATGGCTGGTATTATGCTATTTCTCTTGGTCGTAGGTTTGCAAAAGATGGCTACATGGACGGAACGGTCTATGATGCAAATTCCTTTTTCATTTCTGCAGAAAAGAAACTTAATGAAGATCATTCTCTTA
>JAWWBH010000387.1:0-1689 GCA_033721075.1 Christiangramia sp.
AAAATTGGCTTCAGAAAAAACACATTCCAATAAAGACAACCTGGAAATTCTTTACGAAGACAATCACATAATTATAGTAAATAAAAGACCCGGCGATATTGTGCAGGGTGATAAGACCGGGGATAAACCGCTCAGCGAAGTGGTTAAATCATTTCTGAAAGAGAAATATAACAAACCT
Source organism: Christiangramia sp. (assembly GCA_033721075.1). Taxonomy (GTDB): domain Bacteria; phylum Bacteroidota; class Bacteroidia; order Flavobacteriales; family Flavobacteriaceae; genus Christiangramia. The sequence goes on from JAWWBH010000387.1 coordinate 179, forward strand.
GGTAATGTATATCTGGGAGTTGTTCACCGGTTGGACAGGCCAACCAGTGGGATCGTGTTGTTTTCCAAAACTTCAAAAGCCTTACCCCGTCTTAATAAGCTTTTTCAAAATAAAGACGCACAAAAGACCTATTGGGCAGTAGTGAAAAACCCGCCCCCTAAACAGCATGACCGGCTTACCCATTTTCTTAAGCGCAATCAAAAACAGAATAAATCTTATGCCAATATAAAGGAAGTACCTGGCAGTAAAAAAGCTATTCTGGAATACAAATTGACAAAGGAACTTGATAATTACTATTTATTAGAAATAGATCTTGAAACCGGCAGGCATCACCAGATAAGGAGTCAGCTTTCGGCTATTGGCTGTCCTATAAAAGGTGACCTGAAATATGGTTTTGACCGTAGTAACCGGGATGCCAGTATACATTTACATGCCCGTGAACTCAAATTTGAACATCCGGTTAAGAAGATTCCCATCCATGTAACCGCTCCTCCTCCAAAGGATCCACTTTGGGACGCATGTTTATAAAAAATATTATCTTTTACTGTTTTAAGTTTTTATCAGCTTTTTATGAAAACAGAAAAAGAAAAAATGCTTTCCGGGGAATTATATAACGCCCTGGACGAAGAGCTTTCAGATGAAAGACTTCATGCAAGGTTACTTACAAAAGAACTCAACGATTCCCGGGAAGATGAAGTACAAAAAAGGGCTAATATCTTAAAAGACCTTATTCCAAATGCCGGAAAGGGATTATGGATACAGCCTCCCTTTTATTGCGATTACGGAACTAATATCTATGTGGGAGAAAAAGTATTTTTTAATTTCAACTGCATTGTCCTTGACGTAATGCCAGTTAAAATTGGAAATCGTACCTTATTAGGACCCAATGTTCAGATCTATACTGCCACTCACCCACTCCATTTTAAAGAAAGAGCCTCCGGTTTGGAATCGGCGAAATCAATATCGATAGGAGAAGATGTATGGATTGGCGGTAGCGCCGTTATATGCCCGGGAGTGACAATTGGAGACAGGTCGGTTATTGGCGCAGGAAGTGTCGTTACAAGGGACATTCCTTCAGATGTTTTTGCTGCTGGAAACCCTTGTAAAGTTATTCGCGAACTGGATAAATCAGTTTGATTTTTTCCTAAAGGAGAGGGAACTTTCAATTACCACCGCACTTATGATCAACAGACCTCCTATGAGGGTTTTAAGCGATGGGATCTCATCAAGAAATAAAATTCCCAGTAGTATTCCATAAACCGGTTGCATACTGCTCATTATACTTGCTGTTGAAATAGTAAAATTCCTGAAACTCAACAGGAATAAGGTATGACCAATACAGGTGGTTAATACTGCAAGTGTAAGCAAGGGTTTCCACTGCTGAATTACATCCCCAATATCACTAAAAAACACGGCTGGGAAAAGACAAATCGCTACCACTATAATCTGGTGAAACATCAGAGTTGTTCCATTATACCTCTCCACTTCCCTTTTCATGAGAATATTCCGCA
>JAWWBH010000388.1:0-1686 GCA_033721075.1 Christiangramia sp.
GGTTTTTTAGCTGAAGATCATTGATCCTTTTAAAGTATTTCCGTGTTTCTTCTCCAAATCCCGTGGTGGAACCGGTCACACTGGCACTGCTCACCATGTAAATGAATCCGTCAGAAATTGAATCGATGAATTTTATTCGCTCATCTGATGTTTGAGGTGTGATAAGAAAAATATTGATTAGTCCGTATTTCTCGAACAATTTCTGGTATTTTTCATGGTACACATCCACCGGAAGATCCGGAATTATCAATCCGTCAATCCCAACCGACTGGCATTTTTTGCAGAAATCTTCCACCCCGTATTGCAGGATAGGATTGAAATATCCCATAATGACTAGTGGAATTTCCACCTTTTCCCTGATACCATCAAGTTGCTCAAAAAGTTTTATAGTGGTCATTCCATTTTTCAGCGCCTTGGTAGAACTTTCCTGGATAGTAGGTCCATCAGCTAAAGGATCGCTAAAAGGTAGTCCGATCTCAATGAAATCCACTCCGCTTTTTTCAAGATCCACGATGATTTTTTCAGTGTCCTCAATATTCGGAAATCCGGCTGTAAAATATATAGATAGCAGTTTATGATCTTCCTGCAGTTTTTGCTTTATTCTGTTCATTTTCTTTGTTTTCTGTCATTGCGAGTTAAGAATTAGCGACGCAATTCCATATTGTACTGGAGATTGCGTCGGGCTTTGCCCTCGCAATGACGTGATATTACAGATTAAAATATTCGATATAAGTATTGAGATCCTTATCCCCACGCCCGGAAAGATTCACAACAACAATATCATCCTTCTTAAATTTTCTGGTTTCAAAAATCGCCAGGGCATGTGATGTTTCAATGGCGGGAATAATTCCTTCCAGTTTTGCCAGTTCGAGTCCTGCTTTCATGGCATCTTCATCTGTAATGCTGATGAATTCTCCTCTTCCGCTTGTAAAAAGGTTGGCATGCATGGGTCCCACACCGGGATAATCCAGTCCGGCAGAAATAGAGTAGGGCTCGGTAATTTGTCCGTCCCCGGTTTGCATCAGTAAGGTTTTACTTCCGTGGATGATTCCCATTTTACCCAGGGCTGAGGTAGCTGCACTTTCACCGGAATCTACTCCTTTTCCGGCGGCTTCCACAGCTATAATACCTACTTCAGGTTTATCGAGATAATGGTAATATGCACCTGCAGCATTAGATCCACCGCCAACACAAGCAACTACATAATCCGGATCTTCCTTACCTTCTTTTTCTTTTAGCTGAACTTTGATCTCCTCTGAGATCACTGCCTGAAATCTCGCCACCATATCCGGATATGGATGAGGCCCTACAACCGAGCCAATAATATAATGAGTATCCACCGGGTTATTGATCCAGTCACGGATTGCCTCATTCGTCGCGTCTTTCAACGTACGGCTTCCAGATTTTGCAGGAACTACCTTTGCACCCAGCATTTTCATACGGGCCACATTTGGTGCCTGTCTGTCTATATCGATCTCGCCCATATAAACGATACATTCCATTCCCATAAGTGCACAAACAGTAGCTGTAGCCACACCATGCTGCCCGGCGCCGGTTTCCGCGATAATTCGATTTTTTCCAAGTTTCTGGGCCATCAGGATCTGCCCGATGGTGTTATTTACTTTATGAGCGCCGGTATGGCAAAGATCTTCCCTTTTCAGGTAAACCTTTGTTCCATATTTTTCA
>JAWWBH010000389.1:0-1659 GCA_033721075.1 Christiangramia sp.
GCCTACAATTTTACCAAATGGCGACTATCTGCTGGACGAAAATGGTGATATCATAGAGCCTCTCGGGCCAAATGCTGATTCGGGGATCCTTATCAAAGGAGCCGGACAGGTGCAGATGTGGTGCTGGTCTGTAGGTTCTGGCGAACTATGGACGGTAAGAAACGATAAATCCCTTCCTGCAGAAGTGCGTGCAGCAGCAGTACCTTCTGAAAAAGCAGACCAGCCTGTCGGAGAATGGAATTCCTATGATATAATCCTCAAAGGAAAGCGAATTACAGTGATCCTTAATGGAATAACGGTAATAGATAATGCTCTTTATCCATCAATGGTAGAATCGGGACCTATTGGTTTGCAACACCACGGAGGTGTTAATAAGGAAACAGGAAAATTAATGGGAGCCTCCAGTCTAGTGCAGTTCAGAAATATCTGGATTAAAGAATTATAAGGTTGATTTATAAGTGTTTGATTGTCAGAAATCAATTCTTTATTTCAATAAATTAAATAGAGAAAATTCTTACAATTATTGGTAAAATTAAAAATTCATAATTCTAGTCATATAAGTTACTGAAAAGCCGGTTATTACTGTAGTTTTGGGCTTAATAGGAATATAATTATGAGGTAACTATGAGATTTTAAAATGTTAAAAATTTAGGTTTACAGGAAGGCTATCTACATATTTAGAGTCCCTAAATCATTTATCATGGAACATTTTACCAACTCGAACGACCATGAGTTTACTGAAGCGTACAACCGTATTGAAAGGACATACAACATCGGAAGATTTGTTGTTATCAGTATTGGAATTACTGTTATGGTAAGCGTGTATTTATTTCAGTAAAAGATTAAAATTGTAAAAAGGAACCCCCGGTTGAGAAACCGGGGGTTTTTATTTTTCAGAGCCCTGCAATGGCGTAATTCATCGAAAAAAAAGGTAGTTTATCGATATTTTTGTAAATTAGAATCTTTAAAATCTGCCAATCCAACTATTATCAGAAATCTAAAAGATCGGCTCATATCTATTAATGAAAAAGAAAAAGCTAAAATCATGTCAATAGCAGCCGTTCTCATAGAAAAGTGATTATAGATTCATTATTATTTAGTTTTAATTAGCAAAAGCTCTTTCCCGGGAAAGAGCTTTAATTTTTTATCCTCTTTAAATAATTGAAAATTTTTTGCATCCTTTTGCATCGTTTTCAGTCTTGATAGAAAGTAAACATCAAAAATTAAATCTATCATTATGAAAACATTCCATGTACACGTAAGAGTAAAGAATTTAGAAGAAAGTATTAATTTCTACAATGCGCTTTTCGCTACTCAGCCTACTATCCGGAAGGGAGATTATGCCAAATGGATGCTTAGGGATCCAAAAGTTAATTTTGCGATTTCCAATGGGCATTCCGAAAACGGGATCGAGCACCTGGGAATACAAACCGAAAGTAAGGAGGAACTCCAGGAGGTATACAATAACCTGGAGAAAGCTAAAGGAGAGATCTTTAAAGAAGGGGATTGCTCCTGCTGCTATTCAAAAAGTGAAAAATCCTGGATCACAGATCCTCAGGGGGTAGACTGGGAAGCTTTCTATACATACGGCGAGGCTACCGTTTATGGCGAAGGCCGAAATGCGAAAAAATCTCCGGAGGCAATGGAGAACTGGAAAAA
>JAWWBH010000390.1:0-1642 GCA_033721075.1 Christiangramia sp.
AACTGCAGTTGGGATCTGATCCGTAACCCAGGAGCGCCTTAGGCCATGGGGCGGCCAAGAAAAGAAAAAAGAAAATAAGCCATAGGCCCAAGGAGAGTCGGGGAGGGGGGACTGGAAAATATTTTGAGATGTATGATAAAACAGGAAAGGTGATCGATCAGTGGTTTGGTGGAGGTCAGGATCTAACCCCTTATTATCTATTTGAGGAAGATGCCAGGCATTTTCACAAAGTGTGTAAGAAAGCCTGCGATCCTCATGGCTTTTCATTGTATACCGACTACAAGAAAAAGTGTGATGAATATTTCTGGAATGCACACAGAGATGAGGCCAGGGGAATTGGAGGCTTGTTCTTTGACTACCTGAAAGAAGACAGCCACATGAAAATCGAGAACTGGTTTGATTTTGTGACCGAAGTTGGTGATTCCTTCCTTGAAGCCTACGTCCCAATAGTTGAAAAAAGGAAAGATCTGGATTATACTAAAGAAAACCGCAACTGGCAGGAAATAAGGAGAGGCCGGTATGTGGAATTCAACCTTGTTCACGATAAAGGCACCCTTTTCGGATTGAAGACCAACGGAAGGATTGAAAGCATACTGATGAGTCTGCCACCGCATGTTCAGTGGAGATATGATCATCATCCCGAGCCGGGAAGCGATGAGGAAAAACTTTTAAAAGTGCTTGAAAAACCTGTAGATTGGGTTTAAATTGACAATTGATAACTGATAATTGAAAAATATGTATCCATTACGTCGTAATCGAAGACTGAGAACCAACGAATCTATACGATCACTTGTAAGGGAAACGGTAATCTCTCCTAAGGATTTTATAGTTCCGCTATTTATTGTAGAAGGAAAGAATGTAAAGGAAGAGATTGCCTCTATGCCTGGGTATTACCGATATAGCCTTGATCTTATCGAAAAGGAAGTAAGGGAATTATGGAATTTAGGTCTTAAGTCGGTATTGCTGTTCGTGAAAGTTCCGGAAAACCTGAAAGACAATACAGGAAAAGAAGCCATAAATCCTGAAGGATTAATGCAGAGGGCTATCAAAACTGTAAAGAATGCTGTTCCTGAAATGCTGGTAATGACCGATGTGGCTCTTGATCCTTATTCTCAATACGGTCATGACGGAATAATCGATAGTGGAAAGGTATTGAATGATGACACCACCGCCGTTCTTTCGGAAATGGCACTTTCACATGCCAAAGCTGGTGCCGATTTCGTGGCTCCAAGTGACATGATGGATGGCCGCATTTTTGAGATTAGAAGCCTTCTGGAAGATGAAGGTTTTCACGATACCGGAATTCTAAGTTATAGCGCTAAATATGCTTCGGCATTTTATGGTCCTTTTCGTGACGCTTTAGATTCGGCACCCGTAGATGCAAAGAATATCCCCAAAGATAAAAAGACCTACCAGATGGATCCCGCCAATAGGGAAGAAGCTATCCGGGAAACCTTAATGGATATCGAGGAAGGAGCCGATATAGTGATGGTAAAACCCGGGCTTTGTTACCTTGACATTGTGCGCGACATTAAAAATGCCGTGAATGTTCCGGTGGCCGTCTACCAGGTAAGCGGAGAATATGCCATGATAAAAGCTGCTGCAGAAAAAGGCTGGCTCGATCATGATGCTGTGATGCTAG
>JAWWBH010000391.1:0-1640 GCA_033721075.1 Christiangramia sp.
CTACTGAATTTTCAGCGATAATATCCTGAAGAGCCTTCATGTAATCCGGCTGCGAAACAATTATCGTATCCAGATCTTTGGCGCCTATTCCTTCAAAATATTCGTTCCATTGCATCGATGGAACGGTGTTCTGCAGTTCTGCCACCGTCATTGGGTTATAGGTTTTTCTGGCATCCCTTCTGTCTACCTTGTCAAGCTGAGGTTCTGCAAGGCTGGTCTCAAAAGCAAGGATGGTTTCAGCTTCCTTTTCAGCTTCTTCTTCAGAATAGTCAAGAAACTGAAGCATTTCAGCGATATATGCCCTATACTTTTCTCTTTTTTCCTTTGAATCTGAATCGTCTCCTACATAATAATCCCTGTCTGGCAAACCTAATCCTGACGGGTATAGATAAGCCGCGTTCATGTTGCTGTTCTTTCTGTCGGCACGAACTCCAAAACCAAAGAAGCCGGCGCTGCCATATTCGCTCATTTCAACCAGGAAGCTCTGAAGGTCTTCTTTGGTCTCGATAGCATCGATCTTTGCCAGGTATGGTTTTACAGGCTCAATTCCCTGCTGGTTACGCGTCACTGTATCCATAATGCTTTTATAAAGATAAACCGCCTTGGCCTGGTCGCTTGAGGCATTAAGACTATCGCTTTTTGAAGCACCTTCAAGAAGAGCCAAAGCATCCTCATCGGTTCTCTGTCTTAACTCCTGAAAACTTCCCCAGGTTGTTCTGTCACTGGGTATTTCAGTAGAATCCAGCCAGGTACCGTTAACGTATCTGAAAAAGTCTTCCTGAGGACTTGTGGTAGTGTCCATATAGGCCAGATTGATGCCATGCACCTCTTCTTTTTCAATTTTCTTATCATCATCGTTACAGGCAGAGAAAAGCCCTAATCCAACCAGTGATAAGATGACTAAGCTATTTATTTTCTTCATTTTTAATTAAATAAGTTTAAAATAGGGTTGCTAATTTATTAAAAGAACTCAAACGAAAAACAAATTATTCATCTTCCAGATCATACTGCAGATCCTTTCCTTTCATTACTGCAGGAACACCCTGAGTCATCCAGACCGGTGCCGGTTCGTCCTTTAAATAATGATCGAAGAACTGCATCATTCTTATCGAAAGATCCTGCCGGTTCTTCATTTTGCGAAGGTTATGTGCCTCGTCGTTGTATACAAGTAACCATGCCGGTTTGTTAAGTCTTCTCATACCCATGAACATTTCGATTCCCTGGTAATAGGGAACTGCGCCATCATTATCATTATGCATCATCAACAGGGGAGTCTCAATGTTCGGAATTCCGAATAGCGGTGAATTCTCCAGGTAAAGGTCCAAACCTTCCCAAAGGTTCTTTCCAATACGGCTCTGGGTCTTTTCATACTGGAATGCACGGCTTAGACCACTTCCCCACCTAATCCCTCCATAAGCTGAGGTCATATTGCTTACGGGAGCACCAGCCATGGCCGCAGCGAATTTATCGGTTTTAGTAACGAGATAAGCTACCTGATAGCCTCCCCAGCTTTGTCCCTGGATAGCCATATTCTCCGGATCAATATAGCCTAACTTTTCAACGGCTTCTACGCCTGAAACTATACAATTATAGGCGCTTTCTCCCGGCTTGCCTTCCTTGTAAACAATATCCGGTACAAA
>JAWWBH010000392.1:0-1626 GCA_033721075.1 Christiangramia sp.
AAGCGATTCGTTCACAGTATACATCTGAAATGGTAGAGGATAAGAAGAAGCCAAACCTGTCTGGAACATTAACGAAATAAAATTTTTATTTTAACAGGCTGTCCTGAAAAATCGAGCTATTTTGTCCAAATGTTTTTCTAATTAGCTGGTGGAAAAATCAGCTGGTAAAAGATCAGCAAAAGAAATTTATGCAATTACATTTTAATGCAATTTCTGAACCCGGTTTGCCGGGAAAGAAATGGCGAAAATTATATAATATCCACTGGGCAGCCTACAGGCTCTGGCTCGATTCTAAAAAAAAGGATTATGAGCCTGACTTAAAAACATCCCAGGCGGCGCTCAAAAAATATATGCCGGAAATGTGGCCTACCTATAAACGCCTATGTAAAATTGCGAAGGCAGATGAGGTGGGAGCCAGATTTTTGACCGGTTTCCAGCCACCGGCTTATTTAAGCGCCTGTTCTAATGCGGTAATCTCAGGAGATGAAATCCAGTTGGTGAGGAATTATGATTATCACCCTGATCTTATGGAAGGCACACAGTTACTAAGTGCCTGGAATGGAAAAAAAGTCATCGGGACCAGTGATTGTCTTATTGGATTATTAGATGGAATGAATGAAGACGGACTGGCCGTTTCCCTCACTTTTGGGGGACGAAAAGAAGTTGGTGAAGGTTTTGGGATTCCATTTATTTTAAGGTATGTGCTTGAATTTTGCAGTAATGTTGAAGAAGCTGTAGCAGCCTTAATTCGTATCCCTTCACATATGTCTTACAACGTAACTGTTGTGGATAAATCAGGAGCATTTAAGACCGTTCGTCTTGCACCAGATAGAGAAGCTGTTGTTACTAAGGCCGCGTTTACCACTAATCATCAGGGTGCTGTTGACTGGCCGGAGAATGCTACTTTCAATAAAACACTTGAGCGTTCTTCTTTTTTGGAGAAGATGTTAGCCACAAAAGGGATAAATGCAGCTAAAATCGTAGACGCATTTCAAAAAAAACCTTTGTATAATAAGCGTTTTAAAGAAGGATTTGGCACACTGTTCACAGCCGTATATCGCCCTGTAGAAGGGATCGTGGAGATGCGCTGGCCTGGTATAAAGGTCAGTCAGACTTTTGATAGTTTTCAGGAGCAATTTAAGTTGATCGAGTTTGAGGAGACTTCTGAAAGGCCTTTAAAAATACTCGAGGATGAGCTTTCAAGTCCTTACGAATGGAAGAAAACAGTTTCTGGCAGCCTCGCAAATTCGCTGGCACAGGTATACCCTTCCGTAGATAAAAAACAAGTTGAACAATGGCGTGGAGAATTAATTAACAAAGGAGAGATATCCTGGGAAGTCCTTGCCGATTTCTGGTCAAAAAAAGTAACAAAATACTGGGTGGCCAGGGATAATTAGATTTTAATTGATTACTTATAAATCATCATTAATATCAGTCTAACTCCGTCTCGTGTTTTCAGTGAACTATTATTACTAAAAAAACAGGTTACTAAAATAAGTTCAGTATAACTAATCCTAAAGGATGGCTAAAAGCAAATACCCTAAACCTTTGCATAGCGAAGCTTTATATATCAAATAAACAAATGGAATTTAATAGCGTTAACCCATATAATGGAGAGCAGGTAGG
>JAWWBH010000393.1:0-1603 GCA_033721075.1 Christiangramia sp.
AAGCATCAGTAATAGAATCCTGGTTCTCATAACAATACCTATTTAAATTTGACAGAAAAATTAAAAACTAACGCAAAAGATTTTACAACTTAAATACCAAATTAAAACTCAGTTTTCTTAATTTTTTTCTAAAATTAAGAATAGACCTCACAGGCTTTTGAAACCTGTGAGGTATTAATGATCTAAGGGATGAGGGCTTTAAGATCTTCGAGGGTATTGGCCTCTTCTATCTTTTTATCGGTTCTCAATCTTAGTATTCTAGGAAACCTGGTAGCCACCCCGCTCTTATGCCTTTTTGACTCGGCGATTCCTTCAAAGGCAATCTCAAAGACATGATGTGGCGTCACACTTCTAACCGGACCAAATCGCTCCAGGGTATTTCTCTTTATCCATGCATCAAGCTGACGGAATTCCTTATCTGTAAGCCCGGAATATGCCTTGGCAAAGGTCACCAGCTCCTCCTTCTCTTCATCCCAGAGTCCGAAGGTATAATCGGTAAAAAGATTACTTCTTCTTCCATGCCCTCGCATGGCATAGGTTAGTACCGCATCTATGGTTAATGGTTCTACCTTCCATTTCCACCAGTCGCCTTTTTTTCTTCCCACCAGGTAAGGGGAATCGAGACGTTTCAGCATCAGGCCTTCAGACATTACCTCCCTGGCATTTTCCCTTTCTGAGGCCGCTTCTTCCCAGTTCTGAAAACTGATGGTTTCAGAAAGATGTAACGGGATCCCTTCTGGAGACACTTCAGAATAGAGCCGTTCCAGGATCTCCCGTCGTTTTCCGAAAGCCATATCCCTGATATCATCACCATCCCACTCAAGAATATCATAGACTTTAAGAATAACAGGGGTCTTTTCCAGCAATTTGTTTGTGATATTCTTTCTGCCAATTCGCGTTTGAAGGTCCTTGAAAGTGCCTATATTCCCTTTTGGAAATGGCAGGATCTCTCCGTCAAGTACAGTCCCGTTCGGGATTGGACCTACAAAATCTTCAAATTCCGGATATTTATCGGTTACCAGTTCTTCGCCCCGGCTCCACACAAAAAGCTCGTCATTCCTGATGATCACCTGTGCCCTTATCCCATCCCATTTGTGCTCTGCGCTCCATTCTGCAACATCTCCCAGGCTGGCAGGTTCATCTTCTATAGCATAGGCAAGGTAAAAAGGGTAGGGTTTTGAAAGAAAATCTTCCTCATGCTCTTCAAGAATAAGCTTATTGAAAGATATCTTTGACGGGTCCCAGTTACCCATCATTTTATAAGCAAGTATATCCTCGTCAATATCGGTAGCCCTGGAAAGCGCTCGTGTCATGAGCTTCTGGCTAACACCAATCCTGAAACTACCGGTGATAAGCTTTGTAAAAACGAATCGTTCATAATAATTCAGATTTAACCAGTTCTCAAACAGGTATTCTTTCTTTTCCTCATCCGGCAACTTTTTTAGATCGATAATTTCCTGAAGAAACTGGTTCAGACTTTTTTCGGTCGACTTTTCAGTACGAGGGATCACCAGGGCGATGGTCTCGGCCAGATCACCTACGATATGATAGGATTCCTCGAACAACCACAACGGGATACCGGCCAGTTGGGAAGCCCATTCCC
>JAWWBH010000394.1:0-1591 GCA_033721075.1 Christiangramia sp.
CAATAAGCACAACGCAGGTTGCATTTTTCTATCAGCGAGATACGCAGGTAGTTGTGTTGCCTGTTCAATTTATCGGTAAGTATCTTTGTTGTTTTAGTCATTGGTATCATGTTTTGCCCCTCTTAAGATCTTGAATACATGCAGTAAATGGGGAAAAACTGCATCCATAGATTCACTGGCACCTTTTGTGGATCCTGGTAGTCCAAGGATCAGCGAGTTGCCAATCGTCCCGGCGATACTTCGGGAAAGCATGGCATAAGGCATACGTTCCTGCCCATAATTGCGTATCGCTTCTTCAATTCCCGGGATTCTTCGTTCCAGAATTGGTTCCAGGGCTTCCGGGGTAACGTCCCTGAATGAAAGTCCGGTTCCTCCTGTAAAGATCACCAGGTTATCGGTTTCAGCATATTCCAGGGCCTTACTCCTGATGATCTCCAGTTCATCGGGGATTATTTCGTAAGCATTGATAGCCACTTTGCTTTCCTCAAGTTTTTTGATAATTGCCTTGCCGGCGCGATCCTCTTTTTTTCCTTCGGAAATGGAGTCTGAACAAACGATCACGCTGGCGCTGAGTCTTGAGGAATGTTTATTGAAATCACTCTTTCCGCCTTTCTTTTCAATCAGTCTAATTTTTTCTATTTCGATATTCTTATCGATCGGTTTTAGCATATCATACATGGTTAGAGCAACAACCGATGCCCCGTGCATGGCTTCCACTTCAACCCCGGTTTTATAAACGGTTTTCACTTTGAAGAGGATCCTTATTCCAGATTCATCAATTTCATAATTTACCGAAGCGAATTCTATCGGTAGCGGATGACAGTCAGGGATGGTTTGATGGGTATTCTTAACCGCTAAAAGTCCGGCTGTTTTTGCCATTTCCAGGACATTCCCTTTAGGTACTTCGTTATTATTGATCGCCCTGATGGTAGCGGGCTCACCAAGCTTAACAAAGGCTTCAGCCACTGCCACCCGGAGCGTTTTTATTTTGTGAGTGATATCAACCATCTTAAAATGTATTTTCTTTCCATTGATAATCCTGATCTTCAAAGATCTCCTTCCCAAAGATGGGGACGTCAGTTTTAACCATATTCACTATATCCTCGGTTGCGGCATATACCTGCTTTCTTCTTTTTGAAGAGACAAAGACAAAAAAGCAGATCTCCCCGGCCTTTATATTTCCAAGGCTATGATAAATATGCATACAGGTTAGATCGTATTTTTCAAATGCTCTTTCTCTAATTTCGCTTAGTTTTTCCTCTGCCATGGCTTTATAGCAGGTATACTCTATGGCAGATACTTTTTTACCTTCAACTTCATCGGCACGAACCTGGCCCAGAAAGATATTATGACCACCAATGTTCATCTTTGTTTGATGTTTTGCTATAGATTCCGCTATAAATTCCGGACTAATAGCCCCTTCAATGAATATATTGTTCTTCTTTTTCATCATTTAGTATTTTTGAAATTTCTCTTGCACCTCCGCGGATGCTCTTTAGATTCTGGAATCCTTTGTTTTTTAGTGTTTTAAGGGCTTTCAAGCTTCTTATTCCACTTTGGCAGAATAATCTAATTTCATCTTTTTTATTCA
>JAWWBH010000395.1:0-1585 GCA_033721075.1 Christiangramia sp.
CAAAAGCTTTCTGGGTATAAGCAGCCACATCTATCATCTCACTGTCCAGGCCATGGATCTCCATCATCCCAAAACCATCTGGAAAAAGATTATTATTAGAATCATTTTCTGCCAGCAGCCATTGCAGGCCTTTCTGAATGGTTGGAAAGTACCGGTTCAAAAAATCCATGTCACCAGTCCATTTGAATACTTCCCAGATAAGTGATGCAAACTGGGGAGTTTCATTGATGTTTCCCTTATTGAAAACAGCGCCATTGGTAGACATTTCATGGATAATGCGACCATTTCCATTCACGGCTTCTGATACGCTGTCCAGCAGCCTGATAGTTTTATAAACCGGGTCTATTTGCCCAATTGCTAAATATCCCTTGAGCGCATATTCACTATCCACTCCAAACCACCAGGGATAATCAGGGATTCCTGCTGTAATACCTGTCCCAATTTCAGGTACTTCCTGAACCAGCCAGGCCGAATTGTATTTTAACCACTCAAAAGCCTCCTGTAGTTTTTTGTCGGGGACCCTGAGTTTTGATTTTTCTGCAAGCTCCAGATATTTTTTTCTTTTTAAAAGGATCTCTTGTTCAAGATTATTCTGAATGTGGTGGAAATTCTTCAGGCTTTCCGAAACCGAATTATAGGATCCGGCAATAAAAAAGCTAAGCACTTCAGATTCTCCCGGATCAACGGATAGTTTGTAACCAAGCATGGTTCCCTTTCCAGAACCCTTATATTTTGAGGGAATACTTTTATGAATATCTGAACTTCGACCGGCATTATAAACTGCACTCCACGGATTAATACTGTCCTTTATTACCCAGTAATCGTGATTTTCATTATAGGCCGACCTGTCAGGAGAATCTATCATATTGGTTTTTTCTCCCAGCCAGGTAGGTCTTAGATCTGAATATGCCTTAAAAATAAATTCAAATTCCTGTTTGTTTGAACTGTTGTTCCTTATCACAAATTGAAAGGCCAGACTTTGTTCATGTTCGGGAACGAACTGCCACCTTTCGACCTCTATTTCCTTACCAGAAATATTGAAAATGTGTTTTCCGGCAATTGGATAATTAACAAAGGAAGTCGCTTTATTCAGCGAAATAGTATCCTTATCAAATACTAATTCAGCATCAAAACCATCAAAAAGCTTAATAGGGTGATCCCAAACTCCGCCCATTTCACCCTGGATATGCCATCCTAATTCAGGAAAACTTCCATCCTGATGCCCTACAATGTAAATTCTGTTGCCTGCAGTGACGAATGGAGAGTCAAGATAATCCTCCTTACCTTCTATATACGGGCTTTCTAAAAGAAGATCTGAAATTTTTGGCTGCTGTGAAAAACAGTTTGCAATAAGAAATAAAGTAAGTAGAGTAGAAAATAGTTTCATAGTAGCTTATCCATAAATTAGAGTTAAAGCTACTTAAAATCTACTAAATTTCTTTAAGTTATAATTTCATTGTCATTTCATACTGTCTTAAAAATGCTTTAAGGCCTACCGATTTTAAAAAACTGGTCGTATCGAAAGCTCTGGCATCAATATTCAGTATTGTAATATCCTTTTTCAATCTTTTGTGTAATTCCTGGA
>JAWWBH010000396.1:0-1583 GCA_033721075.1 Christiangramia sp.
GTTCTTACTGAAAATGAATCACCAGAAATACCTTCTACAAAATTAACGTTGGTTCCTCCATCCTTGTATCTCTCAGAATACCTGATTTCGGCCCCTTCCTTTTTAATGTCTTTTGTGGCAATGTTTTCAGTAAAAATGACATGGTGAGGAGATCCAGTATCCAGAAACAGGAAGTCTTCCTTTTGAGAGATCTCCTTTACATCCTGCATTTTCAGGCTTACCATCCCATTTTCCACGGTAGCATCATGCGGACCATCTATGGCAGTAAACCTGGCCTTATCCTTAATTATGCCTAAAAACCTGGCAAAAGCCACCAAACAGCGACCACCATTCCCGCACATACTACTTTCATTTCCGTCGGCATTGAAATAGACCATTTTAAAATCGTCATCAGGATCTTCTGAATTCTCCAGAAGTATCAGTCCGTCAGCTCCTATGCCAAATTTGCGGTCACAAAGCCTGCGTACCAGTTTGGTATTATTCTTGGATATTTTCTGATCCCGATTATCGATCATTACAAAGTCGTTGCCCGTACCCTGATATTTATAGAATGTCAGTTTCATAGATCTTTTTCAAAAGTGGCACAAATATACAATTTTGAAGAGGAAAAAAGGGCTGTTAAATGGTCGTTAAATTATAGGCTTTGTATAATAATGAGTTAACAGAATAGGTTTATTAATTAAATAACATCCGAAAATGAAAAAAATAGCAAACTTACTATTTGTTTCGATCCTTGGGGGTGCAATTACTTTAGGAAGCTACAAACTGTTTTTCGATGAAGAAATGGTGCAGTTTCAACCTGAGGACAAAACCACACAAACTTCTTTTATACCTGTAAATAATTCCAACAATATTTACGGGACCAATGCCGATTTTACAGAAGCTGCAGAAAAGACAGTACATGCCGTAGTTCACGTAAAAAACGTGGCAGTCTTCAAAGGTCCCAGAAACATCTGGGAATATTATCAATACGGAAATAATGGAGGCCGGGCCTTACAGGGAGCCGGCTCTGGTGTGATCATCACCCCAGATGGATATATAGTCACCAACAATCATGTGATAGAAGGTGCAAGTGAGATTGAGGTGACATTGAACAATAATCAAACCTACAAAGCCGAAGTTATTGGCAGCGATCCTATTTCTGATATCGCTCTTATAAAAGTTGACGCTGATGACCTTGAATATATTCCATTCGGGAATTCAGATAACGTAAAACTGGGCGAATGGGTACTCGCGGTAGGTAACCCCTTTAACCTGAAATCTACTGTTACCGCTGGGATCATTAGCGCAAAAGCCAGAGACCTGAATGCCCGTGATAATTCACCACAATCCTTTATCCAGACCGATGCTGCCATCAATCCGGGTAACAGCGGTGGGGCACTCGTAAATATATATGGTGAACTTATAGGAATTAATACCGCTATCACCTCTCCAAGCGGAAGTTATATTGGTTATGCATTTGCAGTACCTTCCAATAATGCGAGAAAAATTGTTGAAGATATCATGGAATTTGGTGATGTTCAGCAGGGAATTCTTGGAATAAGAGGAGGCAGTATCACTCCTGCAGCAATTCAGGAGCTTGA
>JAWWBH010000397.1:0-1580 GCA_033721075.1 Christiangramia sp.
CACACTTATAAACGCTCTGGTTCATCATTTTGATAATCTGCCAAATAATAGCAGTGACAGGCCTGGATTGGTTCACCGCATTGATAAGGATACCAGTGGCCTGCTTGTAATAGCTAAAACTGAGCAGGCTATGGCCCATCTTTCAAAACAGTTCTTTGATAAGACCAGCGAACGTGAATATGTTGCGCTTGTCTGGGGGAATGTTGAGGAAGAGGAAGGCACTATTGAGGGAAATATTGGCAGAAACCCTAAAAACCGACTTCAGAACGTGGTGTATCAGGGAGATGATGCCGATAATGGTAAGTCCGCCGTCACTCATTACAAGGTCATAGAACGATTTGGATATGTGACCCTGGTCTCCTGTAAGCTGGAAACGGGAAGAACGCACCAGATCCGCGTTCATATGAAGTATATTGGTCATACACTTTTTAATGATGAGCGTTATGGCGGCGACCGGATTCTAAAAGGTACCACCTTTACCAAATACAAGCAATTCGTTGATAATTGCTTCAAGATACTTCCAAGACAGGCTTTACACGCGAAGACCCTGGGCTTTACTCATCCCGAAACTGGGAAATGGATGAGCTTTGATTCCGATCTTCCACAGGATATGGTGGACTGTATTGAGAAGTGGCGTAATTACGCTAAGAATCAAAAGGAATATCTGGATAATTAGGGCGTGCCCCAAAATAAGATTTTGGGTCGGGCTTTCGGCAGTCGCTGCCCCGCTAAAGGCGGGACGAGCTCCAGCAAAGCCTCAATCCCTCACGCGTAAAACCTCCGCTTTTTAATCTATAAGTCGCTTCTATCGATTCATAAGAAACAAATTTCAGGTATTTTTCGGTTTTGGAACTGATGGGTTATCTTTGGTGGAAAATTAACCGAAAAGAAATGAAGATCGTTGTTTCGCCGGCGAAAACGCTGGATTATGAATCAAATTTACCAACTACAAGAGGAACTCAACCTGAATTCCTGGAAACAGCCTCAAAACTGAATCGCAAACTTTCGAGACAAAGTAAAAAGAAGATTTCAGAATTAATGAGCATCAGCGATAAGCTGGCAGATTTTAATTATACCAGGTATCAGGAATTTCAGGAAGAACACGATAAAAAGAATTCCCGCCCTGCCGTCTATGCTTTTAATGGAGATGTGTATGCCGGACTCGATGCCTACACGATCCCTACCGACAAACTAGACAGGCTTCAGGATAGCCTGAGGATTCTTTCCGGAATGTATGGAGTTTTGCGCCCCTTAGACCTGATTCAGCCTTACCGGCTTGAAATGGGAACTTCTATTGGAATAGATAGAAAAAAGGACTTGTATGGCGTCTGGAAGAAGAAGGTGACAGAATATCTGAACAACGAACTGGAAGACAACGAGCTGTTTTTAAATCTGGCCAGTAACGAATATTTTAAAGCTGTAGATACAAAAAAACTCAAAGTACCGGTAATTTCTCCTGTTTTCAAGGATTTCAAGAATGGAAAACTTAAGATCATTAGTTTCTTTGCGAAGAAAGCCCGTGGCTCCATGGTTCGTTACATCATTGATAATGATTGTAAAACTCTGGACGATATAAAAGG
>JAWWBH010000398.1:0-1568 GCA_033721075.1 Christiangramia sp.
CTTATTCTCCTGATTTTCAGCACAACTTGTCACAAGAAGGCTAATAGTTACTAATAGGATATTTATGAGTTTCATTTCTTATTTTGTATTTAGGTAGTATTCAATTTCTGCCAGGGCAAACTGGTATTTATTATAAGCTTCAATAGCCTTGAGTTCAGACTGAACCGCGATATCCAGATTCTGGATCATTTCCACATAATCAATGGCTCCTTCATTGAAAGCAAGTAAGGTACCTTCTCTTTGTTCATCGAGTAGCGGCAATACTTCATCGCGGTAAAACATCCAGGAGGATCTCCATTTTTCAAATTGCTGAAGAGCCGACCTGTATTCTGTATCCAGTTGCTCTTTCCTGAACCGGTATTCTTCTTCTGCTATTTCCCTTTCAATTCTTGCAGATTTAGCCTCGGCATGTTCCCTTCCGGAAAAAACAGGAATGGAAATTCCTGCCTGGTAACTGTAAAATCCTTCCATCTCGTTAACTTCCTGGATTCCATACTGAAGATTAAAGCTAGGCAGAAAGTCTGCTCTTTCAGCCCTAAACCTGGCATCAGCGACATTCAATTTGTTCTCTGAAACTTCCAGGGCGGGATGCGCTTCCAGTTCTTTTTGTATGGTTTTATCAGGCAGGAGGGATAATTTAATTTCCTCAGGGACGTCATAGTTCCGGTTACCAAGCCAGAGATTCAGTTTCTGAATGGCAATTTCATAATCATGAACTACCTGGTCCTTCTGAATGCTTATCTCCGTAATTCGGTTTCTGGCAGTAAGCATCTCGAGTTTTGAAATCGCTTCGGTTTCATATCTGAGTGAAACAGCTTTGTCCAGTTTCCTGTAAAGGGAGTCCAGTTTGTTATACAACTGCAATTTTCTTTTGGCAGAAAAGGCTTCACTCCAGGATTTTTTAACTTCCCTGCTTAACTCAAGTTCAGAAAGATCATAGGAACTCAATGCCAGTTCCACTCGCTTCTTATAAAGCTTGTTTTTCGAGGAAATTCCCAGCAGGTCTATTTGCTGCTGCTGAAAACCAACTACGGTATAGATACCCCTGTCATTATTTAATTCCTCACCTCCGGTGAAAATGTTGGTCCGGCCTAAATCCCAGGCAGCTCCTTTCATAGCTTCTGCCTGCTCGATCCTACGCTTTTCATTTTTTAGTAAAGGATAGTTTTCCACTGCAATCTCCACCGCTTCATCCATATCTATGATCTGAGCCTGCTGAAGCTTTTCCTGAGCCTTCGCAGTATTTGTAGTTAAAATAAGACCTGCAAAAACTGTCAATCCCGCCAGCACTTTTTTATTCATAATACTTCCAGATTTTTTGGTTTCTGCCCATCTATAAAGAATTGGCAGAATGAATAATGTTAGAAAGGTAGACGTCACCAAGCCTCCGATCACTACCGTAGCTAAAGGTCTTTGCACCTCGGCACCGGCTGAACTCGAAATTGCCATAGGCAGAAATCCAAGCACATCGGTCAAAGCGGTAAGCAGAATAGGGCGAATTCTCCTCTTCGTACCCATTACTATACGCTCATTGATATCGGCAACACCTTCTTCTTTAAGTTCATTGA
>JAWWBH010000399.1:0-1561 GCA_033721075.1 Christiangramia sp.
AATTCATCAATAAGGAAAAGGGTTTTATCATCACATTTTCTGAGGAAATAATTCATATTCTTTAGCCTGTAGCTATAGGTGCTCAAGTGATTTTCTATGGACTGATTGTCGCCAATGTCTGTAAGCACCTTTTTAAAAAGACACACCCTGCTGTATTCATGGACCGGGATAAGCATCCCGCTTTGAAGCATTACCTGTAACAAACCAACAGTTTTAAGGGTGATACTTTTACCCCCTGCGTTGGGTCCTGAAATTACTATGATGCGATTATCTGGAGCCAATTCGATGCTTTGCGGAAAGGTCTTTTCTCCCTTTTTCTTATTGTTCAGGTAAAGTAGCGGGTGATAGGCTTCTTTTAACTGGATTTCCCTCTCCTTGCTGATCTTTGGAAGGACAGCGTTTATTTTTTCGGCATATTTTGATTTAGCGGCGATTACGTCAAGATCGCTAAGCAGTTCCTGATATTCGATCAGAGTTTCGCGGTATGGCCGTGCAAATTCGGTTAATTCCTTTAAAATCCTTTTTATCTCTTCCTTCTCTTCATATTCCAGGTTATTAAGTTCCCGTGTAAACTGATAGGTGGCTTCAGGCTGTATATAAACAATGCTTCCGGTCTTGGAATTCCCCATTATTCCACCTTTCACCTTCCTACGGTGCATGGCTTTTACCGCAAGAACACGCACATTCTCCACCACACTTTCTTTTATCTCATCTAAATATCCATAGGACTGATAAGAAGTCAGGGCAGAGTTAAAACTGGAATTTATCTTTCCTTTCACTGAATTAATCGAGCGCCTGAGTTGTTGTAAAAGGGGAGAGGCATCATCCTTCATCTCTCCAAAGCGGTCTATAACCGCATTGATCTTATTTGTAAGGCTAAGGTCAAACTCTATATGAGAAACTGTTTCGGATAGTGCAGGATAATTTTCGGAATATTTCTGAAAATATTTCAGATGGGCATTCACCGTTTCGGTAATTGAAGCTATCTTCCTGAAGCCTGATATCTCCACAACAGCACCTTCTATTCCCAGTAATTTGATCTCCGGCTGTATGGAATCAAAGCCGTGATTTGGAATAGGCTGATCCCTGGTCTTTGAATTGAAATATTCATTGGTCTGGTTAAGGCCAAAGACCGTTTTTTTATAATTTGGATAAGGTTGGATCTTCAGAGCTTTTTCCTTTCCCTGCCCGGTAATGCAGAATTCACTTATTTGTGCACACACTACCGGAAACTCAAGATCTTCAAGACTCCTCGAACTAATTTTAATCATATCAATTTTTCCCTACTTTTGAGGTCCTGCAAAGTTACTTAATTCTCATGAACGTAAGAATACACCCAAGCTGGAAAAAAGAACTGGAACCAGAATTTGAAAAGGACTATTTTAAGAATCTTATCAATTTTGTTAAACAGGAATATACAGAGAACAAATGTTTTCCTCCCGGGAAAGAGATCTTCGCGGCTTTTGATCACTCAAATTTTGATGACACCAAGGTGGTGATCCTGGGACAGGATCCGTATCACGGAATTGGGCAGGCCAACGGACTCTGTTTTTCGGTGAGG
>JAWWBH010000400.1:0-1546 GCA_033721075.1 Christiangramia sp.
ATAATACCCCCCAAAACCATAGGATATCAAATATGGAACAAGGATGTAGATAAAAGGCAGTTCAGCAAACTGATCCAGTAAAAAACCCGTGAAAAGAAATACCCCGCTTAAAATCGCGAAGATCAGGTCAGTTTTTTCGCCAAAAACACCATCGTTATGATGCGTACAGCAGCCTTGATTATGATTGGACATTGGTTGAATTTGTTTTGTTATTAAGTATCTGTTTTAGGTCTGGGGCAAATTCCATAGGCCTTATAGGAGGCACATTGGCTCCCCCCGTATTTCCAACGGGAATCACACCTACGCAAGATTTTACACCTCCTGCCAGCAACCCTGGAATCTGGCCCAGCACTTCCATGAAATTTTTGATCTTAAGACCAAATTTAAGCATCAGCCAGTGTGAATAGGTATGTTCCAGCGGATAGGCCTGGCCCAGGATATGACCTCTTTCCAACGCATTCCAGGCACTGGCATAATCTTTATTCCTTAAATAGGCATTATGATCATCTATCTCTTTCCTGTAATGGAATCCTATATATCGGGGCATTCTAAAGGCCATCTTAATCCTGTTTAATTTTTGACTAAGATAAGCTGAAAAACATGCAACTTAAGTGCATTATTTCCTGCTGCATTTATCACAGACACCTTTAAGAACAAGGTTCATATCTTCTGTAATAAAGCCTTTAGGCAAACTTATGTGAGGAATTTTATGATCGGTAAGGCAAATGGTATCGTTACAAACCGTACAGTGAAAATGAAGGTGAAGATCCTGGGAATTGGCCTTCCCCTTTTCGGGTTCATCAAGCGCATATTTCGCTACCCCGGTCCCGTCATCTATCTGGTGAACCAGGCCGTTCTTCTCAAAGGTTTTTATAGTTCGGTAAAGAGTAGTACGTTCAGACTTATCAAAACCAGATTCTATATCATTCAATGTAACGGCCACATTCTTTTCATGTAAAAATTTATACATAAGGAGCCTTATCGCCGTAGGACGAACATGATGCTGTTTAAGAAGTTTTTCTATTTCATCCATTTTCAAAAAGACTTAAACAAAGTTAGGACGAAAAGAGGAAATAAAATAAAAACCCTCACCAAATAAGGAATGCTTTAAAGAAAATCGTGGTACTTGATCGAACAAGCATTATTCCATACAGCACCGGCAGAGCCTAACTTTAGTGAGTTGAAATTTTTCCCTTGCAGAGTCTATAGCCAGATTCCCATTGGCGAATATCCCAATATATATTCTCTCCAAAACATCAGGAAGTTCTTTACAATCGTCTGCATGAACCATAATCACACCTTGTGGATTAGGATTCTTACCAGAATAATAAAATTTCATGCCGCAATTTAGGCCCCATCCAAAAGATGCTGGTAATTCATTTCAAAAAAAAATTAATGTTTTTAATTAAGACATGTTAAAATCTACCCGGAAAGATTTCCGGAAAGGCCCTCATTTGGAAAGTTTTTCACAGCCTGTTCACGAACTAAATTTAAGTACAAGGTACACTGCCAGAAGAATACTACATAAAAGCCAAATGAATTGAAA
>JAWWBH010000401.1:0-1541 GCA_033721075.1 Christiangramia sp.
AAGATTTGTAACTTCACCATCTACCTCTTCCCTCCCCTGATAGAAACGGGTGGTTTCATACAAATAAGAGTAATATCCTTTTGAGGTTGAACTTCCTCTGGAAACAACTGTTTGAGAGGTCCAGGAATCAGACAGTTCATAATTCATCATAGCCTGGAGGCTGAAATTTGGATTTTCAAGACTAAGGTCGTTACTGGTATAAGAACGATTAGTATCATAACCCAGCTCTTCAATACTGGTCACTCTTAAAGGCGCTCCTCTGTCTACAAACAACATGGTTGGATTAGTAGATTCTCCCATGAAGAATTCAGTATTAACAAGGAAAGATAAGCGATCGTTAACTTTATAGCTAAGAGATGGAGCCACAAAAAGAGTTTTGGAGAAGCCGGCATCTTGAAAGGAGTTCTTAGTCTGGTATGCCGTATTCAATCTTAAAGCCACATCCCCATCTTCATCTAGAGGGGTATTAATATCGGCCGCTACCCTATTCAGCCCAAAGCTTCCAGAAGTGTATGAAATATTACCGCCAAAATAATCATAAGGCCGTTTAGTGACTATATTGATCAACCCACCATAAGATATTAAGCTACTGCCATACAGTGTGCCTGAAGGTCCTTTGATTACTTCGATGGTTTCAATATTTGCCGGATCGGGACTGGAATTGGTGAGACCGGGAAGTCCGTTAACTAGCGTGGGCTGCACAGGGAAACCCCTAAGGGAGTAATATCCGGCTCCGTCTCCACCACGACCGGTAGATTCCCAGAGTTTCGTAATCCCGGAACTATTTCTTATCGCATCATCAAAATTAGTGACCACCTGTTGTTTCAAAAGTTCAGCCGTAATATTATCATAAACCTGGGGATTCTCTATCTGTTCTAAAGGTAATTTAGCCACATACTGACTTTTCTTTCTGTTGAAAATATTAGAGCTACCATTTCCCCTTACAACAACCTCGCTCAACCGCTCTTCTTTGGAACTTAGAATAATAAGGGGAAGAGTTGTCGTCTCCGCAGGTTTAATAGAAAATGCTATTTCTTTTGGGGCAAAACCAACATAGGAAACCCTTAATAAATAATTTCCGGCAGGTACTTTATCGATCATGAAACTACCATTATCATTAGTTTTTGTTCCTAAACCGGCTCCCTGGATTTCTATATTCACTTCAGAAATCATCTCACCATTGATGTTGGCTACTTTTCCTTTCAGGCTTCCTGAATCCTGAGAAAATCCTACCTGAAGGCTTATCAGGAATAGACTGAAGAGGACTATTTTTTGGCTCATTGGTTTATTGTTTTTATTTAGACTGTTTTTAAATAGAAACGCAAAACTATAGTTCAAAACATTAAAACAAAAAATTATTTAGAATTATTTTAAATAAAAAATCAGAAGAAATTGGATGACAGAGACTTACAATGATGTTTTAATAAGATTGGTTTATATCCCTAATTAAAATTTTAATCTCAATTTAAAATAAGTACCGCTTTAATCACATACTTTTGCCATTTACAAAAATCAAATCTATGATCAAGCTTATTGTAACC
>JAWWBH010000402.1:0-1540 GCA_033721075.1 Christiangramia sp.
ATCGTAGCGATACAATTCATACCTTTCTATAAGATCAATAAGCTTATCAGGATATCTGCGATCTGTGGCATAACCTGCTTTTCTTAAACCTTTGGCCCAACCACGGTAATCATCAGGATCCAGCTCGAAAAGTTCAGAATATCTTCCTCTGTTAACCAGGAAAAGCGAATGATCCCGGTATGAATATTTAGCGTCTTTATACTTTCTGAAGCATTCACCGCGGTGATCATCATCGTGATAAACCCTTTCTCCTTCCCAGTCGTGACATTTTATTCCGAAGTGATTATTAGCTCTTCTTGTAAGGTCTCCCCGGCCGGCGCCAGACTCAAGGATTCCCTGGGCAAGGGTGATACTTGCGGGAATACGATATAATTTCATTTCTTCCTGAGCTATGGGGGCGAATTCTGCAATATAACTTTCAACCGTATAATTATAGGAATTAACTGTAGGAGCTGACTTTCGTTCAGGCTTAGAAGAGACCACTACCCTTTCCTCCCTGGATTCGCTTCCTGATTCTTCCTTTTTTGTAGTAACTACCTTTTTTCTGCTTCCGCAGGAAACCACAAAAATGCTGATTAAGAGTAAGGATAAAATTCGGCTGAATCTCATATCAATAATTTATTTGAGGCAGATCTTTTTTTCTTAGAAAGCTATTCATTCCTTCAATTCCCTGCAAGCCTCCCGTATGGATAGCAAGAATTTTAGAATTTTCAGGAAAATAACCATTTTTTATGAGCTCAAAAATACCAAAAACTAATTTCCCTGTGTAGACAGGATCCAGTTTGATCTTATAATTTTTATAAAACTCATTCATAGACTCGATAAGTCCGGCATTCACCTTGGCATAACCCCCAAAATGATAGTTTAGTATAATTTCCCAGTTGCTTTTATTTACCATTTTTCGCACCTCATCTTTCAGATAATCAGAATTTAAGGATGAAAACCCAAGGATCTTTTGGTCCTTTTCTGAAGAATTGATCAGTCCCGCTAAAGTGCCCCCGGTGCCTACAGAAGAACATATAAAATCAAATTCCTTATCTCTCTCAGTGAGTATCTCCTCGCAGCCTTTGATCGCCAGATCGTTGGTACCTCCTTCTGGTAATAAATAAAATTCACCAAACCTGTCTCTAAGCGAATTAATAAAAACTGTTGAATCTTTTTTCCTGTATTCCTCCCTGCTTACAAAATGGAATTTCATTGAGCAGGAACTCGCATATTTTAGGGTAGGACTCCATTTTTCCTGATTTCTTTCAAGCTCATCACCACGAATCACGCCAATGGTATTAAAACCAAATTTCTTACCGGCTGCCGCTGCAGCTGCAATATGATTGGAATGAGCACCTCCAAAAGTCAGTAGAGTATTATACTTCTGATCTCTGGCGGCAATAAGGTTGTATTTAAGTTTTCTGAATTTATTCCCGGACACTTCGGAATGTAGCAGGTCTTCTCTTTTGATCCAAAGTTCAATACCTCCCGGGAATTCTTTAATAAATTCGTTCGGAATATTTTGTGAAAACTGGCTATCAAAAAAGTCCTGCAT
>JAWWBH010000403.1:0-1525 GCA_033721075.1 Christiangramia sp.
CATACACACCGGTTATAATTGCACGCCTCAGGTCATTTTGCACTTTTTTATATTGGACAATTTTTGATGAGTTCCCCTTTTCAGTATTCTGCATTCCTGCGATTTAATTTCATTATCCGATAACTGACAAAAACCTATCTTTTCGGAGTTATTTTTTGTGATATATCCCCTGTTTTCTTATTCTTTAAAATCTGTTTGAAATCGCCATTAGGTAGAGTTTCTTCTTTCACCAGGTAAAAATCATCATCGAAAGAAATCATTTCCCGGGTATTATCGGTCTCCAAATCCCCTCTCCAGTCTTCGATTATAACCTGTTCCCATTTTCTGGTTTTAGCGGACAGGTATGCCGCATCCAGAATGGCATTTACAATGTAACCGTCATAAAATGTTTCCATAGGTTCACGCTTCTCTTCAATAGCCGTGAACATATCTGTAAACATATGGGGATAACCCAGGTCATGTGCTTCATCTCCCACGGGAAATAACCAGCCTTGCGAGACTTCGGCTTTTTCGGCCACATAAGCATTCGATTTTCCCGCAATAAACATTTCAAAACCGGTCCTAAGAAAATTATTTATCCATACTGTTCCTTCGGTGCCCATTACTTCATCCCTTAAGTCCATTCCTCCCCTGAAATTCCAACTCACCTCAAACTGTCCTATGGCGCCGTTAGCATATTTTACCCAGGCAAGGGCATGATCTTCGGCTTCAATAGGATGCACCTGGGTATCGGCCCAACACATCACTTCCACAGGCCTTACGTTTTTACCGATAAAATTCCTGCTAATTTCAACACAATGGCACCCCAGGTCTATCATGGCTCCGCCTCCTGATTTTTCCTTATTCCAGAACCAATCGCTATGAGGCCCCGGATGAGCTTCCCTGGATTTCGCCCATAAGACCTTGCCAATGTCGCCATTCTTCACACTTTGAAGGGATTTCAAAAATTTTGGAGTATAACATAAATCTTCCAGATACCCTCCAAAAATACCGGCCTCCTCAACCATTTCCAACATTCGCTTTGCTTCCTTGGCCGTTCTTCCAAGAGGTTTGGTACATAAAACATGCTTTTTAGCCTTTGCGCATTCTTTAACCGCAATTTCATGCAGATGATTAGGCAGGGAGATGATGGCTATTTCAACTTCGGGATCATTTATTGCTTCTTCCAAAGAATCTGAATAATGAGAAAGCCCATAATCGTCAGCGAATCTTTTGGCATTTTCAAGGGATCGGGAATACACAGATACAATCCTGTCTTTTCTCCTTTGAGAGTGTAAAGAGGTGGCATAAAAGCGGGCAATAAAACCCGAGCCTAGCATAAGTATTTTCATGAGTTAGCTTTATAAGTATTAGAATTTAATACCAGGTATCGAAGAATAAATCTATGAAATTCAACTTGTATATACAAGTTGCAAAAGAAAAATTTTTAATTTTCCAACAACGGCAAGAGGACAGGAACAGTTAAATATTCTTTACGCCCAGGCCTTCTCCCCCTCTTCATAGGGAACACATCCTTTGTATCCTC
>JAWWBH010000404.1:0-1525 GCA_033721075.1 Christiangramia sp.
GAGAGTACACCGCCCTTTACTATTAACCTTGGAAGCATCTTTTTCATACCAGTTCTTTTGATGTATTTAATATTTCCTTCACCTCCGTCTTACAACTACCACATCCAAGTCCGGCCCCGGTTTGCTTACATAATTCCGTAAAATCGGTACAGCCATTAGAGATGGCTTCTTCAAGATTTCCGGTACCTACCTGGCTGCAGGAACATACCAGTTTTCCCTTCACAGGTTCATCATTTCCAGAACCTCGTAACAGACTGTCTCTCCTGTCTGACAATTCGATCTTACTTTCAATAAGGCTCTTGAATTCGGCGAATTCATTTTTATCTCCCATTAAAACTGCACCTACCAACAGATCATCTTTTACGATGCATTTCTTATAATATCTTTTCTTGATATCGGTAAAGATTATCTCCTCATAACTGTCATCATTCCCGGGGACATGTATGTCACCAATGCTACAAACATCAAGATCGTTGAATTTTAAAATATTCATCAAAACCGAACCGTGATAAGTGCTGCTGATGTCTCCCGCCATAAAGTTAGCAAGGATGGTCGCCTGCTCTTCCGCCGCTGAAGTGATTCCAAACAATTTATTCCTGAACTCGGCAATCTCACCCAGTGCGAAAATATCGGGATCTGAAGTTTGCAAATGCTGGTTCACTTTAACCCCACGACCGCAAACCAGTCCGCTTTTCCTGGCAATATTGATATTTGGTAGTGTTCCAATAGCATATACAATGGCATTGGCATTTATATTCTTACCACTTTTAAGGGTGATATTCAGATTGCCGGAATCTTCATCATCAAAAACGGTACTTACCTCATTATCAAAATAAATCTGAATTCCCCGTTCCTGTACGTCCTGCGCAAGTAATTTGCTCGAAGTAATATCAAGCTGGCGTTCCATAAGCCTTGAAGACCGCTGGACTATTGTGACTTTCACATCCTTATGTTTCAGGGCTGCAGCCAGTTCAAGTCCCAGAAGCCCGCCACCAACGATCACTACGTGTTGCTGTTCGGGTGGCAGTCCGGTAGCATCCATATAGGCTTTAAAGCTATCGGCATCCTTTTTACTTCTCATAGTAAATCTGCCCGGCAAATGAAGTTGCGCGTCCTTTGGAGCAAATGCCCTGCTACCGGTAGCAAGGATCAATTTGTCGAAGGAATGAGTTTTTCCATTGTTATCGGTCACTGTCCTGGCTTCAGTATCTATAGCCGTAATAAAGGTTTCCTTATGAAGGTTTATTTTCAGTTTTTCAAGTTCTCTTTCCTTTATCTTCTGAAGCTGTTCCCAGGTGAGCTCTTCGGTAATATATTCCGGAAGCAGAACGCGGTTGTAAAATGGATTCTCTTCCTTGGAGAAGACATCCAACTGATCGCTGGTATTATGATCGCGGTAATTCTGGATAAACCGGAAAGCAGCTGCACCCGCTCCTACTATCAGTATTTTCTCTTTCTTCTTTTTATATTTCTGAACGGAAACCGTAGTATATTTAAAATCGGGCTCCTTTGAAAGCGGATCTAC
>JAWWBH010000405.1:0-1525 GCA_033721075.1 Christiangramia sp.
AGATGAATATTATCCAATTCCACAGCGTGAAATAGATTTTACCGGAGGTTTATATGTACAGAATCCCGGTTACTAGATATTGAATTGGTTTGAATTAGTCGAAAAAACACGGGGATCTTCCTCGTGTTTTTTATTCGATCTGTTTATTATGATCCTGCCCTGAAAATATTTTCTATCTTGAATGCAGAAGACTTTGAGATCATGAACATTCAGATAGAACATAGAAATCCCACCCTTAGGGAATACCAGATCTTAAGAGGTTCTACGGGATGGGAAGACCTGGATGACACTACGGTGGAAAAAGGGCTTGAAAATTCCCTGTTCGCGGTATGCGCGATAGCAGGCGGACAAACGGTGGGGATTGGAAGGATCATTGGAGACGGAGCCATCTATTTCTATATCCAGGATGTGATCGTAATGCCGGCCTTTCATAAGATGGGAATAGGGGACCGCATTATGAGAGAATTGGAAGAATGGCTCAATAAGAATACATACAGGCACTCATTTATAGGCCTGATGGCGGCTGAAGGCGTGAAGGATTTTTAT
Source organism: Christiangramia sp. (assembly GCA_033721075.1). Taxonomy (GTDB): domain Bacteria; phylum Bacteroidota; class Bacteroidia; order Flavobacteriales; family Flavobacteriaceae; genus Christiangramia. Next base: position 547 of record JAWWBH010000405.1, read on the forward strand.
ACCAGATTTGGCTACCTTGAACGAGGAAGCTCACGACCCGGAATGAATAAACTACGGAAATAATAAAAATTGTAATTTAAAAGGCATGGCGAAAAAAGTAAAGGCGGTTTGTTTTGGTGAAATACTCTGGGATGTGTTTCCCGATATGGAACGCATTGGCGGCGCTCCACTTAATGTGGCAAGCCGGTTGAGCAGTATGGGTGTGGAAACCGAAATGATAAGCAAGGTGGGGGCCGATGAAAAAGGTGAGGAATTGGTTTCTTATCTTAATTCCAAAAAGGTGAGGATCAAAAATATCATGAAAGATAAGGATCATCCAACCGGAATGGTAAATGTCACTTTATCTGCGAGTGGTTCGGCTACCTATGATATCACTTATCCTTCTGCCTGGGATAAGATCGGGCTGACAGATGAAATGGTCGACTCTGTAAAGAGCGCCGATGCTTTTATCTTCGGAAGCCTGGTGTGCCGTGATGAGGTGAGCCGCAACACATTGTTTCAGCTTATCCCGAAAGCGAAATACAGGATCCTGGACTTTAATCTTCGTCCGCCGCATTACTCAAAGGATCTTTTAATGGAACTTATGCAACATGCCGAGTTCATCAAGTTCAACGATGATGAACTATTTGAGATCGCGGGGATGATGGGATCAAAGTACAATTCCCTGGAACAGAACCTGCTTTTTATTGCGGTGAAATCCAATGCAAGGTCCATCTGTGTGACCAAGGGAAGGCATGGCGCGGTGCTTATGCATGATAAAAAGCTCTATTATAATTCCGGATACCAGGTAAAGGTAAGGGATACCGTGGGGGCTGGCGATTCCTTCCTAGGAACACTAATCGCCAGGCTGCTGTTAGGAGAAACACCACAGACTGCCCTTGACCAGGCCTGCGCTGTAGGAGCACTGGTAGCTGGTAAGGAAGGAGCAAATCCTGATATTTCGAATGAAACTTTAAAGACTTTTATAAATCCTTATTAA
>JAWWBH010000406.1:0-1522 GCA_033721075.1 Christiangramia sp.
AGCTCTCCTTTACCGGAGAATTGGATGTGTCCTCCTCAGGGATTGCAGGCTACAAAATCGATATGCTGTATGTTAATGCTGAAAATGTCGTCTTCAGGAATGGGTACCACGGACAGTTTCCAACTGAACTTCCAAACGCGGAAGACTATGAATATTGGCTTTGTGCCTTGCAATTGGCCCAACAATTTTTTAATAATCCGCAACAAAAGATAGATTTTGGTTGCGCAAAAACCAGAAAGTTACGCCTGGTAAGATGATGTTCAGTTCCGCAACTGTTTATATTGAAACTATTAAATATAGCTTGTTATTAGATCATTCAATTACCCCCTTTGACGAAAATTTTAAATTAGGAGGTAATGACCCTGGAACAGGTATATGAACTTAGTAAGCTGGCTACCATGATTCAGTTTGGATGGAGTGTAACCGGAAAGAAATGCTAGCAACTTTAGGGAGAAAACATTTTCATTTATATTTGGAAGAGCATCTTAAAAAATGAGCATATTTATTGGAAGATTATTGAAGAATACAAACTTTCCTATAATATAGATTATAAGGAGTTGGGGTAGAAGACACTGAAAAGTACTAACCAGGATATATAACCCAGGGGGCTTTATGATCTATAAACACTAAACAATCTATTATTTGAGAACATCTGGCATTTTTATCTTCTTACTTTTATCCATCATCAATAAGAATATAGCCCAGGAAAGGGAATATATAGTTACCAGGGAGAATGATACTGTCTATGGGAAGATCACCCGTGGGATTAATTATTTCAATACGGCAGAGGTAAAATATAATATCAGGGATGAGAAGGGAGATAAAAGTTCCATAGATCCCGGGGAGATCGCAATGATCAGGTCCTACGATGGTGTGGACGGGGACTGTGTAATTGTACCTGTCTATGACAGGTGGTATATAAAACGGATCATAGACGGGGAAATCAAGGTCTATCAGTTGGTAGATGGTATTCCTTTTTTCATTTCCAAAAACGGGTCAGAATTAAAATCAGTCGATTTTGGCGGACTGAATTCAAGAAAAGAGGCACACACACAAATAAGGCCTTTAATTGAGGATAAGCCTTTAATTCTCGAAGAATTCGATTCCATGCAGGGAAGCCAGAAAAATATTCTGTATATAATTCAGAAATACAACGATTCTGATAGTATAAATTAAGACGGCCGGCGGAGGATCTGGAAAAAGCACACCCCGCGGATATTTAATTGGATTGGTTATTATTGTATTTGAAACCTTAACAGATGAACATGAAAAAACCTGAAGAAAGTTCAAAGAGGAAAAATTTGATCCAGGTGGCGAGCTTCGCTATCACCTTCGCCATTGCTTTTTTTGCAGTTCAGTATTTCTTTTTCGGTAATAACAGCGTGGAGGAGCAACTGAAAGCCGCCGAAAAGCAGGTGAATGCGGTCGCTCCCAAAATGATCGATGGATATTCCAGGCTGGATAGTGCATCTGCGGTTGGTGACAGGATGTTTAAATACCATTATACCCTGGTGGAATATTC
>JAWWBH010000407.1:0-1519 GCA_033721075.1 Christiangramia sp.
CTTCTTGTAATCGTACTCCATTAAAATCCATTTTCCGTTAACAGTGGCTCTATAATTTCCTATCCCCGATAAATCATCCTCAATCTCAACAACCAGCTCATTTAAATTACTAATCCATTTGTTATTCTGGAAATTAACTGGCTTAATAGTAGGGGGAATGGTATCAATTGCTAAAGTGTAAGTACCAAAGGATTTAGGATTTGCAACAAGTTTGTTTTCTGTTCTGCGGGTCCTTATGTAATTAGGTTTTTTGTAATACCCATAGAGGTTTGCCAGAAACAATTTGTCTCTGTCTTCTGCTTGATAATTGCTAATATCATATTCCAAAGTATATGATTTTCTGAGCGGCACAACATCTTCATGAAGTTTCAAAGTGTCACCGACAACTTCAAAATTAAGTAGTTGCTCTGTGTAAACCGAATTTGCAGGAATAAACACCCTATAATTACCTTCTTCTATAGTGGTAGGGCTATCGGGAGAGACCTCCAAATTCCAGGCAGGCTCTGTCGTATCCAATACTTCTGCTTCCTTTCCATTTATCGGAATTGTCACAACTGACTCATTTCCGGCAAAATCACTGAGCTTAATCTTATAAACAGAGGAGGTACTGTCCTTTATGGTTAGAATTCCATTGTCGTTCAATTCTTTATACATACTCAAGGTATTGTTAGGTTCAACGAACAATCGTTGAATGCGTTCTCTTTCCTTAGTATAAAAAGCATAATCAATAAGACTATTGAGATGACCAGTTTCATTGAAACTGAATTTTCTGAAATCTATCTCAAAAATTTTATTTCCATTATAAAATGATTGGATGTTATCCAATCCATTCGGGTTATTCGCCATATCCAATTTGTCGTGTGATATAACACCAAAGCCTATATTTCCAGCTGCCTGCAGCTTTTCCGTTGTGAAATTACCGTTAGCTGTAGGAATCAATCTAAGTTTAACCCTTTTGTCCACAGATTGGTTGATGTGTGATTTATTTCCTAATGGATAAGCATAGACTCCAACTACTGTCGGCGGTTTGTTATCCGGCACCTGCATACCGAATAATAAAGGATTAATAGGCCTTTCAATATTATCCCTAATTTCATAATGAAGATGAGGACCGGCTGAGCTTCCTGTATTTCCAGATAAGGCAATTATCTCACCCTTAGTTACTGGAAATTCATCGACAGCAGTATAAATATCCAGTTCGTAATTTTCTTTTAAATACTGAGTGTCCTTGATAAATTTTTCAATTCTGGGAGAAAATTTCTGTAGATGTGCATACACCGTGGTATATCCATTAGGGTGATTTATATAAATAGCTTTTCCATAACCCCCGTGCTCTACTTTAATCCTACTAATGTAACCTTCGGCAGTGGCATAAATTGACAAGCCTTCCTTTCCTTGGGTCTTGATGTCTAGGCCCGAATGAAAATGATTTGAACGAAGCTCACCGAAAGTCCCGGCTAATACTACTGGAATGTCTAGAGGGTTTCTAAAATAATCGGCTGGATATTCACTTTGGGAA
>JAWWBH010000408.1:0-1501 GCA_033721075.1 Christiangramia sp.
CTGAATTTACTGTCTTTCCTATCCAGAAGTCCTACGATCTCAAGTTTCTCATGGATCTTTCTGGTGCCGGTCCCTTTGATTTTACATACTAGTGCCAGGTTCTGTTCTGCTGTCATATACGGATAAAAATTAGGGTGCTCAATAATGGCTCCCACCTTTTTTAGAGCTTCATGAGTTGTAAGCGTTCCGTCAAACCACTTAAAATCTCCCGATGTTTTGTTGACTACATTCAGCACCATTCCCAGGGTGGTGGATTTCCCACTTCCATTAGGACCTAAAATTCCGTAGACATTTCCTTTTTCTATACTGAAGCTTAGATTATCTACGGCCGTGAGTTTGCCAAATCTTTTGGTAAGCTTATTTAAACTTAAAATTGTTTCCAAGATTGAAGAAGTGTTTAAAATACGACGTCTAAAATAGGATTTTGTTACAGGTTTCCCTATAATAAGCTTAATTTTGAGAAAAACGAGCTATTTCTATGGAAGAAAAACTGATGTCAAAAAAGAAACCTTCGTTTCCTGTAAATGAACGTTTCAACCGATATCTGGCAAAATATAACCGAAATACCAAGATCCCTGTATTCTATGATGATCTGCTGAGATTCTCAGGATCCATAGTGGTATATGATCAGCATGATGAAGATACCTTCTGGGTGCGTTGTTATTATGCCGATCATGAGCGTATTGAGATTGATAATAGCCTGAAAAAGGTGTATACCATTTTGCATTCAGATGGTAGTGACGATTCGCTGGAATGGCTGAATGTTGATGCTATAGACTACTGTACTTTCGGGAATTCCAAGCCTTTCCGGATTAAGGTGAGGAACATCCTGAATGATAGTTTCACCTATTTTTATGTGAAAAAGGCAGATGCTTCCCGCTTATACGGGCTGGAGTTTGAACATTTGCTTTCCCCTCACAGGATCAACTTCCTGGTTTATAAAGACACGCTTATTGAAGCACACATAGCAGGTATTCCGGGTGATGTTTTTATTGAAGATCATTTGCCCGAGTGTGACCTTAGAGCACAGACCCAGATCGCCAAACAATTTGTGAAATTCAATGAACGCTGTACCGTCAGACTCCTGGGGGACATGCGTTCTTATAATTATGTTGTGATCCCCACCCACGATTTTGATCATGTGGAATATCAGATAAGGGCAATAGATTTTGACCAGCAATGTTATGAAGGTAAGCTGAAGGTATACCAACCTCAATTCTTCAAAGAGAATTATAAAATGGTAAAGCTTGTTTCTGAAAAGCTTGAAGAGTCATCCATTGAGCAATATAGAAAAGAGGAACGCTCTCTCCTGGCGAAAAGGATGATTAACACCAAAAGCAGATATAAAGAGCTTATTAGGTGTATGATCAATGACCATGTTTCTAGCAAAGAAAATGTAAAGGAATTGCGCACCGATCTTTATGCCTTTTCTAAGGATATGAAATTCAAACGAGCCAGTACAATGGGGCAGATCCTTAGAACTGCACTGGATTTCGTCAAG